>NZ_JBHXSU010000007.1:0-51015 GCF_042715345.1 Streptomyces sp. NPDC058697
AGGCGTACGTAGTTGGTCCTGCCCCAGTGGTAGGTCTCGCCGGTGAGCTCGTCGCGCACCGGCATCGACTCGTGCCAGTCGAGGCCGAGTCGTGGCATGTCCAACGAGACCGTGGCCTCCTGGGTGTGGTGAGGGTCGAGGTTCACGACCACCAGAACCGTGTTCGATCCGCTCCGTTTCGAGTACGCGATCACCGCCTCTTGGTCCGCCTGGTGGAAGTGCAGGTCGCGCAGTTGCCTCAGGGCCGGACTCCGGCGCCTGACCGCGTTGAGTTCGGCAATCAGAGGGGCGATGCTACGACCCTCGCGCTGCGCCGACTCCCAGTCCCGCGGACGTAGTTGGTACTTCTCCGAGTCCAGGTATTCTTCGCTCCCGTCCCGCACCGGGACGTTCTCGCACAGCTCGAATCCGCTGTAGACGCCCCAGGTCGGCGACAGGGTCGCGGCGAGCACGGCCCGCAGTTCGAAGGCGGGCCGGCCGCCCTGCTGGAGGAACTCGTGCAGGATGTCGGGGGTGTTGGCGAAGAAGTTGGGCCGCATATAGGCGGCCGCCTCGCCCGACAGCTCGGTGAGGTACTCGGTCAGTTCTTCCTTGGTGTTGCGCCACGTGAAATAGGTGTACGACTGCTGGAATCCGATCGCGCCGAGCGTGTGCATCATCGCGGGGCGGGTGAACGCCTCTGCCAGGAAGATGACATCGGGGTCGGTGCGGTTGATGTCATCGATCACCTGCTCCCAGAAGATGACCGGTTTTGTATGGGGGTTGTCCACACGGAAGATCCGCACCCCGTGACTCATCCAGAACCGCAGAACCCTGAGCGTCTCCTGGACCAGACCCGGCATGTCCTTGTCGAAGGCGATCGGATAGATGTCCTGGTACTTCTTCGGCGGATTCTCCGCGTACGCGATCGTGCCGTCCGAGCGGTGGTGGAACCACTCCGGGTGCTTCTCCACCCACGGGTGGTCGGGCGAGCACTGAAGCGCGAAGTCCAGGGCGACTTCGAGATCCAGCTTCGCCGCGGTACGTACGAAGGCGTCGAAGTCGTCGATCGTGCCCAGGTCGGGGTGGACGGCGTCGTGCCCGCCCTCAGGTGAACCGATCGCCCAGGGGACCCCGACATCCTGACGGCCTGCGGACAGGTTGTTGTTGGGGCCCTTGCGGAAGGTCGTGCCGATGGGGTGGATCGGTGGCAGGTACACCACGTCGAAGCCCATCTCCGCGATCGCCGGCAGCCGTCGCGCCGCGGTCCGGAAGGTGCCGGTGACCGGCGGCTTGCCGTCCTCGACCACCGCGCCCTCCGAACGCGGGAAGAACTCGTACCAGGAGCCGTACAACGCCCGCTCCCGCTCCACCAGCAAGGGCAGCGGGGCCGATCGGGAGACCCGTTCCCGCAGGGGGTGGTCGGCCAGGGCTGTGTCCACGTCCGGGGTCAGTGCGGCGGCGAGGCGGGCGATCGGCGGCCGGGACTCGTCGCGCAGGGCGTCCACGGCGGTCAGTACCGACGCTCGCCCGGCCTCGTGCGGGACTCCGGAGGCGGCCCGTTCGTACAGTTCGGCGCCCTCTTCCAGGACCAGCCCGACATCGATGCCCGCCGGAATCTTGATGCCGGCGGCGCGGCGCCAGGTGGTCACGGGGTCGGACCAGGCCTCCACCCAGTAGACCCAGTCGCCCACCGATCCGGGGGTGACGTCGGCGCCCCAGCGGTCGGTGCCGGGAGCCAGTTCGCGCATCGGGGTCCACGGGCCCGTACGGCCCTGCGGATCGCGCAGGACGACGTTCGCGGCGACCGCGTCGTGGCCCTCGCCGAAGACGGTGGCGGTGACCTGGAAGGCTTCGCCCGGGACCGCCTTCGCCGGGCGGGTGCCGCGGTCGACGGCCGGCCGGACATCCACCACAGGGACGCGTCCGATCGGGACGATGGGCACGCGGCCAACAGGGGGGACACGGCCGTCGGCCGGGTTGTCGGTCATGGATCTCACCTCCGCCGTTCCTCTGCGCCTTGTTCGCTGTGCTTGCGTCTTCGTCGTTCTCGTCGTTCTCGTCGTTCTGGCACCAGGTCCGTGCCGGTCGGCAGTGCTGGAGGCCCCGCTACACCACAGGGCTTGCCGCGAGGCCGTCGGACCGGCCGGACCTGCCGGACTTGGCGGATCGCCTGCCGTCGCCCGGACCGACTCTGGCCCGGTCCCGGCGGCGGGCGCCCGGCCCGACCGACAGATACCGCTCGGCGGCGTGCACGGCCTCCCGCGCGCAGCGTTTGCCCATCAGCACGCACAGCGTGTAGCCCGTGTCCTCGAAATTGCCCCGCGCCGCACGGTCGGCGGGGGCCGCGAGCATCATGCGTTCCCAGGCTCGGTACAGCTCCAGATGCCTGGCGACCTCGGCTTTGGCAGGCAGCAGCATTTCACTGGTCACCTTCCACTCCCTCGAATGCGCACGGTTCGCCCGGATCGTGCGTGAAGCCCGTGCGCGGAGAGGCATCGACCGACTACAGCGGCCGACGCCCTCACCCATGGTGCACTCGGTGACACTCAACGTCCTGTTGTCGCTTCAACTACATCCGACGCGCTCTCGTGTTGCACGAATGGAGTACCGCTCCCACTCTGGGACTGACTCAGAAGCGATCACTGCTCACGCTTCGTGTTCGGGGCTCGGCCCGCAGGGGCGAGGAGGAGCAAGAGCTTCGCCGGTGAGGAGCCAACGACGATGAAGACCGTAGTGCCCTGCTACTACCACCTCGACGTGGAAGTCAGTCCGGAGCGGGTCGACCAGGTCAGGCGCATTCTGGCCGCCCATCTCCGGTACTGGAACCTTGAGAACCTCGTCGAGCCCGTCTGTCACTGCGCCGAGGTGCTGCTCCGCTCGATCGGGGAGCACGCGGCCGACAAGAACACCACCATCGAGATGTGGTGGAACGGCCAGCACCTCATCACCGCCGTCGCCGACAACGACGGCGGGATCCATCCGGAGTCCGCCACGCCCGGCTGCCTGGCCCGCATCGCCGCGCTGAGCGACGGATGGGGTTGTTGCGGCACCGACACCGGCGGAAAGATCGTCTGGTTCTCGCGCCGGGCCCGCGCCATCGAGCGTGCCCCGCTGGTCCCGGCCGGCCCCGCGCCCAGTCTGCGCGAGGCCCGGCGGACGCCCCGCGAGATGCCCGTACCGGCGATGGCGATCTCCATGCCCGTGGGTTCGTTCCAGGACGAGGTCGTCGCGGCGGCCGCCGGGTAGATCCGGTCCCCGCGGAGAACGCCGCACCGGCCCGCAACTGCTCAGGCGGTCGCGGGCCGGTGGCGTTCCTCGTCAGGGCGCCCCGAGAGGAGAAGGGAGCCCGGCGCTCCGCCCAGGTAAGCCCGGTGGTCCGCCCAGGCAGGCCCGGCGGTCCGTCTAGTGCTTCGGGCAGCTCCTTCTGTAGGCGATGTCCTGGACGTAGCGGTTCCAGTCGTCCCGCGACAGCCCGGTGGCCACGCGACGGCAGACGGTCCGCGCGGCATGGTCCGGGGTGATCTCGTACGTCTGCAAGGGGGCGTGGTCCCCGGCGGCGTACAGCGTGCCGCCGTCGGGGCCGAACGCCAGCGCGCGGACGGTGTCGCCCGGTGTGACGAGCGAGGATCCGATCCGCCGGCGGGAGGGGACGTCCCAGAGCTGCAGGGTGCCCTCGTCACCCGCGACGGCGAGCGTGCGGCCGTCGGCGGAAAAGGCCAGGGCCGACACGTACTGGTAGGTGGTCGTGTCCGGGTCGGCGAGGACACCGAGCCGTCGGTCCAGCTTCCCGTCCCAGAGGACGACCCGGCCGGAGCCGTCACCCACGGCCAGATGATCCCCGTCGGGGCTGAACGCCAGAGCGGTGGACTTGCCGGGGCTTCTGACGGACGGCAGCCGGGTGCCCGCGGGCATGCGGTACGCCTGCCCGCGCTCGGTGACGAGCAGGTCGCCGTCGGGATGCGAGGTCACCGCGCCGACGGAACCGGGGAGCGTGCCGGTCGTGGTCCGGCGGCGCAGGTCCCAGATACGGGTGGCCTCGGGTATGGAGCCGGGCAGCGGGGAGAGGAGCAGCGACCGGTCGTCGGCGCCGAAGGCGATGTCCGACAGCGCCTCGGCGCCGACCGCATCGGAGCCGAGGGTGATGGTGACGCGCCGTCGCGGAATGTCGTAGAGGGACACCTTGGTCGTGGGGGGACCTGACGCGAAGTCCACCACGCCGTAGGCGAGTTCTCTGCCGGTGGAGTCGATGGCGAGCAGGGCATCGCAGCCTCCGGACGCCGCATGGTCCGCAGAAGCTGGGCACAGCACGGGCGGAGGTTCGGCCAGCAGTCGTCCCGTACGTCCGTCGACCACGCGGAACCGAAGGTGCGTCCCGTCCTCGTCGACGCCGGCGACGGCAAGTGTCCTGCCGTCCGCGCCGAACTCGACGGCCAGGGCGCGGGACGGCGCCCAGCGGGTGTTCACCGCGCTGCCCACGTTCAGTGTGTGGACGGCAGGTCCCCATGAGCCCTCCGGGCCGCCGAGGTACCGGACGATGCCGGCCTCGGTGTCCACCCTGATCTCCTGGACGGTCTCGCCGGCCAACTGGTGCCGTACGACAGGGAAGTCGGGTGAGTCCATCCGCCAGACCAGGATCTCCTCGCCGTCCGACGCCACCAAGAAGGCGCCGTCCGAACTGAGTTGAGCGACCTTCAGACCGGGGTACGTGACCGCGGGCAGCTCTTTGCCCGACGCGACGTCCCACGCCCGGAATCCGGTGGTGTCGATCAGTCCCAGGTACCGGCCGTCGGGCGTGAACTCGATCCGCTCCTTGACGCACTGCTCGATGGTGGCTTTCGGCAGCCAGGGCGCGGGTGTTCGACGCTTCTCGGTGACATCCCACAACTCGAACCGCTCGCCCGGGACGCACAGGGCCAGCAGACGGTCGTCCGCGCTGACCGCGGCATCCATGAAGGCGGGGTCGTCCGTGAGAGCCGTGCCCCGGCCGTCCTTCTGCTGCCGTTTCATGTGTGCCGTGAGCCTCGCCCACTCCACTTGGGAGCCGGTCGTCCCGTCCGCCTTCGCGTCCGATTCGCGCACGATTTCCAGGAGCTTCCGCCGGGACCGGGCGTCCCAGAGCTGCACTCGGCGCTCGGATCCCTCGGAGTGGTGGACGAGGAGGCTGCGACCGCTCGTCCCCATCTCGACGCCGCCGTCGGCGACCGCCAGCGGTGTTCCGTCCCGGCGCCCCGTGGCGAGGTTCCGCAGCGCGGCCCTGCCTCCGTCGAACTCGGGGATCCATGAAGCGTCCGCCCGGATGAATCCCACGTCCTTCGCCGCCTCGCCGAGCCCGGGCCAGGTGGCCGTACGCCGGCCTGTCCCCACGTCCCACCGGGTCACCTGACCGGTGCCGACGCTGAGGAGAGTGCGGCCGTCGGCGCTGAGATGCCGCATGGTCTCGTCGGTGCCGTCGGGATCGGTGAACACGTCCTGGTTCCGCTGCGCCGCGGCGCCGAGCAGCGCGGAGCGTGTCTCGGGAAGGTCGGCGACGCGCCACGCGGCGAGGCTGAGCCGCATCGCCGTGACCGGGTCGGACAGGCGCAGACTCTCCGCGACTCCGACGAGCCGGCGGGCCTCCGCCTCGATCCGCCGCCGTTCGCCGGACTGGTTCTGCTCCCAGGCGACGAGTGCCGCGACGAGGCTGATCACCACAAGGACGGAGAGGACGACCGTACGGGTCCTGCGGCCTCGCTGCTCGCTCCGGCGGGCGTCGAGACCGGCGTCGAGGAACTCCCGTTCCAGCGGGGTGAGATCGTCCGTGGCGCCGAACTGCTCCTCGGCGGTGGACAGTCGTACGCCCCGGTAGAGGGAGCCCGCGTCCCGTCCGAGGTCCTGCCAGGTGGCCGCCGCCTCGGTGAGCCGGTGCTGGGACCTGAGCCGCTCGCGGTCCTCGTCGATCCAGGTCCGCAGCCGGGGCCAGGCGGTGAGTACGGCCTCGTGGGCGAGGTCGACGGTGTCCTCGTCGAGCGTGATGAGACGGGCGCGGGCGAGTCGTTCGAGCACGACATCCGCGTCGGCGTCGGCGTCGGCATCCGCGTCGGCGTGCGTGCCGTCGCCCAGCGCGGTGAGCTCCGTGCGCCGGGTCGGACGGCGTGTGTCCCCGGTTCCCTGACCCGGGCTCACCAGGCGGAGCAGGATGCGACGGGCGGTGTCGGCCTGGCGGCCGGTGAGGCTCTCGTAGAGATCGTCGGCGGTGCGGGCGATCGCCCCGTGAATGCCTCCCGCGGCGTCGTACGCGGCCTCGCCCAGCGCTCTGCCCCGGCGTCTGCGCCAGGTCTCCAGCAGGGCGTGCGACATCAGGGGCAGGCCACCGGGCTCGTCCTGGATCTCGGCGATGATCCGTGAGGTCAGCGTCCGTTCGACGATCAGACCCCCGAGTGCGGCCGGTTTCACGATCGTCTCGCGCAGCTCTTCCGTGCTCATGGGAGCCACCAGGAGCGTCGCCTCCTGTGCGGCCTGCGCGAGCCGGCGGTACCGGGCGCAGTGGCCGTAGAAGTCGGCGCGGACCGCGATGACGACGCGGATGCCGTGATCGGGGCGGACGGCGGTGAACAGCAGGTCGAGGAAGCCTTTTCGCTCGGCGGGATCGGCACAGAGGGTGAAGAGTTCCTCGAACTGGTCCACCACGACGACGGTCCCGGAGCGGGTGGTGTTCGGATCCAGGGCGTCGGCGTGGGTGCGGGCCGGGTGCGGTCCCGGGGTGAGGATGCGGATCGTCGCGGGCCGGTCACGCGGCGGGTCGGTCTTCTGGAGGCGGGGGATGAGACCCGCGCGCAGCAGTGAGGACTTGCCGCTGCCGGACGGGCCGGTCAGAACGACGAAGTCCTTGTCCCGCACCAGGTCGACGAGTTGGCCGACGAGATCGTCCCGGCCGAAGAAGCGTTCGCTGTCGCCCGCCTCGAAGCGGGTCAGACCGGGGTAGGGAGCCTCCGCCTCGTCGTCGGCGGCGCGGCTCTCCTCGGCCGTGTCCTGGGAGGCCCGGTGCCACCGTCGCTCCCACTCGTCGCGGTCCCCGCCGCACGCCTCGGCATACGCGAGCGTCACCGGCAGCGAGGCCAGCCGCTCGCCGGCCGCCGCGTGCGCGAGCGTGGCCGCGGAGTAGTGCGCCTGCCGGGCCATCGCGCGGTAGGTGATCCCGCCCGCCTCCTGACGCAACTTCCGCAGCTCGTACGCGAATTGCGCGACAGGTCCCTCGGCCGGGTCCAGCGGCCGCTCACGACGTCCCATCGCATCCCCCGTCGCCGTGTGCCTCTGTCGACCCGCACGCTACGAATCCTGGCGGCCGTGGGGAAAGGGGCATGGCGAGAACGCACCACTCGCGCCACGAAATTGTCTGAAGTGGCGACAGGGGACTGCCGGACAATGCCCCGACCGTGAAAGCTGAGGTCATGGCGGGCCGGCACGATCCACGGGGATGTACGGGGGAACACGTGGACGTACGGGGGAGCACCGGGGGGAGAGCGTTCCACGATGCCGGCCCGCCGATGCCGGACGAGGGACAGCGCCGGGCGAGTGGGGTTCCGGGAGGCCGGGTCACGGGGAGCCCGGCCTCCCGGAACGCCATGGCAAGCCTCTGGCCGGTGACGGCACCCCTTCGGCCACCCGGTGGCACCCCCTCGGCCACCCGGTGGGCCCACCTCCTCGGCCACCCGGCGGGCCCTGAGAAGGGTGGAGCCGGCCTGTGGCCGGGTGAGTAACTCCGCGACGACCGAGCGCAGTTCGTCGGTCCCGCAGCTGCCGAGAAGGCCGGACGGGGCACGACGGTGTCCCATGAACGGCGGTGTGTCCTACCGGCGGGTCTCCTCCACCTCGCCGAAGCCGTCCGTCCGGCTCCAGCGCAGTCGGGTCAGCCACTCGGTCGAGTTGCGGCCGAAGGTGAGGTACTCGTTGTCGCCCGACGCCTCGACCTTCTCCCAGCCGTCGAACTCCTTGGTGAGCTTCGTGTCCCACTTCGACAGGTTCCTGGTGCCGACCGCGGCGATGGACTCCATCGGTGGCTCACCGTCGGAGCAGTAGGGACCCCAGTTCGCGATGGCGGCGACCGTACCGCCGTCGAACGCCTTGAGCGTGATGCTCTGGCACGGATCGGACTTGGTCGCGTACACCAGGCGGGGCTTGCTCCACGCGCCGCCCGCGGTGTCCTGGTGCTGCTCCATGAGCCCGCGCTTCGCCGCGTAGTACATGCCCACGCGGCGCCCGTCGGCCCACTCGATCTCCTCGACGAAGCGAGCATGCGACGGCGACGGGCGGGAGGTGGGGGAGGTAGGGGAAGTGCGGGAGGCCTGGGCGGTGTCGGGGCCCGGCGAGGCGTCCCCGGCCCCCGCCTCCGTGCTCCCACAGGCCACGACGGCCCCCAGGAGGGCCGCCACCCCGGCCAACCGCGGCAGCCGGCCCCCGTGTACTCGTCGCATGTCTGTCTCCCGGCCCTGACCGCGTCAGGCGTCGTACCAATGGCTCGGGTGAACCCGGCGGCTCACCTGAAGACATTGTCCGCGTCGTCCCAGCTGTAGGGATCAGCGGCCGAGAGACTGCGGGGGACTTGCGAGGACGATTGGTACATGGCCTCGATCTCGGCGGCGTAGCGGTGCGCGATGGCGTCCCTGCGCAGCTTCATCGAGGGGGTGAGCATGCCGTTGGCCTGGTCGAACGCTTCGGGGAGCACGCGGTAGACGCGGATGGACTCCGAGCGCGAGACGGTGCTGTTGGCCGCGGCGACGGCGCGCTTGACCTCTTCGCGCAGGGCGTTCTCCTCGCGCATCTCGCGGTCGTGGACCTCGCCCGGTATGGCGAGGACCGAGCGCCAGTGCGCCAGGAAATCCGGATCGAGGGTGATCAGGGCACCCACACAGGGCTGGTTGTCGCCCACGACGACCGCCTGATGGATGAGCGGATGGACCCGCAGACGCTCTTCGAGAGCCGCGGGTGCCACGCTCTTGCCGCTGCTCGTGATGACGATGTCCTTCTTGCGCCCGGTGATGCTCAGATAGCCCTCGCTGTCGATCCGGCCGATGTCGCCGGTGGCCAGCCAGCCGTTGTGCAGCGCGGCACGGGTGCTCGCCTCGTCGTTGATGTAGCCCTGGAAGACCGAGGGGCCCCGCACCAGGATCTCCCCGTCCTCGGCGACGTGGACTTCCATGTCGGGCAGGGGACGTCCGACGGTTCCGAACTTCTCCCGGCCGACCGGCTGTGCCGTAATTCCTCCGCTGGTTTCCGTAAGTCCGTATCCGTCGTGGACGAAAATCCCGATTCCCGCGTAGAAGAGGGCGAGTTCACGGTTGAGGGGTGAGCCGCCCGACACCGCGCCGCGGACTCTTCCGCCCAGCGCGGCACGCAGCTTTCGGTACACCGTCTTTTCGTAGAGGGCGTGTTGAAGGCGCAGATCGAAACCGGGGCCCGGCCCCGTTCCCAGCCGGTGCCGCTCGGCAGCCGAGGCGAAGTCCTGCGCCGTGCGGACCGCACGCTCGAACAGGGCGCCGCGGCCCGCCTCCTGAGCCTTGCGCAGGAAATTCTTGTAGATCTTCTCGAAGACGGACGGGACGGCGTAGAGAAACGTGGGGCGGAAGGACAGAAGGGCGGCGGACAGCGTCTCCGCGCGCAGCTCGGGCACGTGCCCCATCAGCATTCCGCCGCGCATGCACAGCCCCTGGATCATGAGGCCGTACACGTGCGAGAACGGCAGGAAGGCGAGGATGGCCGGCTGCTGCCCGGGGGGCGCCACCGTGTGGCCCCAGCCGGCCAGCAGGGTGTCGCAGGAACTCGCCAGGCTGCGATGGCTCAGGGCACATCCCTTGGGGGCGCCCGTCGTACCCGAGGTGTAGGCGATGACCGCGGTCGAGTCGGGCAGCACGATCCGGCGCATCGACTCGACGGTGGTGACGGGGACCGACCGGCCCTGCTCCATCAGGTCGGTGAGGGCCCCGGAGTCCAGCTGCCAGACGTGCTGCAGGGCCGGCAGCGAGGCGCACACGGAGCCGACCGTCATGATGCCCTGCTCGTCCTCCACCACGACCGCGACGCAGCCGGCGTCCTTGAGGATCCAGCCGACCTGCTCGTGCGACGACGTCGGGTAGATCGGCACGATCTCGGCGCCCACCGACCAGAGCGCGTAGCTCAGCACGGTCCACTCGTAGCGGGTACGTGCCATGACGGCCACGCGGTGGCCCGGGAAGATCCCGGCCGCGATGAAACCCCGGGCCACGTCCACGACTTCGTCCCGCAGCTCGATCGCGGCCACCGGTTCCCAGGCCCCCGGAGCGGCGTCCGAACGGCGGGCCAGCTGAGACAGGGTGGGATCGCGTTCCGCCATCTCGAAGAGACTGTCCGCGAGCCCTCCCTGCATCAATGGCGGAGCGGGTCTGACAACTTCCAAGGGGTGCATGTGCCGCTCCAGTAATTCCGCGCAGAGCGCCCCTCCGATGGAGTCCGGAATCGAGGCGTTCGAAATCTAGCCCACGGCGGCGGTGGGTGTAGCACGAACCGTCGAACGCCTGGCTTGATGTCCTTTCCGGACAAGGGTGGTTCAGGTGGTGCCGAGCCACTTCAGTCCGTCGAGCAGGAAGCGGTTCTGGGTCGCACTCGCGAACGTGGACGACAACGGGGTGTTGGACGCGTAGTCCATGGCGTTGTGGCCGAAGTTCGCGTACAGCATGCGGTACTTCGCGTTCGTCCACAGAATCGGGTAGTACCCGCTGTACCAGGTCTGGTTGGGAT
This sequence comes from Streptomyces sp. NPDC058697, assembly GCF_042715345.1. Lineage (NCBI taxonomy): Bacteria > Bacillati > Actinomycetota > Actinomycetes > Kitasatosporales > Streptomycetaceae > Streptomyces > Streptomyces sp. NPDC058697. The sequence goes on from NZ_JBHXSU010000007.1 coordinate 10,732, forward strand.
CCGTGCCCAGCGGGAAGCTGCTTGCGTCGACCGAGGCCAGGATCTTGATGTCCGGATTCCGCCGTAGGTCGTTGGACCAGCTGTACCACTCGCTGACCGACGAGGTGAAGGTGGCCGGGAGGTTCCTGGTCGAGGCGTGCGTGCGGTCCTCGGTCCGCAGGACCGCGGTCGTCGGACCCCAGGTGTTGGACCTGAAGTTCCCGCTGCCGAGGAACTGCTGGTGGTACCAGGGCCAGTTCTGTGCTGCGGTCGTGAACGCCGAGACGTGGAAGCCCAGCCAGCCGCCGCCTCCGCGCATGTACCGCTCGAAGCCCGCCCGCTGGTTGGCGCTCTGCGGCAGTTCGTCGAGAAACAGCACGACCTGGTACGCGTTCACGCCCCCGTTGGCCAGGAGGTTCCAGTCGGTGCTCGCCGTGTAGGTGAAGCCGTTCTCGGCGGCCCGGGCCGGGAACCACTGGTTGGCCTCGCGGACGAAACTGATGTGCGCGGCGTCCCACGTACCGCTGTAGAGGGCGAGCACCTTGAACGGGGCCGCCGTGGAGGCCGCCTGGGCGGGCGGCGCGGCGAGGCCCAGCAGAGTGGCCAGCAGTACGAGGACCCGCAGGGCAAGGACCCGCAGAGTGACGTGCGCCGGACCGGAGGATCTGATTCCGAGCATGGAACGTCCCTTCCTGTTCGCGATCAGTTCATGAGTGTGAACGTTGAGCGCATGGGTGGAACCTCGGCGATCGGTGAACCTAAAGGTCTGAACCAAGCCCGTCAAGATCTGAAGCAAGGACAGCAAGAAATCGCCCCTCGCCCGAAAGGAGTTGAACGCGGTGGGCCCAGAAGAGCAGCCGGGGGGGCGGCGGACCGTCCCGTCGTGGGCGAGCGCTCCGCCGCGGACAGGCGTTTCGCCGCACCCGTCACTACGATGAAAGAGATCGTGGCGCCGCCCCGCGGGTCCGCGTGCCAGGGGGCCGACCGACGTCAGGAGGGCCGCCGTGAGCACGATCGCGGTGAAGTCCGCCCAGCTGAGGAGCGGGCTGGTGCTCCCCTATGCCGAGGCGGGCTATCCGGAGGGCCTTCCCGTGGTCTTCGTGCACGGCCTCGCCGACTCCTGGTGGACGTTCGAACCGCTGCTCCGGCAGCTCCCCGCCGCGGTGCACGGATACGCCCCCACGCAGCGGGGCCACGGCGACGCCGAACGGCCCCCGGACGGCTACCGGCCGGAGGACTTCGCAGGCGACCTGGTGGAATTCCTCGACGCGGCAGGCATTCAGCGTGCCGTCCTGGTCGGGGCGTCGAGCGGAGGGGTGGCCGCCCGGACGGTCGCCGGCAGCCATCCCGACCGGGTCGCGGGCCTCGTCCTGGTGGGCGTCCCGGCGACACTCGCGGACAAGCCCGGCAGCACGGTCCTGTGGGAGAAGGTCCAGGCGCTCGAAGACCCCGTGCCACGCGCCTTCGTGGAGGACCTGCTCGGCGACCTCGCGTCCCGGCCGCTGGCCCGCGGACTCCTGGCGACGATGGCCGAGGAGAACCTCAAGGTACCCGCACGGGTCTGGCAGGAGACAATGCGCGGCCTGCTGGAGGCCGATCTCGCCGCGACACTGCGGGGAATCCTCGTACCCACGCTCGTGATCTGGGGTGACGCGGACAGCGCGCTGCCGCGCACCGACCAGCAGCAGATCCTCGACGCGATCCACGGCTCGACCCTCGTCGTGTACGAGGGCGCCGGGCACCTTCTGTACTGGGAGGAGCCGGAACGGGTCGTCCAGGACGTCGTCGGCTTCGCCGCCCGGGTCCTGCCGGCCCGCCCCGGCGGGGGCGGGCCTTCCATGTGACGTCAGGTCAGGCGTTGGGGTCGAACGCGATCCCGGACGGCTTGGCCGAGGACAGGTGCGAGTTGAACGTGCTGTCCTTGATGCCGAGCGTGGCACTGCCGAAGTTGTACGAGGTCAGCGTGTCGCGCACGCCTGCGGGATAGCCGTTCCAGCCGACCAGCGGCGGGTACTGCCAGGTCCCCTTGTGGTTCTCCGGCGGCTCGTCGCCTGCGGTCGCGGCGCGGAAGCAGTGCGTGCTGATTCCGTCCTTGTGGTAGACGATCTTCGGGTGCGTCCCGTCCCAGCGGATCGCCGAGCGGTTGTGGACCGTGAACGAGCCGTGGTTGGACGTCGAGACGTACTGGGCCACGTTGTTCTGCACCCAGACCACGACGTGCTCCCAGTCGTGCCGGTGCCCGCCGAGGCTGCTGCCGGGCAGCGCCTGGTCCTTCTCGAAGTAGAGGGCGTACACGATCGCGCACCAGCCGTTGTTGCACTTGGAGCGCGAGTAGCCGTTGGTGTTGTCGAGGTCCGAGGCGTCGCGGCACTGGCCGTTGAGGGCGCCGCTCGGGTTCAGGCCGCCGTTGACGGCGCCGCCGGGGCCGATCGCGGGCGTCGAGTAGCAGCCGTCCGTGTCGTAGTCGTAGGCGGGCTGGAACGTCTGGTCCAGTCCGTCGGCGTTGGCGGGCAGCGCGCCGGGCGGGGCCGCCAGGGCGGTGGACGGGAAGACGAAGACCAGAGCGGCGGCGCCCGCGAGGACGCCGAGTGACCTCCGGCGCAGACGCCGGGATCCGGAAAGCTTCGATGCGGGACTGCCGTTCAAAGTGTCCTCCTGATCGGACCAGTGCAGGCCAACGCCCTTTGTGACATGTGCAGTTCAGAGTCCCGGGTTTTCACTCGCGTGCCAAGAGGCCGCAGGCGTCACATTGGTTAAGCGCCGCCCAACACTTGGGCCCCGCGTCGGGAAAGAGCGCCACGGAGGGTGAGGTTGATGGGAGGGTGGGCCCATGAGCGCGCCGCGGATCACCGGGCTCGACGGTGATGAGCACACCGCGCCCGACCTGCCCACACCGAAGGCAACGGGCGGGTTGCCAGGCCGATCCCATGGGCTCAAGCGCTTTCTGCGGCACCGGCGTTCGCTCTTCGTGCTGGCCGTCGTCGCGCTCCTCGCCCAGATGGCGTTCGCGATGGTCACCACGGCCGTCCAGCAGACCCCGACCATCGACGAGCCCGTCTACGTGGCCACGGCCGAGGTCTACCTCAAGGAGCACAGCCTCCGTTACAACCCCGAACACCCGCCGCTGGGCAAGCTGATCGTCGCCTCCGGGCTGGTGTTCACCGACGCGCACCTCGACTCCGACTTCGTCGGCAGCCAGATGGCCCTGGGCCGCAGCGTGCTGTACGAGTCGGGCAACGACCCGGAGCGGCTCATGCTGTGGGCACGACTCCCGGTGATCGTGCTGACGCTGCTGTTCGGGCTCGTCGTGCTCGCGTTCGCCCGCGATCTCACGGGCCCGGTGGGCGGGTTGGTGGCCCTCGCCCTGTACGCGTTCTCGCCGGACGTCATCGCGAACGGATCGCTGGCCACGCTCGACGTCCCCGCGGCAGGCTTCCTGCTCACCTCCGTCTGGCTCCTGTGGCGGGCGCGGCAACGGCCGTACCTGTGCCTCCCGCTCGCCGGCGTGGCGCTGGGCGCCGCCGTCGCCACGAAGATGAGCATGCTGGCGGTGGTTCCCGTCCTGATGCTGCTGGCCGTCCTGTCGTTCTGGTACGCCCGCAGGACACCCGGGCTCAACGCACGGGAACGGATGCGGATCCTTGCGTACGGCGCCGCGGCCGCCCTCGGCATGGCCCTCGTCGCGGTGGCCGTCGTGTGGGCCACCTACCTGGTCGTCGACCCGCGACTGCGCTGGGCACAGCCCGAGAACGTGCCGGACATCCGCGGGATGCGCGGCCGCATCGCCGCGTGGCTGCCGTTCCCTGAGGCGTACCGGGACGGCATGCGCATCCAGTTCGGCTTCGAGTACGACATCTGGCAGGGCTTCCTGTTCGGCAGGCTGTACGAGGGCTCGCTCTGGTACTACCTGCCGGCCGCGCTCCTGGTGAAGACTCCGCTCGGCATGCTCGTCCTGTGGCTCGCCGGCGCCGTCGCGGTCCTGGCGCTGCGCCGGCTGCGGCCCGCGGCACCGTACGTACTTGTCCCCGCGGGCCTGCTCCTTGCCGTGTCCATGAACGGGGCCCGCGACCTCGGCGTCCGGTACGCGATCTTCGTACCGATGTTCGCGGCGGTGGCGGCCGCCGGTGTCACGCTCCTGCGCCGCCGGTGGGTGTACGGCGTGACGGCCGCGCTGGTGTGTTTCGTGGCCGTCAGTTCACTGCGGACGTTTCCGTACTACCTGCCGTACTCCAACGAGGCGTTCGGCGGGCCGTCGAAGACCCATCTGCGGCTGCACGACTCGAACGTCGACTGGGGCCAGGACCTCGGCCGCCTCGGCGATCGCCTCCACCGTGACCACCCGGGGCAGCGGGTGTGGCTCGTCTACAAGGGCGCGGGTGTGCCCTCGTACTACGGAATCAACGCGTCCAACCCGCTGAAGGCCCCGCTGAGCGAGGTGCACGGGCTGCTCGTCGTGTCCGACTCCGCGGCGGCCAAGGCCGACGGACGGCTGGCCGCGCTGCTCGACACCAGCACACCGGTCGACGACGTCGGCCATTCGATCACGCTCTACCGACGGCGCTGACGCCCAACCGCCATGGGGGACTGGGCCATTCACATCTGGCACTGCGGCCCAACCGGGTCACAGGCAACGACGGTATCTTCGATGTCATGACAACGCGTCGTACGAGGAGACGCGGCGGGGCCAGGGCAATTGTGCTGGCCCTGTTGTGTGTTCTGGTGGCACTCCCCGCGGGAAGCGGTGCCGCCCCCGACGCGACCGCCGCCCCCGATGTGGCCGCCCGAGCGAATGTCACCCAGGGCCACTACGTCGGCACCTTCAACATCTACGGAAACATCGGCCATCGAGGCGACGCAGGCGACTGGATCAAGGAAGAAGCCGACGCCATCAGGGCCGTAGGGCGCGGCAGCATGGACCGCTGGCTGTTCATCGGCCTCCAGGAGGTGTGCCAGGCCCAAGGCGAGCGGTTCGCCCGGGAGTTGGGCCTGCGCAGCGCCTTCATCGACACCGGTACGGACTGCGCCGACGGCCAGCCGTACGGCAACGCCATCCTGTTCCACTCGGCCACGAAGGTCCTGCCACCTGCCCTGCTGCCGAACACGGACAACAGGGGCGGCGAACGGGGCATCATCTGCGCCGTCGTACGCGCTGCCGGACACCAGGGCCCCTCGGGTCCCCAAGTCACCGCGTGCAGCACGCACTTGAGCGTCGGCGTCACGAAGGACAGCGAACGCGAGGCCCAGGCCGCGTTCATCCACGGCTGGAAACCGGACGGCACACACCGGCTGGGTACGGACGGCCCGGTCGTCATCGCCGGTGACCTGAACGCCCCGCCCGCCGCACCGGAGCTGGACGTCATGTACGACGGCATCGAGGCGAGCGGCCCTCGCGAGTCGGACCCGCCGTACGCCTTTCCGACCTACGAGGACGGCCGCAAGCTCGACTACCTGTTCGTGTGGGGAGCGCGGGGGGCCGCACGCTGGGCGGACACCGGCACTCGACCGACCCCCCACTCGGACCACGACTTCTACTACAGCGAGTTGTCGATGGGGATCGGCTGAGCAGGGATCCGTGATGCGGGTGAGCGCGCGGCTTCCGGGCGGTGGACGCCGCGCGGCCGGTAGCCCAGCCGGTCCGCCACACCCGCCAGATCGGCCAGCAGCCAGATGATCGCCAGCCACATCTCGGTGCCCTGGAGACCAGGGTCCCGACCGGGACCCGAACCGCCCTCGCCGGGTGGGCCGAACCCGAAACCGGCCCCGTCCCGCCAGCGCTCCAGCGCCTGGCCCAGCTGTTCCCGGGCCCAGGCCCGCGCCTCGGCCGCACGGTGGCGGGTCTGCTGCCCGGCGAGCCACAACGGGTGCGCCACGTCCAGCACATTGCACGCGTTCTGACGGCCCGCCGCGAACCAGCGCGGCTCACCGCCATGGGCCAGCACGGTGTCCACCACCCGTTCCGGGTAGGGCAGTTGCAGCCCGAACTGCGCGAACGAGCCGCGCGTCAGCCGGTAGTAGCCATTGACCAGTTGCAGCCGTCCCGCTGCGGGTGAAGCGGCCTCGCCCCACATCCCCGTCCAGGGATCCGCCCGGGTGCCCAGCCAGCCGAACAGCGCCTCCAAGGTGCCCGGCGCGCCTGCCTCGGCGCCCAGTTCCAGGTTCCGGTGCGCACCGGTCGCCCAGCAGTCCACCCACGCACCGGCGGACCATGCCCGGGTCCGCCACGGCAGCGAGTCCAGACGCGCGACGAGCCGATCTGCCGTCATGCGCCGTACGACGTGCACCGGGTGGGCGAATCGCGAGCCCAGCAGGTCCAGCGCGTAGCCCACGGACAGCACGTGGTACTCCGCGCTCCCGTCGTCGATCCAGCCGTCCGCCGCCGGGGCGGGCAGCGCACCGGGACCGCCGTCCGGGGCGAGTTCGGGCACGAGTCCGCTGTCGGGGTCCTGCAGGGCATGCAGCCGCTCAACGTGTTCGGCGGCGGGCAGTTGCGGCGGATGCGAGCGCAGGAGGAGGTCGGCGATCTCGACGGCGTCGCAGTGCGCGCGGATCGTCTCGGGCGCTCCGGGCCGGTCGCTGTAGCGGCCCGTGTCCGCGTTCCAGCCACGGGCGAGGAGGTCGGCGGCCTGGCTCCGGGCCCGGTCCGCGAAGCGGGCGACGGCGTCCCCGAGGCCGCCTGCCGTCACCGGGCTTCCGGCGGACGCGGCCCCCTGACCGCGGCGGTCGCGCAGCGGACGGGCCGGGTTCCCGGCGGCGACCGTCCACGGCGGCAGGTCCTTGGTCACGACGGCGCCCGCGCCCACCACACAGTGGTCGCCGATCGTCACCCCGTCGAGGACGACGACGTTCGAGCCGATCCACACGTCGTCGCCGACGGTGATGCCCTTGCTGGTGAGGGGCTGCCGGTGCACGGGCCGGTCGGGCGCGAATCCGTGGTTGAAGCCGAGCAGGGAGCTGTGGGCGCCGATCCGTACACCGTCCCCGAGGGTGACGCGGCCCCGCACGGTGGCGTACGGATTGACCGTGCAGTCGGCGCCGGTCGTCACGTCGCCGGTGACGTACGCGTGCCCGGCGATGTAGGAGTTCTCGCCCAGACGCAGGACGTCGGTGAACACCCCGGCGGCGGGGGAGACGTAGGAGGACGGGCCGAAGCTCGCGCCGCCGTCGGCCAGTCGCTTCTGCAGCGCCGCCTGCGCGGCGCGCTGCTCGTCGGACGCGCGAAGGACGAAGTCCCAGGGGCAGTAGTCGAAGTAGGAGTCGTCCACCAAGCTTTCCGAGTTCATTTCCCATGAGTCTAGAGAGCGCTTACTGGCCCCGGCAATCCTTCTGCCGTCGATCCCGCCGCCGGTCCTGCCGGTCCCGCCGCCGCTCAGGGGCATGGCGGCCGTGTCAGCGCGGGCGTCGGCGGGCCGGGCCGTACCGTGGCCAGCGCAAGGCCGGACCCCGAAAGACGAAACACCTGGTGGCGTGATGTGCTGGAGCGCGACGGCCGATCTCGTGGCAGGCTGCGGCATCGCCGCCGTCGGAGTCGCCTGCGTGGCGCGCACCCGCAGGGTCGGGGATCTTCCGCTGGCCGGGCTGCCGTTGCTGCTCGGGGCTCATCAGGTGGTCGAGTCCCTGGTCTGGCGTTCCGGGGGAGGCACGGGACCCGCCACCGTGGCCTGGGCGGCGATAGCGCTTCCGCTGCTGGCGCTGTGGGTACCGGTGGCCGTGCTGTGCGCGATGCCGCCGCGTGCCCGGCACCGGCTGATCATCCCGCTCGCCGCAGGTCTCGCCACCGCGGCGACCCTCTCGTACAACCTCGCCACCCATTCCGTGACGGCGGACATCCGTGGCCACACCGTCGGATACGTCATCGATCTGCCTCAGGCCGAACTGCTCGTGGCGGGCTATCTCCTGGCCACGGTCGGCTCGCTGCTTCTCTCCGGCGACCGGATGATTGTGCTGCTGGGCATCCTGGTCGCCGTCGGCGCGGTGGTCTGCTGGGTGGTGTGGGAGCTGGAGTTCGTCTCGACGTGGTGCGCGTTCGCGGCGGTGTGCTCGGTGGTGATGTACGGCTGGGTGCGCGGGAGGTCCGCGTCACCGGGCGTTCCCCGCGAGCGCCTGCAACCGAGGAAGGGCAGTTCACCGTGAGACTGATTCTGCAGGAGTTCCTGTCGCTGGACGGCGTGGCGCAGGGCCCCGGGTCCCCTGAGGAGGACACCAGCGACGGGTTCACGCGGGGAGGCTGGCTCGTGCCGCACCTGGACGACGCGTACATGCGGATCGTCACGGGCTGGCTCGACGAGGCGGACGCGTTCCTGTTCGGCCGCCGCACCTATGTCAACTTCGCCAGGGACTGGCCGAAGATGAACGACCCGGACGACCCGATCGGCACCAAGCTCAACGGCCTGCCGAAGTACGTGGCCTCGCACAGCCTGACCACGGCCGGCTGGGATCCGACCACCATCCTCTCCGGAGACGTTCCGGCCCAGGTCGCCGAGTTGAAGCGGCAGCCCGGCCGCGAGCTGCAGATCCACGGCAGCGCCCGCCTGGGCGCGTCCCTGCTGGCCGCCGGACTGGTCGACGAGGTGCGCCTGATGATCGCGCCGGTGGTCGTGGGCGGCGGCCGCCGGCTGTTCCCGGAGAACGGCGAGCCGTCCGGGCTGCGGCTGCTGCGCAGCGAGACGACGCCGAGCGGAGTGACGTCCCAGATCTACGAGACGACGGGCCCGCCCCGGTACGGGACCTTCGAGTCCGGTGCGTAGAACCCGTCGGCGCGGCGGTGCTTCGGACGCGGTGGCTCGGTGAGTACGCACCCCGCCGAACTGAGTATGTGAACTCATGCCCCACCGGACCCACCCGAAGAGACTGGACCGCAGCGGGGCGCCGGAGCGGCCGGAACCCCTCGTACGAGGGAGCAAGCACGATGAGTTCAGTCACCGGGGGCCAGGCGTTGGGCGCTCCTTTCGGCACCTGGCCCGCCCGTCTGTATCTCGCGGTGTCCGCCGCGCTGATCGTCTGGCTGGCCGTTGTGTCGTCACAGCCTCAGGCGGACGCCTCCTTCGCCGCCGTGATCCCGATCCTCTTCACCGCCCCGACCAGCCTGCTGGCCCTGGCGATCCCGGGCGGATCGGTGGCCTGGATGTACGCCGTGCTCGCCGCGTCCGCCATGGTCAACGCGTGGCTCATCGACCTCGTCTGGCGGCGGCTCAGCAGCCGGAAGGGCTGACCGGAGAGGCTGACCGGAGGGGCTGATTCGCCCCTGCTACGGCCGACGCCGTGATGCGTATGCTCGCCCGATGACCGGACAAGAGATCACACAGGGGAGCCACCGGGGCCTGCTCGCAGGCCAGGTGGTCATGATCACGGGCGCGTCCAGCGGTATCGGCGAGGCCGCCGCACGTCTGTTCGCGGAAGAGGGCGCGGCGGTTGTCCTGACGGCCCGCCGCGCGGAGCGGTTGAACAAGATCGTGGAGGAGATCGTCGCGGCCGGCGGGCGGGCGCTCGCGGTTCCGGGCGATGTCGCCGTCGCCGCCGACGTCCGCCGCGCTGTCGAGGCGGCGGTGGAACGCTTCGGCGGGCTCGACTCCGCCTTCAACAACGCGGGTTACGCCACCGTCGGCACCCTCCTGCACGAGACCGACGACGAGGTGTACGACCGCACGATGGACGTCAACGTCCGGGGCGTGTGGAACTGCATGAAGCACCAGCTGCCCGTGATGCTCGCGTCGGGCAGGGGCGGCTCCATCGTCAACACCAGCAGTACGGCGGGCCGTTACGCGACCGGAGCCTCCGTCCCGTATGTCGCGTCCAAGCACGCCATCCTGGGGATCACCCGCGCGGCGGCGGCCGAGTACGGCGACCGGGGCATCCGCGTCAACGCGCTCGTCGTCGGCACGACACGCAGCGAGATGATCGATGAGGCCGTGCGTCAGTACCCGGACCTGGAGCAGGCGTTCATCGCCCCGCAGATCCAGAAGCGCATGGCCTCGCCCCGGGAGATCGCCGAGGCGGCGGCCTGGCTGTGCAGCGACCGCTCGTCGTTCGTCACCGGTGTGGCGATGCCGGTGGACGGCGGCATCTCGGCCCAGGCCAAGGCCGGCTGAGCCCCGCGGATCCGCCCGGCCCGCCCCGTCGTCCTCACCAGCGCTGCGGTTCGCTCCCCACGATCGGTGCCGACGGCTTGCCGTCCACGCCGACCGGGACCTCTCCCGCGAGCATCACCCGGTGCATGACCCGGGGATGATCGAGATGGGTCGTGTCGCCGGGAGCCAGGTGGATGGTGGCCCTGTTGTCCCAGAAGGCCACACTGCCCGGCTCCCAGCGGAACCGCACGGTGTACTCGGGCCGGGTCGCCTGACCGAGAAGCATCTCCAGCAGCGGCGCGCTCTCCATGCGCGACAGCCCCAGGATCTGCTCGACGTAGTAGCCGTTGACGAACAGCACCCGCTCACCCGTCTCCGGGTGCACCCGCACCAGAGGATGCTCGGTGGCGATCTGCCGGTCCAGCAGATGCCGTACGTACGCGTCGTCGCCGGGCCGTGGCTGGTAACCGACCCCCAGCCGGTGCTCCGCGCGCAGCCCGTCGACGAAGTCGCGCAGGGGCGCCGAGAGCCCCGCGTACGCGGCGGCAAGGTTGGACCAGGTCGTGTCGCCGCCGTACGGGGGCACGTCCTCCGCGCGCAGGATGGTCGCGGCCGGCGGATCGACGCGGGCGCCGTGGTCGCAGTGCCAGCCGCGCAGCAGGGAGTGCCGGCGCCTGCGCAGCCACTCGTCGTGGTCCATGCCGTAGCGCCCGCCGAGTTCCAGCCGGTCCGCCGTCGTCTCGACCTCGGGGAAGTCCGGGGGTGACGCGCTGCCGCGTTTGCCCAGGCGGACCGGTTCGCCGAACCGCCGGGCGAACGCGACATGCGAGGAGTGGTCCAGGCGCTGCCCCCGGAAGAACACCACCTTCCAGCGCAACACCGCCGCCCGGATCCCGGCGACCACCGCGTCGTCCGGATCCCCGGCCAGGTCGACGCCCGTGATCTCGGCGCCGATGTGTCCCGCGACCGGCCTCACCTCGACCTGTGTGCCCCTGTCCGTCGTCATACGGGCTCCGTCGATCGCTCGTTCCGACTCGTCGGGGCAAGCATGACCGCTCCCTGCGGAGTGCGACAGTGCGCCTAGGAGGAGCGGTTCACGTCCGCGGGCGAAGGGCCGAGGCCTTGGCCGCCAGTGCGTCGAGCAGCAGGTCCACGGCCGGTTCGAAGGAGCTCTCGGCCATGGCGTGCAGCTCGCCCCGCACCTCGCCCAGCGCGGGGTAGGCCGCCGGGTCGACCGACTGGTAGGCCTCCGTCCACGCCCGCTCGTCGGCCTCGCGCTGCTGCCGCGGGAGCGCGTGGCATGCCGCGTCGAGGGCCGCGTGGCTGAGGACCGTGTCGATGAAGGCCAGGTAGAGGCGGACGGCGTCGGCCGGAGGGAAGCCGGCGGAGAGCAGCAGACCGACCCCGGTCTCCACGGCACGGAACTCGTTCTCGCGGCGCGTGACCCGGTACGAGGCCATGGCCGCGGCCCGCGGATGGGCGAGGTATCCGGCACGTACCCGCATCGCCATCTCGCGCAGCGAGGCGACCCAGTCGGGACCGGCCACGAAGCCGACCATGGTGTCCCCGATGATCCGGTCGGCGATGGCCAGCAGCAGATCGTCGGTGTTGCGGAAGTAGCGGTAGAGCGCGCTCGGGTCGCACCCGAGGGCCGCGCCGAGGCGGCGCACGCTCAGCGCCTCAGGACCGTGCTCGCCGATCAGCCGCAGCGCGGTCTCCGTGATGAGCTCCTTCGACAGCACGACGCCCGAGGCGGTCGGGCGGCGGCGTCGGCGTTCCTGCGGGGCGCGGGTGGGCATGAGGGCGGATCCCTTCGCACGGTCGACGGGCCTGTGCACGCTCAGTGAACGGCGCACCCCAGCCTTATGTCAACGGCATTGACGCAAGGTGTGCGGCCGTTGTTCCATCCTTCGCATCCCCACACGGCTCTTCCTCCCGTCCCTCTCCCTCCTCGTGAGGAGCCCCGATGTCCTCCCTCGCTCCCGGCAAGTCCGCTCCGGACCGCCCGCCCGCCGAACTGCGCCGCTCGCTCGGCGTCGTCGACGGTGTCGCCATCGCCGCCTCCAGCACGGCGGCCACCACCAGCATCGCCATCGGCATGGGCACCATCGGCACGATCGTCGGTCTCCAGGCCCCGGCCCTGCTGCTCCTGGCGTTCCTGCCCGTCCTCGGCATCGCCACGGCCTTCGCCCGCCTCAACCGCTCGGAACCCAACTGCGGCAACGGCTACACCTGGGTCGGCAAGTCCCTCGGCCCCTGGCCCGGCTTCCTGGCCGGCTGGGTCACCCTTGTCGGCACGATCATCTTCCTCGCCTACACCAGCGCGGTGACCGGCTCGGTCGTGCTGATCTTCGCCAACAAGGCCGGCCTGGACACCCTCGCCGGGATCGCCCTCGACCCGACGTCCACCGCCGCGAGCACGGTCGTCGGCCTGGTGGTCCTCGCCGCCGTCACCGTCCTCGCGATCACCGGCGTACGCAGCGCCACCCGGCTCCAGTTCGGCCTGCTGGTCTTCGAGTATGCCGTCCTGCTGGTCTTCTGCACCTGGGCCCTGGTCACCGGCCACCAGGACTTCTCCTGGGCGTGGTTCAACCCCTTCGAGATCTCCAGCGGCACGGCCTTCGCGCAGGGCATGGTCCTGGCGGTGTTCTTCTTCTGGGGCTGGGACGCGGCGTTCAGCGTCACCGAGGAGACCAGGAGCCCCGGCGACTCGGCCCGCGGCGGGTTCATCGCCCTGTTCGCCATGCTCGGGCTCTTCATCTTCGCCTCGGTCGCCTTCCAGCGGGAGATGAGCCTGCCCGAACTCATCGAGAACGGCCCGCAGGTCCTCCCGTACCTCGGCGCCAAGCTCGCCGCCGAACCCTGGGCCAGCCTCCCGCTGCTCGCCCTGATGTTCTCGGCCGTCGCCTCCGTCCAGTCCTCCGTCATCCCCACCGCCCGCGGACTGCTCGCCATGGGCCGCGACCGCACGATGGGCCCGGTGTGGACCCGCATCCACCCCAAGTACGGGACGCCCGCCGCCGGAACCGTCGTCGTCATGTCGATCGCCGCCACCATCGCCCTGCTCGCCATGGCCATCCCCAAGCTGAGCGACATGCTGCTGGCCGCCGTCAACGCCATCGGCCTCGTCGTCGCCCTCTACTACGGCCTCACCGCGCTCGCCTGCGCCGTCCGTTTCCGCGCCGCCCGGCACGACGGGCCCCGCGAGGCACTGCTCGCCGTCGGCGTGCCGGCCGCCTCCGGACTGGTCCTGCTCGGCCTCGGCGGCTACCTCGGATACTCGTACCTGACCATGACCGACCACATCGAACTCAGCCCCGACAACGGCTGGTTCATGCTCTCCCTGCCCCTCACCATCGTGCTGAGCGGACTCGTCATGGCTGCCGTCGCCAAGTACGCCCGCCGCTCGCCGTACTTCACCACCGGGCGCGGCACCGACGCCGACGCGCTCGCCCTCCCGATGGACCGCACCGCCGTGTGACCCCCTCCCGACGGACCGTCCGATCCCTCCCCTCTGGAGCGCTGAACCCATGTCCCACCCCCAGGCCGCCGACCTCGTCCTCACCGGCGGACCCGTCCACACCGTCGACGCCGCGCGCAGCCGGGCCACCGCCGTGGCCGTGCGCGGCGGGCGGATCGTCGCCGTCGGCCACGACGAGGTCCACGAGCTGATCGGCACCGGTACCGAGGTCGTCGACCTCGCCGGACGACTGCTGCTGCCCGGCTTCCAGGACGCCCACGTCCACCCCCAGGGCGCGGGCGCCGAACTGGGCCTGTGCCACCTGAACGACACCATCGACCCGCAGGAGTACCTGCGGCGCGTCAGGGCGTACGCCGACGAGCACCCCGAAGCCGAGTGGATCACCGGGGGCGGCTGGTCCATGGAGGCCTTTCCGGGCGGCACCCCGACTGCCGCGTTGCTGGACACGGTCGTCCCCGACCGGCCCGTGTTCCTGCCCAACCGCGACCACCACGGCGCCTGGGTCAACTCCCGTGCCCTGCAACGGGCCGGCATCGACGCCAGCACCCCCGACCCGTCCGACGGCCGCATCGAGCGGGACGCCGACGGCAACCCCACCGGCATGCTCCAGGAAGGCGCGGCCCACCTGGTGTCCCGCCTGATGCCCGACCCCACCCCCGAGGAACAACTCGCCGCACTGCTGCGGGCCCAGTCGGTCCTGCACTCGTACGGGGTCACCGCCTGGCAGGACGCCATCGTCGGCGAGTTCGCCAACATGACCGATCCGACGCCCGCCTATCACGAGGCGGTCGACCGCGGCCTGCTCACCGCCCGGGTCGTCGGCGCCCTGTGGTGGGACCGGAGCCGGGGCGGCGAACAGATCCCCGAACTCGCCGCCCGCAGGGAGGAGTCGAGCCGGGGACGGTTCCGGGCCACCACCGTGAAGGTCATGCAGGACGGCATCGCCGAGAACCACACCGCCGCCCTGCTGGGCCCGTATCTCACCGGCTGCGGCTGTGCCTCCGACAACTCCGGGATCAGCTTCGTCGAGCCGGACGAGCTGAAGAAGTACGTCACCGAACTCGACGCGCTCGGCTTCCAGGTCCACTTCCACGCGCTCGGCGACCGCGCGGTGCGTGAGGCGCTGGACGCCGTGGAGGCGGCCCGCACGGCCAACGGATGGCGCGACACCCGCCACCACCTCGCCCACCTCCAGGTCGTCCACCCCGAGGACGTACCGCGCTTTCGCGCACTGGGCGCGACCGCCAACCTCCAGGCGTTGTGGGCCGCCCACGAACCGCAGATGGACGAGCTCACCATCCCGTTCCTCGGCCCCGAACGGGCCGCCTGGCAGTACCCGTTCGGCGACCTCCTGCGCGCCGGAGCCACCCTCGCCGCGGGCAGCGACTGGCCGGTCAGTAGCCCCGACCCCCTGGCGGCCCTCCATGTCGCCGTCAACCGAGTCGTCCCCGACGCACCCGAGGGCACGCCCGCCTTCCTGCCGGACCAGAAACTCGACCTCGGTGCCGCCGTCGCTGCGTACACCGCGGGCAGCGCTCACGCCAATCACCTCGACGACATCACCGGCAGTATCACCGTCGGCAGGCTCGCCGACCTGGTCGTCCTGGACCGCGACCCCTTCGCCGGACCGCCGGAGGAGATCGCCGCCACGCGGGTGCTCCAGACGTTCGTCGACGGCCGCCGGGTGTACGCGGCGGCCGACGCGTGAGGGACGGGACGAGGACGGACCGGGCCCGGACTAGGCCCTGTCGGACGACTGCCAGTCCGAGGCCAGCAGGCCGAACAGCAGGTCGTCCGTCCACTCGTCCTTGAGCCAGGTGGCCTGGCGGAGCAGGCCCTCCTGGACGAAGCCGAGCCGTCGCAGCAGCCGGGCCGAACGGTCGTTGCGCGCGTCGCACTCGGCGGAGACCCGATGCAGTCCTCGGTGATCGAAGAGATCGCCGAGGACAGCTCGTACGGCCTCCGTGGCGTAGCCCTGCCCCTGCCGGTCGCCGGCCAGGGTGAAGCCGAGCTCCGCCTGCATGCGGTTCTCGTGCAGGCAGACCCCGACGTCGCCCACCAGGCAGTGGTCGGCCTTGAGTTCGATCGCGTACTGGAACCATCCCGGTTCCTCTGGGGACCCCGTGGCCATGCCGCGCACCATCCGCGCCGCCGAGTCGAGCGGCACCGGCGCGGTCCAGCTCTGATAGCGGGCCACCAGCGGATCGGACCGGTACGCGGCCAGCGGCGCCGCGTCCTCGGCACGGAATCGGCGCAGTACGAGTCTGGGGGTCTCCAGCAGCATGGCCCGATCGTCCCACGACCGCGACAGGCGCTCGGTTGCGCGACGCCCGGGACGGTCGGGCCATGAACGGACAGGGCGTACGGACAGGGCGTCAGGACACGTACGAGGCGTTCTGTGCCGTGGTCACCACCTTCTGGCCGTCTGCCTGGCCGAGAAGGCCCGCCGACACCCACGAGTTCACCGTGCTCTGCACGCGCGAGACCAGCGCGGCCTTGTTGCCGAAGGGGGCGCCTGCCCAGATCTCGTCGAGGAGCGTGGTGCCGTCGGACCGGGCCGGGTTGGTGACGCCGGAATCGGTGGTGCCGAAGACCACCTTGGGCTCGGAACGCCTGAAGTAGGCGTGGGTCGGGTCCTCGGTGCCCTCGGAGAACGGGGCGAACTCCGTGCCGTTCAGCGTGTAGTGGAGCGGTTTGCCTGACACGGGGGAGAGGCTCGGCAGCAGGTCGCCGGAGAGCGCGGCGTTGCGGAAGAGCCCGAACTGCAGGTAGCTCGTACCGGAGTTGCGGGCGACCAGGTTGACCGGACCGAGGAACAGGGTCTGCAGTCCCGGGTCGTCGAGGGCCTTCTCGACTCGGACCCGGAACGGGATGGCGACCTTCACCACGTCACCACTGCGCCAGGTCCGTGTGACGGCGAAGTAGCTTCCGGCGACCGGAGTCCCGCTCACCGCACCGCCGTTGACCGTCACCCGGAAGCCGCTCGTCGCCCAGGACGGCACCCGCAGCCGCAGTTCGAAGGCCGCGCTGCCGCCGCCGAAGGTGAGGGTGGAGCCCTGTTCCCTCGGGTAGTCCGTGGTCTGCGTGACCGTGACGCCCTTCTCGGACCAGGTCAGGGTGGTGGGGCTGTACAGGTTGACGTACAGCGCGCTCCCGTCGGCCTTCTTGAAGTACACCGAGTCCTGGTACTTGGTGGCGCTCTCCATACCTGTGCCCTCGCAGCAGGTGGTGCCCTGCTTGGGGGTGTAGTCCCGGACGTGACCGGGTGTCAGGCCGATGAAGTAGGTGACGAGCGGCTTCTCCGTGTCGGCCTTGTCCTGTTTGGAGCCGAGGACCTGGTTGTAGAGGGCCCGCTCGTAGTAGTCCATGTACTTCGGGTCCTGCTCGTGGAAGAACAGCATCCGGCTGAGCTTCAGCAGGTTGTATGCGCAGCACGACTCGGCGGTGGTGTCGCTGATCGTCCCCGCGATCACCCCGCGCGCCTTCCAGAACTCGGCCGTGCTGGTCCCGCCGATGCCGTACATGCGGTGGGGCACGACCATGCCCCAGAAGTTCTTCGCTGCGGTGAGGTAGCGCGTCTCGCCCGTTGCGTCGTACAGCCGCAGCAGCCCGGTGAAGATCGGGATGTGCTGGTTTGCGTGCAGCCCGTCGAGTGTGTCGGTGTTCGCGGCGCAGGCGTCGATGAGCTTGTCGAGGTCGAACAGCCTGGCCAGCGCGAGGTGTTCGGCCTTGCTGGTGATCGTGTACAGGTCGACGATCGTCTCGACGATTCCGCCGAACTCGCCGCTGGAGAAGATGCCCCACATCCGCTGCAGGGTGGCTTCGGGCAGCTTGGACAGCCGGGAGTACATCCAGTCGCACATCCCGGACGCGAGATCGAGCGCCCGCGCGTCGTCCGTGGCGAGGTACGCGTCCAGCAGGCCCTTGAGGATCTTGTGCGCGGTGTAGTAGGGCGCCCACACCTTGGTGTAGTCCGGGCTGGTCCGCGACTCCAGGTCGATGAACTGCGTCTCCGGATAGGCGGCCAGGAACCCGGTATGGCTCGGCCCGCCCCAGGTCCGGCGCAGGGTGGCGGTCAGCCCACGGCCCGAGGCGTCGGCGAAGGTGCCGCCCGCGGTCTCGTCGAAGGTGTACGAGGCCAGGGTGCCGCGACCTGCCGAGGAGGCGGCGGCGCGATTGCTCTGCAACGACGTGATCTCGGCGGCGGTCAGCGCCCGCGACCAGATGTTGAACTCGTCGTAGACGCCCGCGAACACCGGGTCGTCGAAGTTCGAGCGGCCGAGCCAGTTGTTCGTCAGGGCGCCCAGGGACGACGGGTTGAGCGTCATCGACGTGTTCTGGGCGACGGAGGTGCCGTTGACGTAGAGGGTGCCGGTGCTCCCCGAGATCGTGACGGCCAGGTGGCTCCACTGGTTCAGCGGCAGCGCGGCGGTGCCGTTGAGTCCCTGTTCCCCGCCGGGCCCGTTGGTCGAGATGGCGAAGCGCGGTACGCCGCCGGCGTTGCGGGCGGCCAGGTACATGTACCGGGTGTTGTTGTTGCCGAAGTCGAAGACCCGGGTCCAGTTGGCGTCGTGGGTGGGCTTCACCCAGGCCGACAGGGTGATCGTCGCGGAGCCGTTGAGCACTGCGGCAGGCAGGCTGACGTACTGGTAGGAACCGCGCACGTTCTCGGCAGCGGTGCCGAACTTCCCGGTGACACCGAGCACAGCCGGGTCCTTGCGCAGAGCCGCGCGCACGTCGGTGAGCGCGCCGATCATGGTCCGGATCTTGTCGGCGTACACCTGGTCGCCGGTGCTCGCGTACGCCTGGGACAGCATGGTCAGGAAGTGGCCGGTGTAGTGGCCGCGGAGGTTGCCGTTGGCCTCACCGTCCAGGCCCTCCCAGCCGCCGGGGGCGACCGCGCCGCCGGTGGAGAGCCCGGCGTTGGCGCGGAACACCTGGAGCAACCGGTTCACGTCGTAGCCGCGGCCGTGGTCGAGCATCAGCTGGCGCTTGGCGGCGAAGACGCCCTGACCGACCTTCACGTCCTTGAGCTCGAACGGCCGGAGCGTCCAGGCGGCGGGCGCGGGCAGCGTGGCGGCCGCGGCCGAACCGCCTCCCGCCGCGTACGAGAACGCCGGGGTCGCCGTGGCGAACAGTGCGGCCTGGAGGAGTCTCCGTCTGGGGAAGGCGGGGGCCATTCGTTCCTCGTCTCTGCGCGGAGGGTCGGGATCGGGTGACGGGTGTACGGACGTCAGGGATGTTCGAAATGCCGTACGGCGTGCGGAAGTTCGACCAAAACATAGATTTGGGGTGGGGACACGTCAACGCTTCCGGCGCGTTCGGCTCCGGTTGATTCGGTGTGACGGGTGTCCGTCGTGGGCGTCGCTTCCCCGGGGTCTGTGCGACTGATGGAAATCCAGTGGTGACGATCCGTTGACTTCCATGTGGTGCGGGCCTAGCTTCGGCGTCCCATCGGTTCGACAACTCGTTCAGTGTTCGATATGTCGACCATTCCTGTGTGCTGGGTTGCCGCGCCCCCGGAAGGAACCCCCATGCCTTTTCCGCAGTTCGTCCCCCGTGCAAGACGTCTGTGCAGAGCTGTCGTTGTCCGTGCCGCCGTTCTCGCCCTGGCGGCCGGCGCCCTGGTCGGTCTCCAGGAGCGGGCGGCTGTCGATCTCGACCGGGTGCAGCCGGTCGCGGTGACGTCCAATCAGATCCCGGTGCCGACGGCGCCGATGGGCTGGGCCTCCTGGAACACCTTCGCCGCCCGGATCGACTACAACGTCATCAAGACGCAGGTCGACGCGTTCGTCGCGGCGGGCCTGCCCGCGGCCGGCTACAAGTACATCAACCTCGACGAGGGCTGGTGGCAGGGCACCCGCGACAGCGCGGGCAACATCACGATCGACGAGTCCGAATGGCCCGGCGGGATGAGCGCCATCGCCGACTACATCCACAGCAAGGGCCTCAAGGCCGGCATCTACACCGACGCGGGCAGGGACGGCTGCGGCTACTACTTCCCGACCGGCCGTCCCGCCGCCCCGGGCAGTGGCAGCGAGGGCCACTACGAGCAGGACATGCTCCAGTTCTCGCGGTGGGGCTTCGACTACGTCAAGGTCGACTGGTGCGGCGGCGACGTCGAGGGCCTCGACGCCAGGACCACGTACCAGGCCATCAGCGACGCCGCCGCGAAGGCGACGGCCACCACCGGACGGCCGCTGACCCTGTCGATCTGCAACTGGGGCAAGCAGAACCCGTGGAACTGGGGCGCCGGAATGGCCGCCCTGTGGCGGACCAACACCGACATCATCTTCCACGGCAACTCGCCGTCGTGGGACAGCATGCTGACCAACTTCGACACCAACGTGCACCCCACCGCCCAGCACACCGGCTACTACAACGACCCCGACATGCTCATGGTCGGCATGGACGGCTTCACCGCCGCCCAGAACCGCAGCCACATGAACCTCTGGGCCGTCTCCGGGGCGCCGCTCCTCGCCGGCAACAACCTCGCGACGATGAGCACGGAGTCGGCGAACATCCTGAAGAACCCCGAGGTCATCGCGGTCGACCAGGACCCGCGCGGCCTCCAGGGCGTCAAGGTCGCCGAGGACACCTCCGGGCTGCAGGTGTACGGCAAGGTCCTCTCCGGCACCGGCAAGCGCGCAGTCGTCCTCCTCAACCGCACCTCCAGCGCACAGAACATGACCGTCCGCTGGTCGGACCTGGGGCTGACCAACGCGTCCGCGACGGTCCGCAACCTCTGGACGCGGGCGAACGTGGGCAGTTTCGGCACGAGTTACACGGTCAGCGTCCCCGCCAAGGACTCGGTGATGCTCACCGTCACCGGCGCCACCGAGGCCGCGAGCACCACGTACGAGGCCGAGGCGTCGGGCAACACCAAGGGCGGCTCGGCGGCCGATGCCACCTGTGCCAACTGTTCCGGCGGTACCAAGGTGGGCGGTGTCGGCAACGGCGCGGCCAACACCCTGCGGTTCAACGCCGTTTCGGCAGCCGACACGGGCACCAAGGTCGTCGACATCGCCTACACCAACGGCGACAGCGCGGCCCGTACGGCGGTCCTCCAGGTCAACGGGCAGACGGCCACCAAGGTCTCCTTCCCGCCGACCGGCTCCTGGACCACGCCCGGCACCGTCTCGGTCGAGGTGTCCCTGGCCAAGGGCTCGGCCAACACCCTGACGTTCTCCAACGCCTCCGCCTGGACGCCCGATCTGGACGCGATCGAGGTACGGCCGCTGCCCGGCACCAACGGCACGGAGTTCATCGGGCAGCAGTCGAGCCGCTGCCTCGACGTCGACAACAACACCATCACCAACGGCACCCAGGCGCAGTTGTGGGACTGCGCGGGCGGGGTCAACCAGTCCTGGACGTACACCGCGCGCAAGGAGCTCGTGGTCTACGGCAACAAGTGCCTCGACGCCTATCAGGCGGGGACCACCAACGGCACGAGGGTCGTCGTCTGGGACTGCAACGGGGGCAACAATCAGAAGTGGAACGTGAATGCCGACGGGACCGTGACCAATGTGAATGCCGGGCTCTGTCTGGATGCGTACAACGCCGCTACCGCCAACGGGACGAAGGTTGTCCTGTGGACTTGTGGTGGGGGTGCCAATCAGAAGTGGGCTCGGCAGTAACGCTTCGCTGGATGCGTGGTGATTCGTCTGCGGGTTCGGTGGGGGCTTGTCGCGCAGTTCCCCGCGCCCCTTGAGGGGCGGGGCTGCGGGGCCGTGTCCCTACCGGGTGACGTTTGTTGTCAGTAGGCGGAGCAACTGCTTTGCTGTGGCGTCCTGTTCGGGGGTCAGGGCCATGGCGTCGCCGATGGCCAGGGGGACGGTGTCCGCCTGCTCCTTGAGCCGGGCTCCGGCGTCTGTGAGGCGGAGGGCGACGGAACGCTCGTCCTCCGCCCGGCGCTCGCGCCGCAGCAGGCCGTTCGCCTCCAGGCGCTTGAGGAGCGGGGAGAGGGTGCTGGACTCCAGTTGGAGGGCGTTGCCCAGGTCCCGTACGGAGATCTGGTCCTGCTCCCACAGCACGAGCATGACCAGGTACTGCGGATAGGTCAGTCCGAGTTCGTCCAGCAGGGGCCGATAGCGGGCGGTGACCGCACGCGAGGCCGCATAGAGGGCGAAGCAGAGCTGGTCGTCCAGGAGCAGGGAACCCTCCCGGGTCGGTTCGGCCCCTGGTGTGCTCACGGTGTCGCTCCCTGTTCCTGTGCCCGCTCCGGTGTGGCGCACGGTGATCTCCACTCTACCGTTCGAGTCTCCTCGATTCTATCGCACCCTAATTAGTTGTGCACGACTTAATAGTGCGCTACTTTCGTGGTGTGCCGCCGCTCCGGCGAAAGACCGTCGACGGAGCCTGCCCACGGCACCGGATCCGAGGAGATCGCCATGACCGACACCACCGGCACCCGTCCCGTCCTGGAGCCCGCCGCCGCGGCCTTCGCCGAGGCGACCGCGAACCCGCCGTACCTGTTCGACCTCGGCCCGGCAGAGGGCCGCAAGACCGTGGACGAGGTGCAGTCGGGCGACATCACCAAGCCCGACGTCGACGAGGAGTGGGTCACGGTCTCCGGCGGCCCCACCGGACAGGTCCGGGCACGCGTCGTCCGCCCGGCGGGTGCCTCCGGCGTCCTCCCGGTGATCATCTACATCCACGGCGCCGGCTGGGTCTTCGGCAACGCCCACACCCACGACCGCCTGGTCCGTGAACTCGCAGTCGGTGCCAACGCGGCCGTGGTCTTCCCCGAGTACGACCTCTCGCCCGAAGCCCGCTATCCCGTCGCCATCGAGCAGAACTACACCGTCGCCCGGTGGGTCGTCACCGACGGCGCCGAGCACAACCTGGACGCCTCCCGTATCGCGGTGGCGGGCGACTCCGTCGGCGGCAACATGAGCGCGGCCCTGACCCTGATGGCCAAGGAGCGCGGTGACGTGCCCCTCGTCCAGCAGGTCCTCTTCTACCCGGTGACCGACGCGGCCTTCGACACCGGCTCCTACCACCAGTTCGCCGAGGGCTACTTCCTGCGCCGCGACGCCATGCAGTGGTTCTGGGACCAGTACGCGACCGACGAGAAGCAGCGCGCCGAGATCACCGCGTCCCCGCTGCGCGCCACCACCGAGCAGCTCACCGGTCTGCCGCCGGCCCTGGTCATCACCGGCGAGGCCGACGTCCTGCGCGACGAGGGCGAGGCCTACGCCAACAAGCTGCGCGAGGCGGGCGTCGCGGTCACGGCGGTCCGCTACCAGGGCATCATCCACGACTTCGTGATGCTCAACGCCCTCGCCGAGACCCACGCGGCCCGCGCCGCCATAGGCCAGGCAGTGACCGTGCTGAGGAGCGCTCTCGCCACCGGCTGACCGGCCGTCCGGCCACCGGCCCGGCCTCCCGTCCCCGCACACCGCGCGCGGGGACGGGAGGCCGGGGGCGTTGGGCCCCGAGCGGCTGGACAGGCGTACAACGAGCGGGAGCCGGGCCGTGTACGGTCCGGTTCTTCGGGTAGGGCCGACCTACATGACAGCTGCCCTGTCCGCAGTTCACTGAGAGAGCGCTTGTGGAGACCGACCGGCCCACGGGCCGCGACCAGGACCCCGGCAACGAGCCGGACACGCTTGCCCGCCACGTCGTCGACACGGTGGAGAGTCTCGTGACGCTCTGGTTCGCGGCGGCGGAGGACGTCGTCCCGCAGTTGTCCGCGCGTCAGCTGTTCGCCCTGCAGACGGTCCGTCGCCGGCCCGAGCTCAATCTCACCGCTCTGGCCGAGCACTTGGAGATAGGACTGCCCACCGCCAGCCGGCTGTGCGGCCGGCTCGTGTCCGCCGGGCTGCTGCAGCGGACCGTCCAGCCCCACAACCGCCGTGAGGTGCGGTTGGTGGTCACCGACGACGGACGGCGGTTCCTGGCGGACGTCACCGAGCGGCGATCCCTGTGTCTGGCCGCCGTGTTCGGGGCGATGACGCCCGGCGAACGTGCTTCTCTGCAACGAGGACTGGGCGCCTTCGAGCAGGCCCGCGCCCGCACACGTCCGCGGCTGCGGGGCGACACGCGGGGCGGGGGAGAAACAGGGACCGGCGGCTGACGCCCGTCAGACGGGTAGTCCGGTGGGGGAGGGGCGTACCGTCTCCGCCGCCCGGCCCGGGATGTGGCAGAGGAGCAGGCACACGTCGTCGTCCCGCTCGGAGTCGCTCAACAACGGATGCAGGAGACGGTCGGCCGAGCCGTCCAGGTCCGTGTCGAGGTCCTCGGAACGGAAGGCCCCGAGCGACGCGGCAAGACGCTCGATTCCCGGGTCGATGCCCTGGGCGCGGCGCTCGACGAGCCCGTCCGTGTAGAGGGCCAGCGTCGAACCTGGGTCGAGGCGCACGGTGTGGTCGTCGATCACCTGGCGCAGCGGGATGCCGAGCATGGCACCGGGCTTGGCGTCGAGCGTGTGCACCTCCCCGTCGGGAGTGCGCAGCACCGGCGGCGGGTGGCCGGCCGCGGCCCAGGTGAGCGTCGGATCGTCGGGGTGGAAGCGCGCGATGACGGCCGTCGCGTACAGATCGGGCTGCAGGTGGTGGAGGAGGATGTGCAGCCGGGTGAGGAGCTGGCCGGGGGTGCCTCCGTCGACGGCGTACGCGCGCAGCGCCGTGCGCAACTGGCTCATCATGACGGCTGCGTGCAGTCCGTGCCCCGTCACGTCGCCGACGACGGTGATCAGGCTGCCGTCGGGCTGGCGGAAGGCGTCGTACCAGTCCCCGCCGATGTTCAGACCGTGGGTGGCCGGCAGATAGCGGGCCGCCAGGCGCAGTTCCGGAGCGGTGGGCAGATCCGTGAGCAGGGCCCGCTGCAGTGTCTCGGCGATGTCGCGGTTGTGCTCGAAGCGCCGGGCGTTGTCGATGGCGATGCTGGCACGGCGCGTGAGTTCGATCAGCATGACTGCGTCGTCGGCGTCCCAGCGTTCGCCGGGCGGCGTGAGGATCAGTACCCCGAGCGGCGCCCGCCGTGTCGGCAGCGGAACGCAGAGCAGGGGCCGCGTGGGATGCAGCGCGGAAGGGGGCAGGTCGTCGACGCCGGGCAGGCCCCCCGGATGGCCGGCGGCGTACTGAGGGCGTCCGCTGCGGGCAGCGACCACGGCGGCGGCCGGACGCGGACTCTGCCGCAGCTCGTCGTCCTCGCCGTCGAACAGCCACACGTCGACACTGCGGGCGTACTCCGGCACCAGAAGGCTGGGCAGCCGCCGCACGATCTCGTCGTGGTTGAGCGAAGCCGTGAGTACGGCGCTGGCGTCGGCCAGGAACGTCAGCCTGCGGCGGGCACTCTCCGCCTCGGTACGAGCCTTCCGCTCGGCGGCGAAGAGTTCGCGCTGGGCCCGTCCCGCCGCGTCGAGTTCGGCGTGCAGGGCCAGCACGCCCTGGTTGGTCTGGTGCAGCTCCTCCCGGTGGAAGTCCACCAGCCCTTCCTGCTCGCCGAGCTTCTCCAGGACCAGGGCCGTGTCCTCGTCGGCGCCCAGCAGTGCCTCGGCCAGGATCGCGGAATCGTCCGCCACGGCGCCGATGTCCGACAGGTCCGCGCCCTCCGGGCAGGTGACCGTCATGTGCCACGGCGGCTGCCCGTCGGCGCCGGCGTCGTCGAACGAGGTCACGACGGCCCGCAGGAGACCGTCCCCGGGCGGCACCGAGGGCGACACCGAGGGCGTCGCTTCCAGGCAGAGCCGCCACGTGCCGCCCTTCGTGAGGCACTGCCGCAGATGCGCGCTGAGCGCGGTGGTCAGCCGGGTCCGCTCCAGACCGGGCACCCCGTACGCGGCCGTCAGACGTGCCGTGTCGATACGGGCCCGCGCGGCGTCGGTGACCGTGGTGATGTGCCAGGTACGCATCATGGTGTGCCGTCCGGCGGAACGGGGCTCAGTACGGCGACAGCGGTGTCGTCCCGTACCGGCCGGGCGGAGCTGCTCGCGTCGCGCACCGTGACGGACGCGATCACAGCCGGGTCGTAGGACGCGAGGCAGGCGTCCGTGGGCGGGGTCCAGCGGCTGGGCAGCCCGTCGCTGTGCAGGACCAGCAGACAGTCCGCGTCCCACGTCGCATGGTGTTCGGGGATGGTCGTGGGCCGGTGGGCGCCGACTATGCCGGGACGGGACAGCAGGGGCCGCCAGCCCTCACGCGTGCGCAGCCGGGCACCGATGTTCCCTATCCCGGAGAAGGTCAACTGCCCGGTCTCCGTGTCGAGCTGGGCCACGGCGACCGCGGCGCCCCTGGTGGGGCGGAGCTCCGCGTCCAGGTACCGGAGCACTTCGGCCGGCGGCAGATGGCCCGAGCGGCGCAGTGCCTCAACTGCCGCGGACGAGGCCCGGGCGGCGTCGGGGCCGTGGCCCAGTCCGTCGGCCAGCATCAGGGTCGTACGGTGGCCCGCCCGGACCCACGCCCAGGCGTCACCGGAGAACTCCGCGCCGGCGAAGGGGATGTTGACCCCGCCCGCCCGAGCTGTGGCGGCAACCGGATCGGGAGCGATCGCGTGATGGCGACCGCGGGCGGCGGTACCGGAATGGGCGGCACCGATCCGCGCCAGCGCGACCGTGCCCCGCCCCGGCACGCTGTGCAGATCGAAGTCGTCGGCGATGCGCCGGCAGGCACCGAGCCCGGCGCCGAGCGTGGACGCCGTGGAGAAACCGTCACGCAGGGCGGCCGGGACATCGGCCATGCCGGGGCCGTGGTCGATCGCGGCGATCTGCACCACGGAGGCCGCTTCCTGCCCGGCCGGCAGCATGGGAGGGGGCACGGCCTCTATGAGCAGCTGGCCTCCCTTGGCGTACTTGAGCAGGTTGGTGGCGAGTTCGGTGGCCACGAGCGCGGCCGCGGCGGTGCGGCTCCCGTCGAGCCCGGCCAGGGCGGCGGCACCCTCCGCCGCGACCCTGGCGTCGCGCACGCGTGTCGAGTCGTGCACCGGGACGTCCCAGACACGGGGCATCAGGTCTCCTCCCGCTGCCGCGGCGGACGGACGGTCCAGGAGGTCACCGTGACCGTGGTGCCGTTTCCGGGGCTGCTGTCGACCGAGAACTCGTGGACCAGCCGCCGGGCGCCGCCCAGGCCCATCCCGAGGCCGTCCCCCGAGGTGTAGCCGTCGCTCAGCGCCCGCTCCAGGTCCGCGATGCCAGGGCCCTCGTCGATGAACGCCAGCCGCAGCCCCGGTGCGTGACCGTTCCTCAGGACAGTGGCCTCCACCTCGCCGCCCCCGCCGTGCACCAGTGTGTTGCGGGCCAGCTCGCTCGCCGCGGTGACCAGCTTGGTCTGCTCCACCAGGCCGAAGCCCAACTGGGCGGCCGTCTGCCGCACATGCTGCCGTACCCACACCAGATCCATGTCCGAGTGGATCGGCAGGCGGGCGTCGACACAGCCGGCTGTCTGCCTCACGGACTCTCCCACCGTGTGCCGCGGGGACGGTACGGCTGGACCTCCCCGCCCAGGAGGCCCAGGGCGTCCTCCGTGGTGAGCGCGGTGCGCAGACCCGGCAGCGTCAGACCCAGCTCCACCAACGTGATCGCGACCGCGGGCCGCATGCCGGCCACCACGGTCTGCGCGGCGAGGAGCCCCGCCTTCGCCGCGATCTCGGCCAGCACACGCCCCAGGAACGAGTCGACCATCTCGACCCCCGAGAGGTCGATGACCACACCGGTGGTCGAACTGCTCGCGATGGTCTCGCTGATGTCCTGCTGGAGCCGTTCGGCCGTACTGTCGTGCAGATCGCCCTGGAGGGTCACGAGCAGGACGTCGCCGAGCCTGAGCACCGGGACGGACCCCCACGGAGGTCCGGCGTGCGCGTCGGTCACCGCGCGACCGCCCCACGGGGCTTCGGGTCCACGATGCCTGAGCCCTGCTGGTCGAGCGCGTACGCCAGGGCGTCGGCGAGGCTGGCGCGGGTGACCACCGTGCCCAGGTCCAGGCCGAGATGGACGATGGTCTGCGCGATGGCCGGCCGGATGCCGGAGACGATGCACTCCGCTCCCATCAGCCGCGCCGCCGCGACCGTCTTCATCAGGTGCTGCGCCACGAGGGAGTCAACGGTCGGCACACCGGTGATGTCCAGGATCGCGAAGCGCGCGTGCTGGTCGACGACGGACTCCAGGAGTGTCTCCATCACCACCTGGCTGCGCGCGCTGTCCAGCGTGCCGATCAGCGGTACGGCGACGATGCCGTCCCAGAGCCTGATCACGGGCGTGGCCGTCTCCAGCAGTTCCATCCGCTGCCGGTCGATGAGGGCCCGGCCCTCGTTCAGTGCCGACTCCATGACCACCAGCCGCAGCGTGCCCATCAGTACGGTCACCGCGGTCGCGCACTCGCGTACGTGCTCGGCGGACGCCTGGGACAGGTCGGCCACGAGCAGGTCCACGACGGGCGGTCGCAGGGCGTCCACCTCGTTCGACACCTGTGCCGAGCCGGCACCGGCGCGTGACCTGGCGGCCGCCGTGCGCGTCAACTGCTCGCGCACCACGGTGAAACCGTCCGCCTCGGCGTCCTCGACGCGGCCGGCCGCGGCCACCCCGGCCAGTGCCTCGACCACGGCCTTGCCCGCCTCCACCGCCTCGTCCCTGGACACGGTGAAGACCGTACGGAACAAGGGGGTGTCGGCCCACCGTTGGGCGATCTGCTCGCGGCGGCGCCGCAGGAAGTCCCCGACCTCCCGCGCGGGCGATCCGTGCTGTCCTGCCGTTTCGTGCTCCGGCACCTGTTCCACTCCTCACGTGCGTCGTGTCGCTTCGAACTTGACGAAGGCAACGAGAAAGCGATGTAAAGATTGCCGGATGGCAACTGTAGCCGGGGTGCCGTCCGGCACGACACCTCCTGCCCCGTGGGCGCCCGCCTAGGACGCCGGCTGCTTTCCGTGCCAGTCGAGACAGACCACCAACGCGTCGTCGTCCGGCTCGGATTCGCCGCGATGCCCCGTCAGTTCCCGTAGGACCGCCCCGGGCACCTCGGGGGCCGGCACCAGGCTCGTGGAGGTGACGGCCCGGGCCAGCGCCCGGTCGCCGTAGCGCTCGCCGCCCGGTGCCGCGACCGCGTGGACCCCGTCGCTGACGAGGACCAGCCGGTCGCCGGGCTCGACGGTGAACTCCTGCGCCACATAGTCGGTTTCCTCGAACATGCCCAGCGGGAGCTGTGCCTCCATGTCCACGGTCGTGACGGACCTGTCGCGCAGACGCAGCATCCGGGGCGAGCCGGCGTCGACGACCCGCAGGCGCCCGGTGGACAGTTCGAGGTCCAGCAGCAGCACGGACAGATGCGCGGCGCCGCGGTAGTGGGCGTACACCGCCTGGTCGGCGAGGGACGCCTGGTCCGCGATGGGGATGCCCGCCCGCCGGGCGTTGCGCAGCGCGTTGATGCCGAGGCTGGTCAGCAGCGAGGCGTCGATGCCCTCGCCCATGCCGTTGGTGATGTAGAGCGTCAGCCGGTCGGCGGTGACGCACCAGTCGAAGTTGTCGCCGAACACGGCGTAGGCGGGCTCCAGTTGGGCGCCGAGCGTGAACTCGGGCCGGGCACAGGAGCGGGCGGGCAGCAGCTGCCACTGCATCTCCGCCGCCAGGGTGAGCCGGTCCCTGCGCCGCGCCAGCAGATACAGGTCGGTGTCACGGTCGGCGACCACCACCTCGTGGCCCAGCACCTCGGCCACCTCGGCCAGTTCGGTCCGGCACTCCCGGGCCGCCTCGGCCGAGGGCAGGGTGACGGACAGCACTCCGAGCCGGTCGCCGCGCACGGTGACCGGCAGATGAAGACGCACGCTTCCACCGCCCTGGTGCTCCGTGTACGGCTCCTGCGCCCCGAAGGCCCGGCCGGCCGGGCTGTCGTGCACCGGCAGCGGGTCCACGGCGTGCTGTGCCGCGGACACGGGCTGCAGCAGGGTCAGTCCGTAGTCGGCGAGGAATAGTTCGGCGTCCTGCGCCGCGTACCGGTTGCACAGCACCTCGCGGACCGCGTCCAGCAGCTGGTGCGGTGCCGCGGAGCGCAGCGCGCGCTCGGCTGCCACGAATCTGTTCACGATGGTGGATATGCCATTCTCTCCGCGTCGGCGTCGGGCCCGTTTCGTCGGGTACCCGACGCCGACGGTCTGTTGTGTGAGTCGGTGACCGGGGGCCGGTCGCCCGAGGCGGCGGGCTGACAGCGTTCGGGAAGCCTGGGAGAGTGTCACCGTGACTTCCTCCTACGCGCGCCCGGAGCCCCAGGAAGTGGCGCGTGTGACCTCAGAGGCGGCGGAGCTGCTGGAAGTCCTGTGGGGGCGTGCCTCGACGGCTCCGGTCTCGGCGTCCCAGCTGCGTGTGCTGTTCATCCTGGAACACCACGAGGGCATCAACCTGCGCACGCTTGCCGACGCCCTGGGTTCCACGCCTCCCTCGACCAGCCGGCTCTGCGACCGCCTCCAGGCCGTGGGGTTCGTCGAACGCAGACCCGGTGCCACCAGCCGTCGCGAACTGCGGCTGTACCTCAGCCGCCGGGGACGTGCCTTCCTTGTCGATCTGCGCTCCCGCCGCGAGCAGGCTCTGCAGTCCGTGCTGGAGCACATGCCGGCCGCGCAACGGACCGCACTGCTGGAGGGGCTGGTCGCGTTCTGCGCCGCCGCGGCGCAGGAGATCCACGAGGACGACGTCGCCGACGCCAGGACGGCCTGACCCCCTGACGGCACCGGATCCCGTGCACCCGTACACGGAACCCGTGAGTCCGTACGCGGAACTCGCTCCGCGTGATTGTCCGTTGTCATCCACCGCCCCATCCCGGACCCCCTCCCCACACCGCCGTACCGCTCGCGCTCCCGTTCAGAGCTCGGGCTCGTCCCGCGGCTTGTCCACGAGAGCGAGCGCTTCGTCGACGGTGTCCGACACCGGCACGGTGATGCTGACCCCGGTGAGGTCCAGGATCCGCCGCACGGCCGGCGGCGGCCCGATGATGTGCACGCTCCCCGCGGACTCCCGGGTCTGCTGGTACGCCCTGATGATGATGTTCATGCCGGACGAGTCCATGAAGGGCACGGCCGAGAGATCGAGCAGGAAGTGCCGGCGGCCGTGCTGGAACTGGTTCGCCAGATGATGTTGCAGCCCCGTGGCGGTGTCGATGTCCAGATGGCCCTCGACCGTGAGCAGGGCGATGCCCTCGCGAGGCAGTGCTACCTCGACGGACAGCGGGTTCTGGGCAATGGACACAGGTACCTCCAGAAGAAGTGACGGCTTGGGCCGGTTACCCCCCTGTGCGGATTCGATGCCCTCGGCTGCCTTCCGCGCGACGTGATCAGACTCTCGTCGGCCCCGCGGCTACGACACGCGGATGCCGATGATGCAGGTGTCGTCGTCGGTGTCCGACCGGCTGTACGTGAGCAGCCGGTCCAGTTGCTGGTCGAGCGTGGCCGGAGCCGTACGGACCGTGGTCAGCAGCTGGGTCATGGACTCCTCCATCGAGCGGTCCCGGCGCTCGATCAGGCCGTCCGTGTACATCAACAGCGTGTCGTCGACGGCCAGTTGGATCTCGTCCTCCTCGTACGTCACCCGCGGTGCCGCGCCCAGCAGCAACCCCTTGACCAGGGGAAGGGACACCGCCCCCGTGTCGCGTACCAGCACGGGCGGCAGATGACCGGCCCTGGCCCATCGCAACGTACGGTGCTCCGGGTCGTAGAGGCCGCACACCGCGGTGGCGGTCACGGTGCCCGTCAGATGGTGCGCCACGCTGTTGAGCCAGGTCAGCAGCTGGCCCGGGCCCGCACCCGTCACGGCCAGTCCGCGCAGCGCGTTCCGCAGGACGACCATGCTGGTCGCCGCCTCCATACCGTGACCGGCCACGTCACCCACGCACAGGAGCACGAGACCGGACGGCAGGACGACCGCGTCGTACCAGTCGCCGCCCACCAGATGCTCTGTCTCGGCCGGCCGGTAGCGGACCGCCACGTCGATTCCCGGGGCCCGCAACGGGTCCTGGGTCGGGGGCATGATGGCGTGCTGGAGCTGCAGCGTGAGGCGGCTGCGTTCGGTCGCCTGCTGCTCGGTGTGGGCGAGCTGGACACGGGTGGCGGCGAGCGCGACCTCCGTCCAGTGCTGGGCCGAGATGTCCTGGTAGGCCCCGCGTACGACGAACAGCCGGCCGTCGGCGTCGAGCACCGGCTCGGCCACCACACGGATGTGGCGCGTCACCTCGTCGGGGCGCCGGAGCCGGAACGACGCGGACGCGGGCCGCCGGTGATGGAGCACGGTGCGCAGGAAGCGGCGGATGGCCACGGCGTCGTCCGGGTGCGCGTGGACGGGCAGTTCCTCCAGCGGCACGGGCGAGCTCGTCGGAGGCCTGCCGTACAGGGTGAAGAGCTGGCCGTTCCAGGTGATCTCACCCGTGACCAGATTCTCCTCGAAGCCCCCGATGCGGCCCAGGCGCTGGGCGTGCTGGAGGATGCTCGCCAGCCGGGCCGTCTCGTCCTCGATGCGCCAGATGAGGAGCACGCTGTTGGCGTGCCGGCTGATGCTGATTTCCGCCACGGCCGACAGCGGCACCTGGTCGACGAGGGCCGTGAGGTTCATGCGCTGCGCGCGGAACGGCTCGCCCGTGGCGTAGACGCGCTCGATCCGCTGGAAGAGTTCGCTCTCCCCGGCGGCCAACGGGTAGGCCTCCAGCAGCATCGCGCCGTTGACCAGCCCGCGCGGCCGGCCGGCGGGATCGAGGAAACGGCTGTTGACGTGATGGATGTGGAAGTCGACGAGCTGCCCGCCGTCGAGATAGGGGACCAGGACCAGGGCCGGGTCGTGCAACCCGTCGGCCAGGTCCACGAGTTCGGTGGCGTCGGGGACCGCACGCGGCTCGCGGAGGGCTTCGTCGCCGTGTACGAAGGCGTACGTCTCCAGCGTGCGGGCGCACAGTTCCGCCAGGGCCTCGACCTGCCGGACCACCTGGGGCGGTTGCGGTTCCAGGCGGGAGGGCCAGACGATCTCCAGGGCCCCGTGGATGCGGCCTCCGGTGCCGGCGGGCACGGCAGCCCTTCCACCGTCGGGGAACTGGTGCTGGCCGATGGAGGGAAGCCCGGTCTCGGCCAGCGATCCGATCCACTGCCCGGCGCGCTCGGAGAGGCTGGTGCGCGCCACCGTCACCACGCCCGGGGGCACATGGTGCCAGCGTCCGGCTTCCGCCGGGGAGAAGCCGGCACTGCCGGCCAGCGTCAGGGAACCGTCGGAGCGCACGGTCCAGATGGCCACGGCCACCGCGCCGAGCGGGGTCAGCGCGTGCTGCAGCAGGGAGTCGGCGACGGCCTGGGTGTCGGGGGCCGCCAGCGCACCGCTCTCCGCCTCCCGCATCCGTACGGCGGGGGAGTGCGCGTTCGACGACCCGTCGTCCGTGGCAGCGGCGGTGGACTTCGCGGCGGTCAGGAAGGCGTCGGCCACCTCCGAAAGCCGGTCGCGGGCGGCCTGGTTGATGACCTCGACGGCGAGTTCGAGTGTGCTCACCCCGGCCTGCTCGGTGAGTTCGGCGAGCTGGCGGGCGGCCTGTGCCGGCCCGCACCCGAGGCGCTCCACCAGGATGCCCTTGGCCAGTTCGATCAGGGCACGTCCGTCGGCCTCGGCCTGGGCCGCGCGCACCTCGCGGCGCAGGCGTTCCACCGTGGCGGCGAGCTTGCCCACCGGGTAGCTCGCGAGAAGAGCGGCCGAGTCCTCGGGCGACTCGTCGGCCGACGCGTCCGGAGGCTCCTGCGCGGACTCGTCCGGCGAGCGCTCCTCGGCCGGATCAGGACACTGCTCGGTGCGGGTCACGCGGGCAGCCACTGGCGGACACAGGCGATGAGGTCGTTGGTGTCGACCGGCTTGGTGACGTAGTCGCTGGCCCCCGAGGCGAGGCTCTTCTCGCGGTCGCCGGGCATCGCCTTCGCGGTGACGGCGATGATGGGAAGACCCGCGTACTGAGGCATCTTCCGGATCTCGGCCGTGGCCGTGTAGCCGTCCATCTCCGGCATCATCACGTCCATCAGGACGAGCGAGATGTCCGGGTGGTGGAGCAATGTCTCGATGCCCTTGCGGCCGTTGTCCGCGTGCAGGACGTGGAACCCCTGGAGCTCCAGGATCCCGCTGAGCGCGAAGAGGTTGCGCGCGTCGTCGTCGACCACCAGGACCGTGCGGCCGAGGAAGGCGTCCTCGACGGGGTGGGGTGTCTCGGGCTGCGGTTCCTCGGCGCGGGCCAGGGAGGGAACATCCCCCAGCTCCTCCGCGGAGAGATGGAGGGCGATGCGCTCGCGCAGTTCGTCGAGGCTCGACAGGAACTCCAGGGCACGCGTGCCCGAACGGGCCTGCAGCGCCTGTTCCTGTGCCAGATCCGCGCGGTGACCGCTGTGGACGAGGACCGGGACGTTCGCGAGCGCGGAGTCGCCGTGCATGGCGTCCAGGAACCGGGTCGCCTCGCCGTCCGGCATGCCGAGTTCCAGCACGACGCAGTGGCACGGTCCCGCGGCCAGCGCGCTCGCCGCCTCCTGCGCCCCGACGGCGGTGATGACGTCGACCGTGCCGCGCGGATCACCGGTGTCCGGACCGTGGGCGACGTCCGCGACCGTGCTCTCGGCGACCAGGGTCAGCAGGCCGCGCTGCCGTTCCTCGACGACCAGCAGACGGCGCCTGCGGCTCCGGGGCAGGGCGGCAGGTCCTGAGGGCGGCACGTGCTCCGCCGACTCCTCGGACGGAGCCGCGGTCAGGGCCTTCTCGGACGACCGGTCCCCGCTCAGGAGATCCTCGAAGTCGGCGCGCGCCACGGGCAGGAACAGCGTGAACGTACTGCCCTGTCCGGGCGTACTGACGACGGTGACGGCTCCGCCGAGCAGGTGCGCGATCTCCCGTGTGATGGACAGACCGAGGCCGGTGCCGCCGTACTTGCGGCTCGTCGTGCCGTCCGCCTGCTGGAAGGCTCCGAAGATCGTCTCCAGATGCTGCTCCGGGATCCCGACCCCCGTGTCCCGCACACGGAACGCCACGATGGTGCCGCCCCGGAGCACGCCGTCGGGCACCTCGTCGTCGGCCGCCGGTTCGATACGCAGCTCGACACCGCCCTGCTCGGTGAACTTGACCGCGTTCGAGAGGAGGTTGCGCAGCACCTGACGCAGCCGGGAGTCGTCGGTGAGGAGGTCGCCGGGCGCCCCGGGCGCGGTGCGCACGGTGAAGTTCAGGCTCTTCTGCGTCGTCATCGGCCGGAAGGTCGCCTCGACGTACTCGAGGAGCTGCCGCAACGGGACGCGCTCGGGAGCGAGTTCCATCTTCCCGGCCTCGACCTTCGACAGATCGAGGATGTCGTTGATCAACTGCAGCAGGTCCGATCCCGCGGAGTGGATGATGCCCGCGTACTCGACCTGCTTCGGGGTGAGGTTGCGTGAGGGGTTCTGCGCCAGCAGCTGGGCGAGGATGAGCAGACTGTTCAGCGGGGTCCGCAGCTCGTGGCTCATGTTCGCCAGGAACTCCGACTTGTACTTGGAGGCCAGCGACAACTGCTGGGCGCGGGTCTCCAGTTCCTGCCGGGCCTGTTCGATCTGCAGGTTCTTCGCCTCGATGTCACGGTTCTGCGCGACCAGCAGCGAGGCCTTCTCCTCCAGTTCCTCGTTCGAGCGCTGCAGTTCGTCCTGCTGGACCTGCAACTCCTCGGAACGGGCCTGCAGTTCGGTGGTCAGGCGCTGGGACTCGTCCAGCAGCTCGTCGGTCCGCGCGTTGGCCACGATGGTGTTGACGTTGACGCCGATGGTCTCCATCAGCTGGCCCAGGAAGTCCTGGTGGATCTGGGTGAAGCGGGTGACCGAGGCCAGCTCGATGACTCCGAGCACCTGGTCCTCGACCGTGATCGGCAGGACCACCAGGGCCGTCGGCACCGTCCGGCCGAGCCCTGAGGAGATGGTCACGTATCCCGGCGGCAGCTCGTCCACGGAGATGGTGCGGCGGCTGCGCGCGGCCTGACCGACCAGCGAGCGGCCGAAGGGGATCCGGACGGGACGCCCGTCGTCGTCGGGCCATCCGTAGGAGCCTACGAGCCGCAGCTCGTGGCCGCGTCCGGCCTCCTCCGCGAGGTAGAACGCGCCGTACTGGGCCGACGCCAGGGGCGCGAGCTCGTCCATGATCAGCTCGGCCACCACGGACAGGTCCCGGTGGCCCTGCATCAGGCCGGAGACCCGCGCGAGGTTGGTCTTGAGCCAGTCCTGCTCCTGGTTGGCCCGGGTAGTCTCGCGCAGGGACTCGACCATCGAGTTGATGTTGTCCTTGAGCTCGGCGACCTCGCCGGACGCCTCGACGGTGATCGAGCGTGTCAGGTCGCCCTCGGCGACGGCGCTGGTGACTTCGGCGATCGCGCGTACCTGTCGTGTCAGGTTGCCCGCGAGCTCGTTGACGTTCTCCGTCAGACGCTTCCAGGTGCCGGAGACACCCTCCACCTCGGCCTGTCCGCCGAGCCGTCCCTCGCTGCCGACCTCGCGGGCCACCCGCGTCACCTCGGCGGCGAACGCGGAGAGCTGGTCGACCATCGTGTTGATCGTCGTCTTGAGTTCCAGGATCTCGCCCCGGGCGTCCACGTCGATCTTCTTGGACAGATCGCCCTTGGCCACCGCCGTCGTCACCAGCGCGATGTTGCGCACCTGGCCGGTGAGGTTGTTGGCCATCGAGTTGACGTTCTCGGTGAGGTCCTTCCACGTGCCCGCCACGTTCGGCACCTGGGCCTGGCCGCCCAGCCGGCCCTCGGTGCCGACCTCGCGGGCCACCCGGGTGACCTCGTCGGCGAAGGCGGACAGCGTGTCGACCATGGTGTTGATGACGTCCGCCAGGGCCGCGACCTCGCCCTTGGCCTCGACCGTGATCTTCTGGGACAGGTCGCCGCGGGCCACGGCGGTGGCGACCTGGGCGATCGAGCGGACCTGGCCCGTCAGGTTGGACGCCATCACGTTGACGTTGTCGGTGAGGTCCTTCCAGGTGCCCGAGACACCGCGGACCGTGGCTTGCCCGCCGAGGTTGCCTGCCGTGCCGACCTCGCGGGCCACGCGGGTCACCTCGTCGGCGAACGCGGAGAGTTGGTCGACCATCGTGTTGATGGTCTCCTTGAGCGCGAGGATCTCGCCCCGGGCGTCGACGGTGATCTTCTGCGAGAGATCGCCCCTGGCCACCGCGGTCGCCACCTGGGCCACGTTGCGGACCTGGGCGGTCAGGTTGCTCGCCATGAAGTTCACGGAGTCGGTCAGGTCGCGCCAGGTGCCCTTGACGCCCTTGACGTCCGCCTGGCCGCCGAGCCGCCCCTCGGTGCCGACCTCGCGGGCCACCCGGGTCACTTCGTCGGCGAAGGCGGAGAGCTGGTCGACCATCGTGTTGATGGTGTTCTTGAGTTCCAGGATCTCGCCGCGGGCCGGCACGTCGATCTTCTGGGAGAGGTCACCCTTGGCGACCGCCGTCGCCACCTGCGCGATGTCACGGACCTGGGTGGTCAGATTGCCCGCCATCGCGTTGACCGAGTCGGTGAGATCGGCCCAGGTGCCGGAGACGCCCGGCACCTCCGCCTGTCCGCCGAGCGTCCCCTCGGTACCCACCTCGCGCGCGACACGGGTGACTTCTGAGGTGAACACGGACAGCTGGTCGACCATGCCGTTGAAGACGGTGGCGATGTCGCCCAGGAGGCCGCCGCCGTCGTCCGGCAGACGTGTGCCGAAGTCTCCGTCCCGTACCGCTGTCAGGCCGGCCAGGAGCCGGCGCAGCTCCGGCTCGCCCGGTGTGCGGCCGACGGGGTCGGTCGTCTGGCTGGTCATGCGCACCCTCGTTCCGCTCAAGACAAAGAGTCCCGTGAAAGGGGGACTCGGAACTTCAGGCCCACTGCCGGACCCCTCCTCGTCGGCGCGGACCCGTGAACAAGGGTTGCCCGTCGAGGAAGTACGCCGCAGGCTAACCCGAAGGTCATGCCGTGAACAAAGGTCGAGCCAGATTGATACGGGGGTTGAGACTGGGGAGTGTGATCTTCCCTGGGAAGCGCCACCGGGGCCGCACGACGAAGTGCCACCGGGGCCCCGCACGACGGAGCCCGCCGTGCCGCTGCCGCGAGGTGGAAACGCTCGCGGGAGCGGAAGGGCGGGCTCGACGGCCGGCTGTGGGATCAGGCGGTCGGCGGAACGGCGGCTCAGGCCACCGAGGGATCGAGCAGACCGGCGCGCAGCCGCTTGATGATGCGGCTGATCAGTCGCGAC
Source organism: Streptomyces sp. NPDC058697 (assembly GCF_042715345.1). Lineage (NCBI taxonomy): Bacteria > Bacillati > Actinomycetota > Actinomycetes > Kitasatosporales > Streptomycetaceae > Streptomyces > Streptomyces sp. NPDC058697. The sequence continues at coordinate 48,430 of NZ_JBHXSU010000007.1, forward strand.
ACGTGCATCTGCGAGATGCCGATGACCTCGCCGATCTCCGCCTGGGTCCGCTCCTCGACGAACCGCAGGTGGATGATCAGGCGCTCGCGCTCGTCGAGTTCGGCGATGAGGGGGGTCAGGGAGTGCAGGTCGTCCACGAGCTCCAGCGCCTTGTCGTCCTCGCCGATGAAGTCGGCCAGGACGGTCTCGCCCTGCGAGTCGCCATCGGAGGTGAGGGCCGCGTCGAGCGATGAGGAGTTGTAGCAGTTCGCCGCCTTGCGGGCCTCGATGACCTCTGCCTCGGGCAGCGACATGAGCTGCGACAGCTCGGCGGTCGTGGGCGTACGGCCCAGACGCGTCCGCAGTTCCTCGGTGGCCTTCGCCAGCTCGACCCGGGCCTCCTGCAGCCGGCGCGGCACATGGACGGCCCAGCTCGTGTCGCGGAAGAACCGCTTGATCTCGCCGACGATGTAGGGGACCGCGAAGGAGGTGAACTCCACCTCGCGGGTCAGCTCGAACCGGTCGATGGCCTTGATGAGCCCGATGGTGCCGACCTGGACGATGTCCTCCATCGAGTCGCCCCGGCCGCGGAACCGGGAGGCCGCGTACCGGACGAGGGACAGGTTCATCTCGATCAGGGTGTTGCGCGCGTACTGGTATTCGCGGGTGCCTTCCTCCAGCACGGCCAGGCGGTCGAAGAACTGTCGGGACAGATCGCGAGCGTCCTTCGGCTTGATCAGCGACGGTTCGTCGATGAGAGGGAGTGCCGTCTCGTCGACCGTCTGCGTGCGCTGTGCCGTGGCCGTTGCTTCGCCTGCCGTCACGGCTGTCATGCCGTCCACCCCACTCGTCGGCGCTGATGTGTCAAAGCCCGCATGCCCTGCTTCGGGCCGCCCACTCCCTTCGCGAGGCAAGAGAATGCGGGCGTCGGGAGGATCTGGCCGGAAGTCGCCCCTTTGTTCCCTCTCCTGAGGGGGTTTCGGGCGGACGGTGACCAAGGCCGAGGCCTGGCCGGAGCTGTTGCGGGGCGCGAATCTCGCCTCTGTGCCGTGTGGTCGATTTCGAGAAGCGGTGTTTTTCCCCGGGAAGCCCGGGCAAGCGGAATTTCGTGCTTCGGACCGGAGGCACGTCCGTAGGAGCGAGTAGGTGTGAGCTCCGGGGGCCTCCGGGCGGCTCGGGCGACACCACTCCTCCTGCGGCATTCCCCCGCAAGCCAAGTTCAGGAGCGAATCCTCATGCCTAGCGATTTGTCTACAAATCGACCTGACAAGCCCGTGAGCACGGAGACGGCCGTCCGGCCGGACTCACCCGCCCTGCCGGCCGCCCACGCAAAGCATTCGCACGACGACGCTCCTGACGCCGCGGCCGCGTTCGCCCGGCTCGCCGAACTGGAGGATGGGCCCGAGCGGGACGCCGTACGCGACGAACTGGTGACCGTATGGCTGCCCATGGCCCACCGGATCGCCGGCCGCTTCCGCGACCGGGGCGAGTCGGTCGAGGACCTGCGCCAGGTGGCTGCCATGGGGCTGGTGAAGGCGGTCGACCGCTACGACCCCTCGCGCGGGGCGTTCGAGAGTTACGCCGTGCCCACCATCACCGGTGAGGTGAAGCGGCACTTCCGGGACCGGATGTGGGCGCTGCGAGTGCCCCGCCGGGTCCAGGAACTGCGCAACAAGGTGCGCGTGGCCCGTCGGGATCTCACGCTGAATCCCGGATCCCCGGAGCCGACGGTGGCCGAGATCGCCGCGCACACCGGCCTGACGGAGGACGAGGTCGGCGCGGGGATGGAGGCCATGGAGAGCTTCAGCACGCTGTCCCTGGACGCCGAACTCGCCTCCGCGGAGGACAACTACAGCCTCGCGGACACCCTGGGCGACGTCGATTCCTCGTACGAGCTGGTCGTCGACCGGGAAGCGGCCAGGGAAGGGCTGCGCCGGCTGCCCGAACGCGAGCGGGCCATCCTGTACATGCGCTTCTTCGAGGACATGACGCAGACGCGCATCGCCGATGTGCTCGGCATCTCCCAGATGCACGTCTCACGTCTCATCAGCCGCAGCTGCGCGCGTGTGAGGGACGAGGCGATGGGCGGGCAGGAGCCGCGGGCCGGTCGCCCGGACGGCGACGCACAGGCCGACACCGACGGGCGTACCAGGGCCGCGTGACGCGGAAATCCGAAGAGGCCGAGGAGGTCGAGGAGTGAGTCCGATGCTGATGCCCCATCCCGCGACCCTGCGCAGGCTCGTGGACGAGTACGAGGCGCTGATCGCCCCCGGGGGCGAGAGCGGCGCCGTGGCGAAACCGGACCAGCGGGCGCAGGACCTCGCGTACACGCTCTGCGTGTCGACCGGCACGCGCGATGTGAGGCGGGCCCTGGAGAGGGCGCGCCGCCATCTCGCGGCCGCCCGGCGGCCCGTGGTGCCCGTGCGGCCCGCCGCTCCGACGGCTCCGCGGCCCCCCGGTACGGGCGGAACCGAGGCGCGTGAGGGCGGAGAGGCAGACACCGGGTGAACCCCGCGGGGGGGGGGGGGCGCGAGCCCGCCCGCCCCCCGCCCGTGGGGACGCCCGCCGAGACAAAAACAAAAAAGAACCAAACAACGCGGATAAAGG
>NZ_JBHXSU010000007.1:51025-164067 GCF_042715345.1 Streptomyces sp. NPDC058697
TTCCACCCCCCCCCCCCCACCACAACCACCCCCCCCCCCTCCCGCGGCACCTCATATTTGTATACCCCCCCCCCCGGGGCCCCCCCCCCCCCCCCCCCCCCCCGCCCCGCGGGGTGAGCGACGACGACTCGAACACATTCATGGAACGCCAGTGCGACGGCGTATTGTGGCCCCCGGGGTGGCACCGGTGGACCTGATGGGCAGCACGGACACATCGTTGTCCGTGTCGAGGTCCTGCAGCGGCGGGCCGCCCCGGCCGAGTCGGCCGACGGCCGGCTTCGCGCCCGTGGCCCACGAGACCCGGGCCGGGCGGTGGCGGACAGCTCAGACCTCCCGGCCCCTACCCCAGAAGACTGGTGGGGCGGTATGACGACGACGGCGACAGAGGGCGCCCCCTTCGTCCATCCCGCGCTCTTCTACCGCGGTGACCAGGAGTACGTGGCCGGGACGGTGCCCTTCCTCCTGGAGGGACTGGAGGCGTCGGAGCCCGTCGCGGTGGCCGCCCCCGTCCCGCGGCTGGAACTGATCGCGGCGGCGCTGGGAGCAGCGGCCGGGGCCGTGCACCTCGTCGACATGACCAAGGCAGGCCGGAACCCCGGCCGCATCATCCCGTCGGTCCTGCGGGCCTTCGCCGACGCCCGGCGCGGCGGCCGTGTGCGCATCATCGGCGAACCGATCTGGTCCGGCCGCACCGCCACGGAGTATCCCGCCTGCGTCCAGCACGAGGCCCTGATCAACGCGGCGTTCCACGGGCGGGACGTGACCATCCTCTGTCCGTACGACGCACGGTCGCTGCCGGACGACGTCCTCGCCGACGCCCACGCCACGCACCCTCTGCTCATCACCGCGGGCCGTCAGTCGGCCAGCGGCGCCTACGACCCGGTGAAGGTCCTCGACCGCTACAACGAACCGCTGCGGTGTCCGCCCGGGGCGGCGACGTTCCGGTTCGACGCCGAAGCCCTGCCGGTCACCCGGGACTTCGCGCTCCAGGAGGCACGGGAGCGGGGGATGGGAGCCGTCCGCCTGCAGGATCTGGCTCTGGTCGTGGCGGAGTTGACCACGAACAGCGTGGTGCACGCCGGTGGCAGGGGCACGCTGCGGCTGTGGGCGGAGAGTGAGCAGATCGTCTGTGAGGTCCAGGACACCGGCCGCCTGACCGACCCCCTCGTCGGCCGCCGCCCGGCGCCCCCCGACCAACTCGGCGGCCGGGGCCTGCTCCTCGTTCACCACCTGTCGGATCTGGTCCGCATGCACACCGATGAGCACGGCACGACGATCCGCAGCTACGTGTCGCGCGCCTAGAGCACGCGTAGAGCACGCCTGGAGCGCGCCTACGTGGGGCGCGCCGAAAGCACGCGGGAAGACCCTTTCGGTGAAATCGTTGCGAATGCCAGTCCGTCGGCAGGGTATTTGCTGCCCGTGGAGCATGACGGGCGGCGGATGTCCGGCCGCGGTGCTCCACCCGGGCTCACCCGGGACGGAACGCACACGGGACGGAAGGAGCGGCGTGGTCACCGACAGAATCTGGTCGTACGCAGGGGACAGCGGGCACACGGAGGGGCAGCGGCTCACGGGGTTCACGGTGGTGGCGTCCGACGGCACGATCGGGCGTGTGGACCGGCAGGCCGACGACTCGGGCCAGCGCCATCTGATCGTCGACACCGGAGTCTGGCTGTTCGGCAGCAGCGTGCTGATACCCGTGGGCGTCGTCACCGCCGTCGACGCCGAGGCCCAGGAGGTCAGGGTGGCGTGCACCGAGGAGGAGATAAAGGCCGCGCCTCGCTTCAAGACCGATCGCGAGACGCTGGACCCCGAGTACCTCGCCGGTGTCGGCGACTACTACCGGAGTCTGCCTCCACGACGGGCGACCGCGCCCTGACCCGGCACGACGGTCGGGGGATTCGTACCCATGGTCGTGCGCTCAGTGGGAAGACGGACGTGGACGGACCCGTTCTGGGACCAGGCATCGAGCAAGCAGATCTCAGGGGCACGACGGATATGGACCGAATCGACACGACTGCCTTCGCGTCGCCCGACCGCATGTCCGGTGGCACGTCGATGACGGCGGTCCCGATCACCACCGCGGCGATGGCCCGTGCCCACGTCCGCGCCGTGGTGCTGGAACAGTGGAACTCCCCGTCCCGCAGGGCGACGGAGACCGCTGTCATCGATCTCCTGCTGGTCGTCTCGGAGCTGGCCGCGAACGCCGTCCGGCACGGGGGTGGGCTGGTCGGGGTCGAGGCGACGCCCACGCCCGAGGGCGTGCGGCTGGCCGTGCACGACAACAGTGACGTCGTCCCCGCCGCCGCCTTCGGCTCGGGCGGCCTCCCCCCGGTGCATCTCGGCAACGGCTACGGCTGGCCGCTGATCATCCGGCTGGCGCGGGACATCACCATCGAAAGGCGTCCGGAAGGCGGCAAGACCATCCGCGTCCTGGTGCCGCTCCAGAGCATGCCGTAGGGAGTGCCGCTCCGGACCACGCCGTGGGGAAACAGCGGGGAACGCCTGGGAATCTCACCACGGCATGAACACGTGGATGTCCTTGCCCTTCTCGGTCGTCACCACACTCACCTGGTCGCACAGCGTATGGATCAGATGCCATCCCACGCCCCCGTCGTTCCGGCCGGGGCGGAAGGGACGCGGCGCCGGCGGCGTGGTGCTGGTGTCGTGCATCGTCACGTGCACGCCGTCGAACGTGCGCCGAAGGTGCAGCGTGAACGGGCCCGGCGCATACTGCACCGCGTTGGCGGCCAGCTCCGTGACGACCAGCAGGATGTCGTCCCAGCGCTCGGGCTCCGCCGGCGGCGAGGCACGCGAGAGCGCGAGAACGAACGCCTCCGCGGCGAGTCGTGAGCCCGTCACATCGGACGGGTCGCCGGCGAATTCGGTGGTCTGGGTGTAAGTCTCCTCAGAAGTCAGTTTGTCGTCCCAACGCGGCTCGGTCGCCATCACGGCTTCCCCCAGCCCACTCCCTGTGGGGCTGTGGCGCTTGCTTTGCTTCCACCGTTGCTGCTTCCCGACGGCAAAGGGCTTACTCGTCCGGTACCGGAGACGATGGCAGGGACTCCGGAATACGGCGGTTCTGCGGGGGATTCCGCCGTGGTCGGCGAGTACCACGATCAGGCCGTGTCATGGGTGTCTGATCCGGCCGGGCCGGGGCACTCGTCGAGTGGGAGTGGGATCTGAACCCATTCCGGAAACCGCAGAGAGGGGAATCCATGCTCGGCATGGCAGCGGCCGTCCTGTTCCTCATCGCGTTCCTGATCAATGCCGCGGATATCTCGACCAACGATGTCTTCACCTCGACCAATGTGATGCTGATAGGGCTGACCGTGCTGGCCCTGCACCTCGCCGGGGTCGGCAGCGGCCTGGCGACCAGGGGCCGCCGAAGGTGACATACGGAGCGCGGTCCCGTATCCCTCAGATCCAGGTGTCGAGCCACATCCTCGAATACCAGTCGGGATACGGGATCGTCGCACCCGTGTAGATCGGGAAGAAGTAGATGAAGTTCCAGAGGATGAGCAGCACGAGGACACCCGCGCTCATCGCTCCCACGGCCTGGCGTCTCTCACTCGACCCCGGCGGCCCGAGCATCGCACCCACCAACATCGCGACGGCCAGGCACAGATACGGCACGAAGACGACCGCGTAGAAGGAGAAGGTCGTACGGTCCTGGTACAGGAACCAGGGCAGATAGCCGGCCCCCACCGCGCACAGGACGGCGCCCGCGCGCCAGTCGCGGCGCAGCGCCCACCGGTACAGCAGATAGAGCAGTGCGAAGCACGCCGACCACCACAGCAGCGGTGTGCCCAGTGCGACGACCGCCTCGGAGCAGCCGGACGTGGTGCGGCAGCCGTCCTGTGCGGAGTCCGACTCGTACGAGAACGCCACCGGTCGTCCGAGGACCAGCCAGCTCCACGGGTTGGACTCGTAGCGGTGCCAGGAGTCCAGCCCCACGTTGAACTCGTAGACCCCGTGCTCGTAGTGCCACAGGCTGCGCAGCGGGGCGGGGATCCACGACCACGGGCCGCCCCGGCCGTCCGCCCAGTGCCGTCCGTAGCCCTTGTCGGACAGGAACCAGCCGGTCCAGGTCATCAGATACGTGACCAGGGCGACCGGCGCGAGGGACAGCGCGGACCAGCCGAGGTCCTTGCGCAGGACCGCCAGATACGGGCGGCGTGCCCCGGCGACGCGGCGGGAGCCGACATCCCACAGCACGGTCATGACCATGAAGAACGCCAGGACGTAGAGGCCGTTCCACTTGCTGGAGGCCGCCAGGCCCAGAAGCGCGCCGGCCGCGATCCGCCACGGCCGTACGCCCATCCCCGCATGCTCGCCGGTGTGTTGATGCGGACCCGCGAAGCCGCCCGCGTCCACCGGCAGGGCTTCCGCGAGACGGGCCCGCGCCCGGTCCCGGTCGACCAGCAGGCACCCGAACGCGGCCAGGACGAAGAACATGACGACGAGGTCGAGCAGAGCGAAGCGGCTCATCACGAAGTGCAGACCGTCCACCGCCAGCAGCAGCCCGGCCAGACAGCCCAGTGCCGTCGAACGGAAGAGACGGCGGCCTATTCGGCACAGCATCAGCACCGACAGCGTGCCGAGCACCGCCGCCATGAAACGCCAGCCGAAGGGGTTCAGACCGAACATCCACTCACCGAGGGCGATCACCCACTTGCCCATCGGCGGGTGCGCCACGAAGGTCCCGGTGTCGGACAGCGGGATCACCTGAGGGTCCGCCAGGATCTGCGCGTCGGCGATCTTGCTGTCCGGCCATGTCCCCTCGTGGCCGAGCTTCAGCAACGCCCAGGCGTCCTTGGCGTAGAACGTCTCGTCGAAGGCGACGGACCGTGGCCGGCCGAGGTGCCAGAAGCGGATCGCTCCGGCGAGGACGGCGACGAGGACCGGACCGATCCAGCCCATCGCCTTCGTGACGCGGCGGGTCAGTGCCGGGCTGAGGCCCAGGGCCTTGCCGACGCGCGTGCCGGGCTCCGGGAAGGGCGGGACCAGAAGGTCGCGGGTGTCGGTCCGTGGGCGCCCCGTGTAGCCGAACCGGCGCAGCCGCCTCGCCCAGGGAGGGGGATCCGTCTTCGGGTGGGCGTCGGCGTCGGCGCCCACCTGCGCCGCGATGTCACTGGTCACCGGGTCATCGTAGGGAACGGATGTTCAGCTCATGCGTTTTCGGCCACGCCTGTCCGGTCGCGGAACTCCGTGGCCCAGTAGAGGAGGGCGAGGACGGGGAGTGCGGTGCCGAGGAGGGCCACCGCTGTCCAGCCGCCGGCGTGGAAGGCGAGCGAGCCGAACTGTGAACCGAGGGCGCCGCCGACGAAGAAGAGGGCGATGAAGGCACTGTTCAGCCGTGCCCGCGCGTTCGCGTCGAGCTGGTAGACGGTGTGCTGACCGAGGATCAGCGTGGTCTGTACGGCCATGTCGAGCAGTACGGCGGCAAGCGCCAGCAGCAGGATGTGTTGCCGGCCGAGCCCGGCGACCGCGAAGGCGACGGCCGCGACGGCGAGTCCGGCGCCGGTCATCGGGCGCACCAGCTTGCGGTCGGCCCAGCGGCCCGCGAAGGGAGCCACGGCCGCCCCGGCCGCTCCGACGAGGGCGAACACACCGACGCCGACGGGGGAGTAGTGGAAACGCGGGCCCGTGAGGACGTACGAGACGGTGGTCCAGAACGCGCTGAACGCACCGAACATCGCCGCCTGGTAGAGCCCGCGGCGGAGCAACGCCGGGTGGACGCGCACCAGTCGGACCGTGGAACGCAGCACCTCGGTGTACGGGATCGCCGTGGTGGCGGCCTGGCGGGGCAGTGCGGCGTGCAGGGCCACCGCCAGCAGCGCCATCAGGACGGCGGAGCCCAGATAGACGACGCGCCAGCCGGCCACGTCCGAGACCAGGCTGCTGAGGGTGCGGGACAGCAGGATGCCGGTGAGCAGACCGCTCATCACCCGGCCCACGATCCGGCCGCGGGTGTGGTCCGGGGCGAGACTCGCGGCGAAGGGCACGAGGATCTGCGCGACGACCGACGTGCCTCCGCTGATCAGGGAGGCGATCAGCAGCATGGGGAAGCTCGTCGCGAGACCGGCGGCGAGGAGGGCCAACGTGGTGACAGCCAGCAGCACGGTGATCAGCCGGCGCTTCTCCAGCCGGTCGCCGAGCGGGACGAGCAGGAGCATGCCCAGGACGTAGCCGACCTGGGTGAGGGTGATCAGGCCCCCTGCGGCCGTCTCGCCGACGTGGAAGACGTCACGCAGCGAGGACAACAGGGGCTGGGCGTAGTACAGGTTGGCGACCGTCATGCCGGAGGCGGCGGCCAGGAGCACGACCAGCCATCCCGGCACACCGAGTGCGGCCGTGCCGGTGGACCGGCCCGGGGTGTGGTCGTCGCGCGAACTCTGGAGGACGTTCATGGTTCGGTCAGCGTTCGGGGGCGCCCCGATGCTTCCCTCACTGTGGCGATGGTTCGAGATGTCAGTCATCTCTGAAAGAGATGAAGCCCGGGAGCGGTGAACGGACCGCGACCCGTCACGTCATGGAGCGGCCGGACCCCGTCAGGTCATGTGCCGCAGCAGCGCGGCGACCGCCGGAGGTGCCTCGCCCCGGGGCCGGACGACCATGACCTTCCAGTTCGGCGCGTGACGTCCGAAGTGGTGGGTCGTCAGGTCGGGGAACCGGTCGGCGATCGAGACGGGCATGACGCAGACACCCAGGTCGTTGCGGACGAGTTCGGAGGCCGCGACGATGTCGTTGACCTCGAAGGTCGGCTCGCGGTCGACGGCGGCCGCCCGGAACGCCTTGTCCACGGCGAGCCGGATCGCCCAGCCGGGAGTGAAGTCCACCAGCGGCAGCCGGGCGGCGTCGGCGAGTGCGACCTTCCCGTCCGTCACGGGGAACGTCCGCTCCGGAGCGCTCACCAGCACCATCTCCTCACGGGACAGCAGCCGGGTGACCAGGCCCCGTTGCTGCTGGCGGTCGAGGGCGACCACGGCCAGATCCACCGTCCCCTCGCGCAGCGCCTGGCGGATGTCGACGACGGCCGCCTGCCGCAGCCGCACCACCACACCCGGATGCTCGGCCCGCAGGGCGGCCAGCGGGCGGTGCAGGTCGGCCCAGACCCCCTGCATCGTGCCCACCGTGACTCGCCCCCGCAGGTGTCCCTGTACGACGTCGACGGCGGCCCGCGCCTGGTCCGCGGCCCGTAACGCCGTCCGAGCGGCCGGTACGAACGCCTCACCGGCCGGGGTCAGGGAGACCCGGTGCGTGGTGCGGTCGAACAGCGGGGTGCCCAGCTCGCGTTCCAGCGCGCGCACCGTGCTCGACACGGCGGACTGGACGACGTGCAGCCGCTGTGCCGCCGCGGTGAAGCCGCCCTCCTCGGCCACCGCGATGACGACCTCCATCTGCCGCAGATCCACTGGCTCTCCCGGGGCGTGGCTCATCTTCTTCAGAGACGGGTCTCTTCATCGGTCATCACACCATGAGGTCGCCCTCGAAGGAGTGGTCAATGGAGGAACGTCCGCGGACGCACCTCTGTGCCCGCCGTTCGCGACGGCGGACACAGAGCTGTGCGACAGAGGGTACGTCCGGGCACCCGCTCGGGGCGGCCGCCGGTCCTAGTCGGTCACGTCCGTGACCTTCCAGCGCTGGTTGGCGCCGGAGTTGGGCGTCCACAGCGTGACGGCGGCACCGTCGTTGGTGGCCTGGCCGCCGACCTCCAGCAGGCGTCCGGTGGCGGCGTTGACGAGGGTCCAGGTGCCGTCGCCGGTCGTCGACATGATCCACTGGGTGGCCTTGTCGCGCGGGCCGGAGTCGGCCTCAAGGACCGGGGCGCCGTCACGGACCGCCAGGCGCTTGCCCTCCACCGGGTTGGTGAAGACGTACCGCTGCCGGTTGCCGGTGTCACCGGAGATCTGCCGCAGCTTCCACTCCTGGCCGGCCGCGTCTCCCGCCGACGTCCTGATGACGAGGCCCGTGCCGTTGTCGGCGACGGTGAGCGCCTTGCCGCTCTGGACACCGGTCAGCTCGTACGTGTGGCCCTTGCGCAGCTCGGCGGCGTCCTTCGCGACACCCGAGACGCCCTTGACGACGAAGGAGGTCACCGACTGCGCGGGCACCGTGAAGGTGGCCTTGCGGTCACTGACCTTGACGGCCCTGTGGCGTTCGAGCTTGCCGTCGGCGCTGGTCACGACCGGGGTGACGGTGGCACTGCGGCTGACCTTGCCGAACTTCGACAGGTCGACGGTGACCGCGCGGGCTTCGGTGGTGCTGTTGACGTGGACGACGGTCGCGCCGTTGCCCTTCTTGGAGACGGCGGCGGCGCTGGAGGTGTCGTCGGTCTTGATCAGCCGGTCACCGGGCTTGATGTAGTGCGTGAAGTTACGGGCCGTGTCGAACTTCGTGTTCGTGTAGATCGGGCACGACTCCAGGGTGTCCGTCGAGGTGCAGCTGAACGGGAGCTGGATGCTGCCCCAGTTGCCGCCCTTGGCCGACTCGCCGCCCGGCTTCATGTTGTCGTAGTCCTCGACGGGCTGCCAGAACACCCAGGCCTTGGGCTCCAGTTCACGCAGGTCGTCGACGATGCGCTGGGCGAGACCGAGGCCCGGCCGCATGTCCGTGAAGCTCTGGCCGTCACCCCAGTCGCCCTCGACCTCGCTCTGCCACAGCGGCTTGTCGGCCGCCTTGGCGAGGTCCCGTACGGTGGTCCGCTGGCCGGTGCCGTAGGTGTGGACGTTCATCTGGCCGACGAGGTCCCGCACTTCCTGCGGGTAGGTGTTCCAGTTCGTCGAGAAGATGGACGGGTTGGTCTCGTCCATCGCGGATATCTCCGCCTTGGTCTTCGCCTTCTTCAGCGCGGGAGCCAGGGCCTTGATGACCTTCTGCTGGAGCTCGGGGCCGATGTGCGCCCCCTCCTGACGGCCGCCGACCGGCTTGCCGTCGGCGCCCAGACGGGTGCTCCAGTAGCCGGTGTTGGGCTCGTTGAACGGGTCGATCGTGTCGACCTTGATGCCCTCGGCCTTCTCCAGACGCTTGGTCGCGCCCGCCATGTAGGCGGCGAAGTCGTCGACCGACTCGGTCTTGAGCTGGTCCTCGGTGGCGTTGAACCCGCCGGAGACATAGCCGCTCTTCGTCATGAACCACGGCGGGGAGTTGCTGAACGTCTCCCAGTGGTCGATGTCGTTCTTGATGCGGTCGACCCACCAGCGCTGGGTCGCGTCGGCGTCCTTGTTCCAGTCCGCCGGGTCGTCGGCGCTCCACCAGTCGGTGTCCTCGCGGGTGGTGCCCGCCGGGGCCTTCCACCAGCCCTCGACGGCACCTCCGGCGCGCAGATAGTCCTCGACGTCCGGGGCGTTGCCACCCCCGATGTTGTAGCGGGCGATGTTCAGCGCCAGGCCGTCGTCCCCGAAGAGGAGCCTGGCGAGCTTCTCGCGTATCTCCTTGGGATAGTCCCCGGTGGCGTTGGCGAACCAGACCAGACTCGTGCCCCAGCCCTCGAACTTCTCCTGCTCGTACGACGGGTCGGGCCGCACGGTCACGGCGGCGGTGTCCGCCGCCGTCACCTGTGCGGTGGACGACGGGGCGGAGATGAGGGCGGCCCCGGTGGCCAGTGCGGTGAGACCGGCGGCTCCGAGGAGCCGTCTGTTGCGGGTGCGGCGTGCCATCGTGTGCTCCCAACTACGGTGTTGGCGCTGCGGTGTACCTCCCGCCCGTCGGGCAGGAGGGATGGCCCTCGAACCAGTGCGGTGCCGTTCGAGGAGTCGGCGGTGTGCTGGGGAGTGGGTCAGCCGGCGGGTTGCCGCACCACGGCGACGTCCCTGGGCCCGAGGACGAGACCGCCCTCGGTATCCGTGTCGCCGACCAGGACCTCTCCGGCGAGACCGGCCAGCGGCACGGCTGCGTCGGTCCGGTTGACCAGGAACAGGAAGCGGCCGTCGGGTCCGCTGCGTACGGTCTGCTCGACCGATCCCCGTGCGCCGGCGGGCAGTTCACTCCGGACGCCGGCCGGACCGAGCAGCTTCGGCAGCAGACCGGCCAGCCCGTCGACACCGAGCCGGGTGGAGACGTACGAGGCCGAACCCTGCCCAGCCGCACGGCGGGTGACGGCGGGCATGCCCGCGTACGTACCCGTGCGGTAGTGGGCCAGCACCTCCACCGTCGGATCGGTGACGGTGATCCGGTCGGTCCACAGGGTGCCCGGGCCGGCGCCGTCCAGATCGACGCTGTCACCGTCGAGCAGCGGCCCGAACTCCTCGATACGGATGCCGAGGAGGTCGCGCAGCGCTCCCGGGTGACCGCCGAGCCAGATGTGGTCGTTCTCGTCGACGACACCGGAGAAGTACGTGGTGACCAGGTGGCCGCCGGTCTCGGCGTACCGGGTGAGCTCCTTGGCCAGCGGCGCCGGGATCACGTGCAGCACGGGCGCGATCAGCACGTCGTAGCGGTCGAGATCGGCCGTGGTGGTGACGACGTCCGCCCGGACCCCGAGGGCGAGGAGGGCGGAGTACCAGTCCAGCGCCTCCTGGCGGTAGTCGAGCAGGGCGGTCGGGTGGGAGTCCTGCTCGCTCGCCCACCACGACTCCCAGTCGTAGACGATCCCGACGCGGGAGGGCTCGCGCTCGGTGCCCGCGACCGGGGCGAGGGCCTTGAGGGTTTGGCCGAGGGCGGTGACCGCGCGGAAGACCTCGCTGTCGGCGCCGGCGTGCGGCACCATCGCGGAGTGGTACTTCTCGGCGCCGGCCGCGGACTGGCGCCACTGGAAGTAGCACACGGCGTCGGCGCCGTGCGCGACGTGCAGCAGCGAGTCGCGGGCCAGGTCGCCCGGCCGCTTGGCCACGTTCACGGGCTGCCAGTTGACGGCGCTCGTGGAGTGCTCCATCAGGAACCACGGGCGGCCGCTCGCTATCCCGCTGGTGAGGTTCGCGGAGAAGGACAGCTCGTCGCGGTCCTGCGGGCCCGGGTGGACGTAGTGGTCGTTGGAGACGAAGTCGATCTCGCCCGCCCAGTCCGGGTAGTTCATGCCCTTCGTGTTGCCCATCACCATGAAGTTGGTGGTGACCGGCACGTCCGGGGTGATCTCCCGCAGCACGTCCCGCTCCGCGCGCAGGTACTCCTTCAGCGCGTCGGAGGAGAAGCGCTTGAAGTCCAGCTGCTGCGTGGGGTTCGGGTGGGAGGCGGCCAGCCGGGGCGGCAGGATCTGCTCCCAGTCGCTGTAGCGCTGCGACCAGAAGGCCGTGCCCCAGGCGTGGTTGAGGGCGTCGAGGGTGGTGTACCGGTCGCGCAGCCAGTCGCGGAAGGCACGGGCCGCGTCGTCCGAGTAGTCGTAGATGTTGTGGCAGCCCAGCTCGTTGGAGATGTGCCAGGCCACCAGCGCGGGATGGTCCGCGTACCGTTTGGCCATCGTCCGCACCAGGCGCAGCGCGTGGTCGCGGAAGACGGGCGAGGTGGGCCGCCAGTGCTGCCGCGCCCCCGGCCACACCGTCTCACCGGAGGCGGTCACCGGAAGGATCTCCGGGTGCGCCGTGGTGAGCCAGGGCGGCGGGGACGCGGTGGCGGTGGCCAGGTCGACCCCTATGCCGCCCGCGTGCAGCAGGCCCATGATCTCGTCGAGCCAGCCGAAGTCCCACTCGTCCCGGGCCGGCTGGATGCGGGCCCAGGAGAAGATCCCCACGGACACCAGGTTGACGCCGGCCTCACGCATCAGCCGTACGTCCTCCTCCCACACCTCGCGAGGCCACTGCTCGGGGTTGTAGTCGGCGCCGTACGCGAGACGTGGGGTGGAGTCACCGTCCGGCCCGTTCAGCTGGGACAGGAGGGTGGAGATCATCGTGGTCCTTCCGGGGTGGCACAGGGGTGGGCGGCGTGGGGGCGTGTGTCGGACTAGTCGACGGTGAAGCCCTGTTCCTTGCCGTACTTGATGGAGGCGTCCTGCCAGGACTTCAGGCCGGCGGAGAGCTTGGTGCTGCCCACGTAGGCCTTGCCGACGGTGTCGTTGAAGATCGAGTTGGCGTACTGCTGGAAGGGCAGGTACGACCAGTCGGAGGCGACGTTGGCCGCCGACTCGGCGAAGATCTCGTTGGCCTTCTGGCCGCCGAAGTACTCGAACTCCTTGTTCTGGAACGCGCTGTCCTGGAGCTCCGCGGTGGTCGCCGGGAAGGCGCCCTCCTTGATGCGGGTCGCGACGCCGTCACCGGAGTTCGCGTACTCGACGAAGGCGTAGGCGAGTTCCTTGTTCTTGCCCAGCTCGGGCAGGGCCAGCGAGCTGCCGCCGTTCTCCGCCGTCGCCTTGTCGCCCTTGGTCCAGGCCGGCATCGGCGCCGCGCGCCAGTCACCGGCGGCGTTCGGCACACCGGTCACGAAGTTGGCGGGCATCCAGGCACCGGTGGTCAGGGTGGCGATGGTGCCGTCGCCCAGGCCCTTGTACCAGTCGTCGGTCCAGCCGTTGATCGGCGAGACGAGCTTCTCGTCGATCAGCTTCTGCCAGGTGTCCGTGTACTTCTTGGCGCCCGCGTCGTCGAAGTTGATCGACACCTTGGTGCCGTCGACCTTGTAGGGACGCGAACCGGCCTGCCACAGCATGCTGGTGGTGAAACCGGCGTCGCCGGCGTCGTTGGCGATGTAGACCTTGGGGTCGGCCTTGTGCAGCTTGCGCGCCGCCTCGACGTACTCGTCCCAGGTGGTGGGGACGGCGATCTTGTGCTTGTCGAAGACCTTCTTGTTGTAGAACATCGCCATCGGGCCGGAGTCCATCGGCAGGCCGTAGACCTTGTCACCCTCGCTCACGGCGTTCCACGGGCCGGGGGTGTACTTGGACTTGAGCTTGTCGGCACCGAAGGGGGCCAGGTCGCTGAGGCCCTTGGTGAGGGCGTACTGGCTCAGCGCGAAGTACTCGACCTGCGCGACGTCGGGGACGCCCTTCTTGGCCGAGATGGCGTTCGACAGAGCGGTGTAGTGCTTGTCGCCGGAGCGCTCGCCGACCAGGTTGATCTTGACCTTGGGGTACTTCTTCTGGAAGTCGGCGGCGACCGACTTGAGCGTGGGCTCCCAGGCCCAGACAGTGACCGAGCCGCCCTTCTTGAGGGCCGCCTGGATGTCGTCGGCGGAGACCGGCTTCTGGCCGGAGCTGTCGTCGTCGGAGCCGCCGCAGGCGGTCGCGCCCAGGGCGAGGACGGAGAGGACGGCGAGGCCGCGCATCAGGCGGCGTGTGGTTCTGCGCATGGAGGTGCTTCCACTTCTTCGTGGGTGGGACAGGGTGAGGGTGAGGAGATGAAGGTGAAAGAGGCGGGACCGAGGGGGCCTTGAGGGCGGGTTATTCCTTGACGCTTCCGGCGGCGAGCCCGGACTGCCAGAACCTCTGCAGCAGCAGGAACGCGGCGATCAGCGGGATGATGGTGAGCAGCGAGCCGGTGATCACCAGGTTGAAGATCACGTCACCGCCGATCGTCTGGGCCTGGTTGTTCCAGGCGTCCAGACCCAGGGTCAGGGGGTACCAGTCCGGGTCCTTGAGCATGATCAGCGGCAGGAAGTAGTTGTTCCAGGTGGCGACCGTGGTGAACAGCAGCACGGTCACGGTGCCGGGGGCGAGCAGCGGCAGGGCCACCTGGAAGAAGGTGCGGATCTCGCCCGCTCCGTCGATCCGGGCGGCCTCCATCAGTTCGTTGGGGATCGCCTCGGTGGCGAAGACCCACATCAGATACAGGCCGAAGGGCGAGACGAGCGAGGGGATGATCACCGCCCACGGGGTGTCGGTGAGCCCCATCTTGCTGAACATCAGGAAGGTGGGCACCGCCAGCGCGGTGCCCGGGACGGCGACGGCACCGATGACCACGGCGAACACGGCGCGCTTGCCGGGAAAGGTGAACTTCGCCAGCGCGTAGCCGCCCAGGATCGCCAGGAGGGTGGCGCCACCGGCACCGAGCACCACGTACAACAGGGTGTTCAGGAGCCAGCGGACGAAGATGCCGTCGTGGTACGAGAACGTCTCGCTGATGTTGTCCCAGAGGGCGAAGTCGCTGCTGAACCACAGCCCGGACGAGTCCCCGAGCCCTTCCTGGGTCTTGGTGGCGCTGATGACCAGCCACACCAGGGGCACCACGGTGTAGAGCAGGATCAGGCCGGTGAGGACGGTCAGCAGCACACTGCGCTTGGGACGCCCGGGAACGTGCCCCTTGCGTGTGCGCAGCCGCGGCGCGCCCTTGGAGCCGCCGGAGTTCGGAGCGGGTGCGGTCGGGGAGGCGGTGGTGACGGAGCTGCTCATGTTCACGCTCCCTTGCGCATGCCGCGGAGCTGCACGACATAGGCGATGACCATGGTGATCAGGCCCATGATGATGGCGACCGCCGCGGAGTAGTTGTGCTGCTGGCCGTTGAAGGACAGCGAGTACGTGTAGAAGTTCGGGGTGAAGTCCGTCGTGATCGCGTTGCGCGCCAGCGGCCGCAGGATGGCCGGCTCGTTGAAGAGCTGGAAGCTGCCGATGATCGAGAAGATCGTCGCGATGACGAGGGCACCGCGGATCGCGGGGAGCTTGATGGCGCTGATGATCCGGAACTGCCCGGCACCGTCGATCTCCGCGGCCTCGTAGAGCGAGTTGGGGATGACCCGTAGCGCGGAGTAGAAGATCAGCATGTTGTAGCCGATGAACTCCCAGGTGACGATGTTGCCGATCGACGCCAGGACCAGGTCGGACGAGAGCGGGTCGGGCAGCGTGACACCGAAGGCCGAGTTGATGTCGCCGACCAGTCCGTACTTGGTGCCGTACATGAAGCCCCACATCAGGGTGGCGACCACGGCGGGCACGGCGTACGGCAGGAAGATCACGATGCGGAAGAAGTCCTTGCCGTACAGCCGCCCGCTGTCCAGCGCGAGGGCGATCAGCAGGGCGATGCCGAGCATGATCGGAACCTGTACGGCCAGGAAGAGCGAGACCCGTGCGAGCGAGTCCCAGAACTGCTCGTCCTTGAGGGCCTGTGTGTAGTTGTCCAGGCCGACGAAGGTGGTGCCGCCGATCAACTGGTCCCGGAACAGGCTGAGATAGATCGAGTACACGATCGGGGCCAGGAAGACGAGGGCGAACACGGCCACGAAGGGACCGATGAAACCCCACCCCGTCCAGGAGCGACGGTCCCGTTTCGCCGGAGGCCGGTCCGGGCGCCGCTTGGCTGCCGCCGGCGGTTGTAGCGTCGTCATGTCGTTCCTCGCTCGTCCCTCTCGCGAACCCGGCGTCGTGCGCCGCTGATGTTTGCGTAAACATCCAGTCCCGAAGCAGGTCTGGGCCTGTTATGTTTACGTAAACATCTGATGGCGGCATGTCTACACTGCCCCGTTGACGGTGGTCAAGGGTCATTTGAGGAAACTGCGGCTCGGACAGCGAGGGAGACGGGTGGACACAGCGGACAGCGCCTCGGTGAGCAGGCCGAAGGCGTCGGCACGGGCCGGAAAACGGGCTTCCCGCCGGACGCAGAGCGCGTCCATGGCGGATGTCGCCCGGCTGGCGGGCGTCTCCTCGCAGACCGTCTCGCGAGTGTCGAACGGTTACGCGGGTGTGAACGAGGAGACCCGGCAGCAGGTGCTGGCGGCCATGCAGGAACTGGGCTACCGGCCCAACAGCGCCGCCCGGGCGCTCAAGCGCGGCGAGTTCCGCACCATCGGCGTCATCACCTTCGGCCTCTCCACCACGGGCAACGTGCGCACGCTGGAGGCGATCGCCACCTCGGCGGCGCACGAGGGGTACGCGGTCACCCTGCTGCCCGTCGCCGTTCCCACGCAGGACGAGGTGCGCGGTGCGTTCTCCCGGCTGGGGGAGCTGGCCGTCGACGCCGTCATCGTCATCCTGGAAGTGCACCTGCTCGACGCGGTGGCCCTCACCCTGCCGCCCCACATCCAGGTCGTCGTGGCCGACTCGGACGCCGGCGACCGCTACACCGTGGTCGACACCGACCAGGCCGGCGGGACCCGTACCGCGGTGCGGTACCTGCTCGACCTCGGCCACGAGACCGTCTGGCACCTGGCCGGGCCCGAGGAGTCCTTCGCGGCCCAGCGCCGCGCCGACGCCTGGCGTGCCGAACTCACCGAGGCGGGCTGCACGGCGCCGCCGCTGGTACGCGGCGACTGGTCGGCCGAGTCCGGCTACCGGGCCGGCCTCGAACTCGCCGCACAGCCGGAGTGCACGGCGGTGTTCGCGGCCAACGACCAGATGGCGCTGGGCCTGCTGCGGGCCCTGCACGAACAGGGCCGGTACGTGCCCGAGGACGTCAGTGTCATCGGCTTCGACGACATCCCCGAGGCGGGTTCCTTCCTGCCGCCGCTGACCACCGTCCACCAGGACTTCGCCGAGGTGGGTCGCCGGTGTGTCGAAGGAGTGCTGCGGCAGATGCGGCACGATGCGGCGGAGCACGGGACGACGCTTGTGCCTACGCGGCTTGTGGTGCGGGACAGTACGGGGGCGCCGCGCTAGCGGTTTGGTGGGGGCCGGTTGGTTGTCTGCGGGTGCGTTGTGGCTGGGCGCGCAGTTCCCCGCGCCCCTCTGGGGCGCGCCGGACCGCAGCGGAACCGCTTGGACTCAGTCGGCCACGCTCTCCATGGCCTCTACGATCGCGTCCCAGAAGTGGGACCTGGCCTCCAGTGCGAGGGCCGCGGTTTCCGCGGCCTCCTGCCAGCGGGTGTCGTCGTCGCCGCAGAGGTCCGCCACCATGGCCATGGCCATGGGTGTGTGCTCCTCGCCGTCCACCTCGATGTGCCGGGCCAGGTAGTCGCAGAAGACCGGGAACCGGTCGGAACCCTCCTTCTTGATGACCTGGTCGAACATGTCCGGGATGAGGTCCTCCCGGGAGAAGGCGAAGGCCGCCGCCTGGCAGTGGAGGGGCCGGTCCAGGATGATCCCGAACGTCGTGGTGACGAACTCGGCGGCGGGGCCCGGTACTTGGGCAGCCCGCAGCGCCGCCTGCACGTCATGGCCCTCCCCGAGCAGCGCGAGGAACGTGTCCAGGCGTGAGGTGTCCGCCCCCGCCTCGGCCATGCCGCCCCGGTAGAGCTCGAAGTGGCTGGTGAAGCCGCCGTCCAGCTCGTCGCTCTCCTCCACCAGCACGATGTCGTTGATGAGGCGTCGGCTCACCTGTGAGCCGCGCGGCACCCAGGGGACGTCCACACACGTCAGCTCCCGCTGGAGGGACTTCAGCAGCGACATGAAGTCCCACACCGCGAAGACATGGTGCTCCATGAAGGTCGCCATGTCCTCCCGGGTGCTTATCCGCTGGTAAATCGGATGGGCGGTCACTTCTTTTCTGGCCGGTTCGATCTCGGCGCGCACCCGGTCGATTCCCTCGTGGGTCATGCTCCAGTCGTACCTGGACATGGGTCTCCTTCTTGCTCTTTCGGATCCGGCTCAGATCCGGCTCATTCGGCTCGACGTTCGGCTCTTCACGTCGACTGCGAACGGTTCCCCCGAGACCGATGGTGCCGCTTTGTTCGAGAACCCGGCAAGCGGTTTCGGGAATTCACGAATGTTACCCGGAGTACCGCGTGACAAAAGCTGCCAAGGCGGGCAGAACGGTGACAAACGGCAGCTTTCCCGGCCGGGCGCAAAAACTCCGTTGAGAGTTGAACATCAGGTCTTCCCTTTCCGTATTCAGAGGCGTGACCAGGAATCCCGTTACCGTCACCGTCGCGTATCGAGTGGTACCGGGCCGCGAGGCCGAGTTCCACTCATGGGGGTGGGGCGTGCTGCGTGCGACCGCGCAGGAACCGGGCTTCCTCGGCGGTGGCGTACTTGTCGACGGAGAGGCGGAGTGGCATGTGGTCTACCGCTTCACCAGTGAAGGTTCCGCCCTGGCCTGGGACAACTCGGTCGAGCGGGCGGAGTGGCAGGCCCGTGGGGAGACGCTGGCCCGTGAGACGGGCCGACGGACCGTGCGGGGATCGAAAGCCTGGTTCGAGTCCCTGACCGAAACTCCTTCCGCGACCGCGGCGGCACCACGTCCGCCACCGAAGTGGAAGTTATGGTTCGTGAATATGAGTGCGGTCTTCCCTCCTGTGCTCATATTCAATTTGCTGGTGCTTCCTTACCTCGGTGACTTCAACCCTCTCATCCGCACCTTGTTCCTCTGCCTGGCCGTGACGGCCATTGTCACGTGGATTCTCATGCCGCGGCTTCAGCGTTTCTTCAAGAAATGGCTGTACCCGCCGCTGCAGGCGATCCGTGGACGGCACAAACGACGGGCTGCACAAGGCTGAGAACGACCAAAGGGGGGTGGGCGGGTGAAGACCCTGCTCATCGACAATTATGACTCGTACACATACAACTTGTTCCAGCTGATTGCCGAGGTCAACGGCGAGGAGCCGGTGGTGATCCTCAATGACGCCCCGGCCGGCGCTCTTCCGGACCTCCTGGGATTCGACAACGTCGTGGTGTCCCCGGGACCCGGACACCCCGCTCGCCCCCGCGACTTCGGCATCAGTGCCACAGTGATCGCCGAGGCCACGATCCCCGTCCTCGGCGTCTGCCTCGGACACCAGGGCATCGCGGCGGGCGAGGACGCCCGGGTGACGGCCGCACCGGAGCCCCGGCACGGCCATCTCTCCAGAATCCGGCACACGGGCGAGGGCCTGTTCAGCGGACTCCCGCAGGACTTCACCGCGGTCCGCTACCACTCGCTGTCCGTACGGGAACCGCTGCCGGCGAGCCTCAAGGGCACCGCCTGGGCCGAGGACGGCGTCCTGATGGGGCTGCGGCACCGCACCCGGCCGCTGTGGGGTGTGCAGTTCCACCCCGAGTCGATCCTCACCGAGTACGGCCACCGGCTGTTCCTGAACTTCCGGGGCCTCACGGCGGCGCGCAGTCGCGGGGTCCGCCTGACCAAGTCCCGTACACGGGAGTCCCGTACCGAAGGCGCCGCCGCCACGGCGTTCGTACCCCGCCCCCGGCGCTCCGCGCCCGTCGGGTACCGGCTGCACACCCGCCGGATCGCGACCGCCGTGGACACCGAGATGGCTTTCACCCGGATGTGCGCCGACGCGCCCAGGGCGTTCTGGCTGGACAGCTCGCGGGTCGAGGAGGGGCAGTCCCGCTTCTCGTTCTTCGGCGACGGCACCGGTCCGCTGGCCGAGTTCGTACGGTACGACGTCGAGTCCGGTGTCTGTGAGGTCGAGCGGCCCGGGCGGCCCCCGCGCAAGGTGCGGGCCAGCGTCTTCGACTATCTGAAGCGGCAGTTGGCGACCCGCCGGGTGGACGCCGGCGAGCTGCCCTTCGACTTCACCGGCGGATACGTCGGCTACTTCGGCTACGAGCTCAAGGCCGACTGCGGCTCGCCGAACCGTCACCGGGCCGACACCCCGGACGCCTCCTGGCTCTTCGCCGACCGGCTGATCGCGGTCGACCACCAGGACGGCTTCACCTACGCCGTCTGCCTGGCGGAGAACACCCCGCAGGGCGCACGGGACGCCGCCGACTGGCTCGACAGCGCGGTGGCGCAGCTGAGCTTCGTGTCGGCGGCCGGGCCCGCCGCGACCCCGCCGCCCGCGTCCGAGCCGGACTTGCACGCCGCCGAACCCTGGCTGGTGCGCGACCGCGCGACCTACCTCGCCGACATCGAGGCCTGCAAGCGCGAGCTGAACGCCGGCACGAGCTACGAGATCTGCCTGACCAACGCCGCCGAACTACCCGCGCCGCCCGACCCGTTGGCCTACTACCGGGTGCTCCGGCGCATCAACCCGGCGCCCTACGCGGCCTTCCTGCAGTTCGGTGACCTGACCGTGGCCGGCGCGTCCCCCGAGCGCTTCCTGCGGATCACCCGGGACGGCGTCGCCGAGGCCAAGCCCATCAAGGGCACCGCGCCCCGCGGCGACCGGCCGGAGGAGGATGCCAGGCTCAGGGACTCGCTCGCCGCGGACGCCAAGACCCGCGCCGAGAACCTGATGATCGTCGACCTGCTCCGCAACGACCTGGGCCGGGTCTGCGAGACCGGAACGGTCCGGGTGCCGCGCCTCATGGCCACCGAGACCTACGCCACCGTGCACCAGCTCGTCTCCACCGTCGAAGGCCGCCTACGCGCAGGCACCGAAGCCGTGGACTGCGTACGCGCCTGCTTCCCCGGCGGCTCGATGACCGGGGCGCCCAAGCTGCGCACGATGGAGATCATCGACTCGCTGGAGACCGCCGCCCGCGGGGTCTACTCCGGAGCCATCGGCTATCTCGGCTGCAGTGGTGGAGCCGACCTCAACATCGTCATCCGCACCGCCGTCTTCACCGGCGGCCGGATGCACCTGGGAGCGGGCGGCGCCATCGTCCTCGGCTCCGAACCCGAAGCGGAGTACGACGAGATGCTGCTGAAGACCGCCGCACAGTTACGCGCCCTCCGCGAGTCCACGACCGCCGAGCCGGTCTCCCTGCAGGAGCAGATCCGATGACGCCCACGACCACCTCCGCCCCGAGCCCCACCGACACGGCCGGTGTTCCCGAGACCGAGGCCGGGAACCTCGCCTCCGGACTGGCCGCACTGGCAGAGGGCCAGGGCTGGACCGACCGGCCTGCCTTCCACCAGGGCCACCGGGCCTGGACCCACGGCGAGGTCCACGACCTCGCCGCCCGCGCGGCCAGCGTTCTCGCCGACCACGGTGTCTGCCCCGGCGACCGGGTGCTGCTCGCGCTGCCCGACTCCCTCGCCTGGGTCACGGCCTTCCTGGCCACCGCCCGGCTCGGCGCGGTCGCGGTTCTCGTCAATCCCGAACTGCCGGCGGCCGACCTCGAGTTCATGGCCGAGGACGCCGGAGCCGCCCTGTGCGTGACCGGGCCGGGACTGGAGGAGCGGTTCGCCGGGCGGACCCGCCTGGGCGCCGACCAGCTCGTCGCGCTCACCCGCAGCACACCGCCGACCACCGGCGCCCACCCGGCGGGACCGCGCACCCCGCTCTACATCCAGTACACCTCCGGAACGACCGGCACCCCCAAGGGAGTTGTGCACTGCCACGGCGACCCCGGGACGTACCACGAGCTCATCGGCGACCCGCTGCTGCGCATCACCCCGGACGATGTCACCCTCTCGGTGTCGAAGCTGTTCTTCGCCTACGGCTTCGGCAATGCCTTCGTCTTCCCGCTCTTCTCGGGATCCTCCGCCGTACTGGTCGACCGGCGCCCCTCGCCCGCCGCCGTGGACGAACTCGTCGCCCGCCACCGGGTTACCCTGCTCTACTCCGTCCCCTCCGCGTACGCGGCCCTGGTCGCCGACCGGGCCGACGGACACGCCGCCTGCTTCGCCTCCGTACGCGCGGCGGTGTCGGCCGGCGAGGGCATGCCCGCCGGACTCGGCGAGCGCGTCACCGAACTGCTCGGCGCACCCGTCCTGGAGCAGATCGGCTCGACGGAGGCCGGGCACGCCTTCTGCGCCAACAGCTTCGACGCCAACACCCCCGGCACGGTCGGCCGCCCGGTCCCCGGCTTCGACGTGGAGCTGCGCGACCGCGCCGGACACCCGGTGCCGGACGGCTCGGAGGGCGAACTCTGGGTCAAGGGGCCGACGTTGACACCCGGATACCTGAACCTGCCCGGGGAGACGGACCGTGTCCTCGTCGACGGCTGGCTCAACACCCGGGACCGCGCACGGCGCGAACCGGACGGCACCTACCGGCACTTGGGCCGCACCGACGACATGGAGCTGGTCGGCGGCATCACCGTCTCCCCGCTGGAGGTGGAGGCCGTGCTGCGCAAGCATCCGGCGGTACGCGAGGTCGCCGTGGCGGCCGTCACCGACGACCGCGGCGCGACCGCTCTGCGGGCCTACGTCGTCATCGGCGTGTCGCCCTCGACGGCTCCCACCTTCGCGGCGAGCCGGTCCGGTCTGGAGGCCGAACTCATCGCCCTGGCCCGCGAACACCTCGCCCCCTTCAAGGCCCCCAGAACCGTCCACGTCGTGCCGTCACTGCCCCGCACCCCGACCGGCAAGCTCCGCCGCCACCTCGTACGCCAGGGAGCGTGGTGACCGTGGCCATGACCGCGAACACCCCAGAAAGGAAAGGGCACATGCCACAGCCGCAGTCCCTGCTCTCCGATCGCGGGTTCTATCTCGGCCCGATGTTCCAGCAGGCCGCCGCCCGGCACGGAGCCGTCCCGGTCACCCTGGACCGGCCGCTGGACGTCAACCCCGACCTCGGTCTCGACCTCAGCTATCCGGTCCTTGCCGCCCTGGTCGAGGACCTGTCCGGGCGGCTGTGGGAGGCCGGTGTCCGGCCCTCCGAGCAGGTCGTCGTCCACAAGACGGACAACGTCGACATCGTCCTGCTGACCTGTGCGGTCTCCCGGATCGGCGCCGTCCCCGTCCTGCTCTCACCGGGCCTGCAGGGCCCCGTCGTCGGCCAGCTCCTGCAGCGGCTCCGTGAGCCCTGGCTGGTCACCGACCGGGCGAAGCTCACCGGACCGCTCAAGGACATCGAGGTCGCCCGGCTCGTCCGGCAGACCCTCAGTGTGGACGACGCGCCCGGAGCGGTCCCGCTGGACAAGTACGCCGGCGCCCCGCCCCACGGGCCGGTCCGGCTGCACCCGCGCGAACCCGCGCTCATCACCCACAGCTCGGGCACGACCGGCACCCCCAAGCTCGCCGTGCACTGCCCGAACACCATGTGGAACCGGCTCGTACCGCAGAAGGCCATGGGCTGGCCCACCCGCGGCGAGACGGCCGCGCTGCACATGTCCTTCGTGCACTCGCGCTTCTACCATCTGCTTGGCGTGCTACTGCACTTCGGCAGCCCGCTGCTGTTCATCACGGACCCCGAGCCCGCCGCCGCGGGTCCACTGCTCGCCCGGCACCGCCCCGGCATCGTCGAGACCCACCCCAACACCTTCGTGCTCTGGGAGGAGTTGGCCGACGCCCCCGGCGCACCGCTGGCCCGCGTCCGCTCGTACGGCAGCACCTTCGACGCGATCCACCCGCGCACCGTGCAGCGGCTGCTCGGTGCGTCGAACCGGCGCTCGCCCTGGCTGATGCAGCTGTACGGGCAGAGCGAGACCGGCCCGGTCGCCTTCCAGTGGTACACGCGCCGCAGCGCGGCCAGGGCGGACGGCCGGCGTGTCGGTATCGGCATCCCCGGATTCACCCGGGTCCGGATCGCCGACAGCGACGGACGGCGCAACCAGCCCGGGACGGCGGGCCGCATCGAGGCACGCACCAGGGGCCGGATCCTCACCTACCTCGGCGCCCAGGACCAGTACGACCGTCAACTGGGCGACGGCTGGTGGCAGATGGGCGACATGGGCTACCGGAACCGCTGGGGCGCCCTCTATCTGATCGACCGCGAGATCGACCAGATCGACTCCGTGCACAGCAACCTGGAGATCGAGGACACGCTGATGTCCCGCCTCGACGAACTGCGCGAGGTCGTCATCGTGCCCGGCGTCGACCGCGAGCCGGTCCCGGTTGTGGTCGTCCGGGGCGAACAGCCCCTCGACCTGCAACGCTGGCACGAGGCGACCGCCGACCTCCCCAAGATGACCTACCCGCGGCAGTGGCGGTTCGACGAGCTGCCGATGACCTCCACCTGGAAGGTCAAGCGGGTGGAGATCACCCGCATGCTCACCGAGAGCCCGACCGCCACCGCCACCGCCAAGCATCCCGGCGGCGCCTGACGTGAGCCCTGTCATCGTCGTGGGCGCCGGACCCGTGGGCATGTCGGCCGCACTCGGCCTGCGCGCCCACGGACTCCCGGTCACCCTCGTGGAAGCGGACCCGCAGGGACGCGAACGGCCGGGCAGCCGCGCCCTGTTCGTCCACAAGGAGACCCTGCAACTGCTCGAAGGGATGCGTCCGGGACTTGCCGCCCGCATCACGTCCTACGGGCGGACCTGGCAGACCAGACGCACCCTGTACCGGGGCCGCGAGGTGTACGCCAAGACGTTCCCGCCGCCCTCCTTCCCGCCCCCGTTCACCAGCCTGCGCCAGGTGGACACCGAGCGGTTCCTGCTCGCCGCCTGCGAGGCAGCCGGCGTGGACTTCGCCTGGGGCGCGCGCGTCACGGGAGTCAAGGTCACCGACTCCTCGGTCGAAGTGAGCAGCGAGGACGGACGCGGCTGGACGGGCACCCACGTCATCGCCGCCGACGGCGCCCGCTCCGCGGTCCGTCGGGAGCTGGACATCCCCATGGAAGGCACCCGTTCGGAGGGCTTCCACGTCGTGGTGGACGTGTCCGACATCCCCGGCGCCGACCTGCCGCTGGAGCGGGTCTTCCACTACGAGCATCCCGGCGTCGGCGGCCGCAGCGTCATGCGCGTGCCGTTCACCGGCGGCTTCCAGGTCGATCTGCAGTGCCGCGACGACGACGCGCAGGAGTCCTACGGCACCGAGGAGGCGGTACGGCGATGGCTGCCCGCGGTCGTGGGGGAGGGGTACGCCGACCGGATCCTGTGGGTGTCGACGTACCACTTCCTCCGCAAGGTCGCGGCGGCCTTCACCGACGAGGAGCACCGGGTGCTGCTCGTCGGCGAGGCGGCCCACCTGTTCCCGCCCTTCGGCGCCCGCGGCATGAACAGCGGCATCGCGGACGCGGCGGCAGCGGCGGCGGCCGTGGCCGCCGGCACCAGGGAGGCGGTCGCGGAGTTCGCGGCGGCCCGGCGGACGGCGGCCCATTTCAACAGCGCGGCGGCCGGTGCCGCCCTGGACCATCTGCGGCCCAGCCGCCGGACCGTACGGGCGAAGCAGTGGGCAGCGGCCGCCCTGGCACCCGTACTGCCCTGGTGCGGAGCCTGGTTGGAACACGCACCGTACGGTCCCAGGCACGGATCACCGGCGAGCGCCGGCCGGAAGTACTGACCGGAGTACCGGAAGTACTGACCGGAGTATCTGAGCACCGGACGTACTGACGGACGTACTCACGGACGTACCGAGAGGAGAAAGTTCCTTTGATGACACAACCGGCAACCGCAGAGGGGCTGTTGGCATGGATGCCCGGCCGTGGTCTGATCGCCGGCCTGGCGGCCGACACCCAGCTCCTGGTCGCGGACTCCTGGCTCGTCCGGGACGGGCAGGTGCGCGGACTGGACCGGCACCGAGAGCGGTTCCTACGGTCCTGCGGCGACTGCGGAGGACCGTCCCCCGACCAACTCGACGAGTTCTGGAGGGACATGACGGCCGCGCTGCCCCGTACGGGATCGTGGTTCCCGCGTGTCGAACTCGTGGCCGGATCCCTCCAGTTGAGGCTGCTCCTGCGGTACGCGCCGCCGATCGCTCCGGAAGTGCGCGTGTGGGCGGCCGGCCAGCCCGATCCGAGAACCGTGCCGCGCCGCAAGGGACCTGATCTGGACGTGCTGGCCCGGGTCCGGCAGCGGGCGAGAGGACAAGGCGCGGAGGAGGCGGTGCTGATCGCGCCCTCGGGACTGGTGCTGGAGGGGGCGACCTCCAGCGTCCTGTGGTGGGAGGACGACACCCTGTGCCTGCCCCCGCAGCAACTGCCGATCCTGGCCGGTGTCACCACCGGTCTCATCCAGGAGCGGGCCGTGCAGAGCGGGATCCGGATGGCCCACCGCGAGCGGACCCTTGAACAACTCGCCGGGCGGGAGGTGTGGCTGGTGAACGCCCTGCACGGAATCCGGCCGGTGACCGGCTGGGAGGGCCGGCCGATGGAAGCGGGCCAGGACATCTTCGCCAAGGAATGGCGGGAATGGCTGGACGGGCTGATGGAGCCCCTGCCCGCCGTTTGATTCGATAGAGAGAGAAAGGTTGCGCCGGACCGAATACATTCGGCCCGGCGCGATTATCCATATCCGTATTCAGTAAATTTCGGAGATCGCTTCTCGGTGATCTCTGGGATCACTCAGGCCTTTTTCTGGGCAGGCTGATAAGCGCCCGGAACCATCCGTGTCGCGATGGCGATGCGGTTGTACGCGTTGATGACGGTGGCCGCCCAGATCAGTGCCCCGATCTGCGCCTCGTCGAAGACCTCGGCCGCCTCCGCGTAGACCTCGTCCGGGACGTGCCCGTCGTGCACCAGCGTCACCGACTCGGTCAACGCCAGCGCGGCGCGCTCCCGTTCGCTGAAGAAGGGCGTCTCCCGCCAGGCGTTCAGCGCGTACACGCGCTGCTCGGTCTCGCCCTGCGCACGGGCGTCCTTGGTGTGCATGTCGATGCAGAACGCGCAGCCGTTGATCTGTGAGGCGCGAATCCGGATGAGTTCGAGGAGTTCCGGCTCTATCTTGGCGTCCTGCGCCGCCAGAACGGCCGCGCCGTGCAGCGCGCCCATTGCTCCGGACACGTCGGGGGTTATTTTCTTGAGGGCAACGCGGGGTGTGGATTCAATCTTGGGCATGGGACGAGCTTATCCGCCTCATGGACTCCGTGAAACGGGAACTGTGCGAATAGTCGTGTGACGATTTCCCGGAAGGGCGGCTATTGTGCGGCCATGACCGGACCCATCGAGCGTCCACTGCTCTTCCTCGATGTCGACGGTCCGCTCATCCCCTTCGGGGCGGCATCGGGGCAGTACCCGGGCGGGTATCCGACGTATGGGACCGACCCGACAGGGACGGACCAGGCAAGGGCGGACTCGGCAGGGTCCGACGAGAATCCGCTCCTGGCCAGGATCAACCCCGAGCACGGTCCCCGATTGACGGCTCTGCCGTGCGAGCTGGTCTGGGCCACCACCTGGATGGCCGAGGCGAACGAGACCGTCGCCCCGCGGCTCGGTCTCCCCGAACTGGCCGTCGTGAACTGGCCCGAGCCGGACGACGAGGAGGCCGAACGGGACGCGCGGCGCGGACTGCACTGGAAGACCCGCGCCCTGGTCGACCGGGCGGCCGGCCGTGCGTTCGTCTGGGTCGACGACGAGATCACCGACACCGATCGGGCCTGGGTCCGCGCACATCATCGCGGGCGCGCCCTGCTGTACCGGGTCGACCCGCGCCGGGGCCTCACCGACGCGGACTTCGACGCCCTCGGCGAGTGGCTGGCCGCCGAAGCCGCCAGGGGTCCCTGACTCCTGGACCACTCGACGGGCCCCTGCCTCCACCTGACGCTCCATATGACGCTGCGATCAAAGCGTCGTTTAATGGGGAAAATCGTGATCATTCACTCCGGGAGCAGCCCATGTCACCAACGGGGTCCAGTACAGGGGATGGGCAGGGTGCACCCGGGCTGCTGCGCAGGCTGGGGGAGTGGTGCGCCCGGCACTGCGTGATCGTCATCGTGGCCTGGCTGGTCGTGCTGGCCGCCCTGCAGGTGCTGGAACGCTCGTTCGGCGGAGACTACTCGGACAACTTCCAGCTTCCCGGGGTCCAGTCGGAAAAGGGCCTGGACGTGCTGAAGGAGCACGACCCGGCGGCGGGCGGCTACAGCAGCCAGATCGTGCTGCACGACGACAAGCAGTCGTTGACGTCGGTGAGCTCGCAGATGAGTCAGACGATCACCGACCTGCAGAAACTTCCTCACGTCCTCTCGGCGCAGAACCCGCTGACGGCCGCCTCCTCCCAGCAGTCGTCGCAGCAGTCCTCGGGGCAGTCCCAGCAGCCGAACGTGGGCCCGCTGTCCAGCGACGGGAAGACCGGATACATCACCATCCGCTTCGACGTACAGCCGTCGACCCTCGGCGACTCGTACCTCGACGGGGTGGACAGCTCGGTCAAGTCCCTGAGGTCGGCGGGCGTGGACGTCGAGTACGGCGGCCCCCTCGGTGAACTCGCCAGACCCGCCCCCGACGACCGGGTCAGCGAGCTGATCGGATTCGCGGTGGCGATCGTCGTCCTGCTCGTCGGCTTCGGGAGCGTCCTCGCGGCGGGCATCCCGCTGCTGACCGCCCTGATCAGCGCCGTGGGAGGGCTGGCCTGCCTGGGGCTGCTCGCCTCGGCCTTCACCTTCGCCACGGTGTCCCCGACGCTGGCCACCATGATCGGCCTCGGCGTGGGCATCGACTACGCGCTGTTCCTCATCACCCGCCACCGGCAGAACCTCATGAACGGCGACGACCCGGTCCGCGCGGCGGGCCGGGCCACCGCCACCAGCGGCCGGGCCGTACTCGTCTCCGGCTGCACGGTGATCATCGCCCTGGCCGGTCTCTCGGTCTCCGGAGTCAGCTTCATCGGCCTGCTGGGCGTGGCCGCGGCCGTGACGGTCGTCTCGGCCGTCGCCGGCGCGCTGACCCTCGTCCCCGCTCTGCTCGGGCTCATCGGCCACCGCATCGACCGCTACCGGGTGCGCCGCCCCGTCGCGGAGACGAACGCCGCCCCGGGCGAACCCGTCCAGGGCACCTGGCACCGCTACGCCCAGCGCGTGGAGCGCCGCCCCTGGTGGTTCCTGGCCGGCGGAGCCGCAACGGTCCTGGTCCTGGCGATCCCGGTGTTCTCGATCCAGCTCGGCCACATCGGCGACGGCGCGGACCCCAAGTCGTTCACGGACCGACGCGCCTACGACCTCATGTCGGACGCCTTCGGACCCGGTTCCAACGGTCCGTTGACCGTCGTCATCGACCAGACCTCCGTACCGTCCGACCAGCGTTCGTCGCTGGCGACACAGGCGCAGAAGTCCCTCACCGATGTGCAGGGCGCGGCCACGAGCACACAGCTCACGCCCACCCAGGACGGTGACGTGCTGGTGGGCACGGTCTACTCCAAGGAGGCCCCGCAGAGCGCGGACACCACCGACCTGACGAACCGCCTGGTCGACCAGACCCTGCCCCAGGCAGTCAAGGGCACCGACGCCAAGGGCTATGTCACGGGCACCACGGCCGCCCAGGTCGACTTCCGCGACATCGTCGCCGAGCGCCTCCCGCTGATCATCGCGGTGGTCGTCGCCCTGGCCTTCATCATCATCCTGACCGTCTTCCGCGGACTGCTGGTTGCCCTCAAGGCCGCTGTCCTCAACGTCCTCTCCATCGCCGCCTCGTACGGCGTGGTCGTCGCCGTCTTCCAATGGGGCTGGGGCGGACCGGCGTTGGGCGTGTCGGGCAAGGTGCCCATCGAGAGCTACGTACCCATGATGATGTTCGCCATCATCTTCGGCCTCAGCATGGACTACGAGATCTTCCTGCTGTCGCGTGTCCACGAGGCCTGGCTGCGCACCGGGGACGCGAAGGCCAGCGTGGCGCACGCCCTGGAGATCACCGCGCGTGTCATCACCTGCGCCGCCCTGATCATGGTGAGCGTCTTCGCCGCGTTCATCGTGAGCGACAACATCGTCGTCAAGATGCTTGGACTCGGCCTCGCCGTGAGTGTGCTGATCGACGCAACTGTCGTACGCCTGCTGCTCGTTCCGGCCGTCATGACCCTGCTCGGGCGGCACGCCTGGTGGACGCCGGGCTGGCTCGACCGGATCCTGCCGCACGTCGATCCGGAAGGGGACCACTGAACGGGCGGGGCGCAGCCGCGAGCCGTGCGGGCCTCCGCCTGCGCGAAGGCCCGCGGCCGGTCAGCAGGCCGAGTTGGTCTGGGTCAACAGGCCGAGGCGATAGGGGAGTTGGGAGTAGGTGCCGCCGGCCGAGGGGTTCAGGCCCTGGTAGAGGAACTGCAGGCGGCAGGGGTTGATCGTCATGGTCTGGTCGTTGCCGGCGCGGATGAGTTCGCCGTGGCTGATGTCCTTGGTCCACGCGCCGGAGGGGAACGTCACGTTGGTGGAGCGGGCGAACGGATTGGCCTCGGTGGCCGCCAGCGGCTGCCACTGACCGGTGAGTCCCTGGGCCGTGAAGGAGCGGTAGTACCGCCTGCCGTCGCTGCCGATGGCCTCCCACAGCAGCAGATAGGTGTTCGTGCCCTGTACGCGGTAGACGGCGCCGCCCTCGAACAGGGCGAACTTGGCGTCCTGGAGCACGAGTTGGGTGTTGCGGAAGCCGCCCGGGAACTCGCCGACGGTGGTCTCGGAGCGGTACACGTGGCCGTTGTCGTCCGCCGAGAACAGGTAGCACATGGCGCTGTCGCAGATGGTCCAGTAGTCGAGCGTGCCCGACGGGGCGGCGTTCTGGAACGTCCTGGGCGCCGACCAGCTCTGCGGGTTGCCGGGGTCCGTGCTCGTGGAGTACGAGGGCGGGCCGGTCTGGTAGACGAGGTACCACAGGTTCTTGGGCGCGAAGTAGAACACCTGCGGGGCGGCCCGGTAGCCGGTGCCGATGTTGGGGTTGGTGTCCAGGTAGGTGAGCGGGGCCGCCGAAGCCCCCGACCAGTCGGTGAAGCTCGTGTAGGCGAGGCTCCAGGACCCGGCCGTGTTCGCCGTCGTCATGAAGACGTGCCACTTGCCGTTCGCCTGGACCACCGTCGGGTCCTTGACGGAGACGACGGGGTGACTCGCGTCGGGCCTGGGTGAGATCAGCAGGCTGCTGGACGACCACCGGAAGCTGCTCGGAAGTTGCGCCGCGACCCCCGATTCCTTCGGAGGCGGAGCGGAGTACGACCGCGTGGGAACGGCGAGCAGCGACATCGCCAGACCCAGCAGGAGGACCAGGGCCGCGCGGCGGCCGCGGTGGGTGTGCCGATGGTGCGGGCGTAAGCCATGAACGAGTGCGGACATGCGGGCTCCCAGGGGAGGTCGGGGCTCGCCGCACGAACACCAGGTGCGCTCTTCGTCCGGAACTGTGGCGTGTGGGGAGAGCCTTGCCGGTACGGGTGATGCGGGTGCTGTCGTGCCTGGTGCGTGGGCCTTGGATGTTAGAGGCCCCGTCAGGAGCGTCAATACCTCCCGCATCATTCGGTTCCACGGCCGCATCTTTCGGCTCGGTCCCGTGGGGCCCCCGGAGCCCGCTCCCGCCTCGCTGGCCGCCTCCGTGTCACGTCCCTTCCGGCCGGAGAACGCGGGTCGTGATCAAGTCGAAACATGGTGAACTCGTGAAGGATTGACGAGAGTTGTGAAAGGTGACAAGAATTCGGATCACTCCACTCCGCTGTGTCTGAAGCGAGTGAAGTGGCGCGAGTGACTCGGTCGCGCACGCCTTCGTTGCGTCCGCCCGCGTCGGTCACGTGCGCTCAGCCACCTCCCACACATTTCGATCCACAGAGGCCCATCTTGTCGCGTTCGCAACAACCCAGGATTCCGGCTGCCCTCGCAGCGTCCGCATTCCTCGCAGTCGCCGCCGTGCCCGTGTTCGGGGCAGGCGTCGCAAGCGCCACGCCCGGCGGGACGTGCCAGTCGGCGACCGTCCAGTACCGCATCGTCGGCGCCGACGGAGGTGTCGTGGGCGCGGACTGGACCTCGCAGGGCGGATTCCGTTCCTGGGACACCGTCCCCGGGCCCGTCGAGGTCCGGCTGGCCCCCGGCCAGAAGGTCGCGGACGGCTGCAAGTACCCCGTCTCCCTTGCCGAATACACCACCGAGGGACCGAACTGGGCGACTTCCGGTCGCCAGACCATGGTGGACAAGGCAACCGTCTACCTCACCGCCGCGGACGTGGCCGGCGACGACGACGCGAAGCGGACCTGGCAGAAGCTGGCCGTGAAGCTGCCCGACTGCTACGGCCAGATCGACCTGTACGGCGACGACATCGCCTACGACGGCAAGACCGGGGAGGGTCATGGCCCCGCCCCCTACCAGCCCGACGGTGTCAACACTCCCTACCACCTCATAGCGGCGTGGAACGGCGGCGAGAAGGCGTGTGCCGATGCCCCGTCCGACTCGCCCAGCCCGACACCGACCCCGTCGGAGCCCACCCCGTCGACCCCCGCGGGCAGCACCCCGCCCGCGGAGGAGACGACTCCGCCGACCACCCCCAAGCCCTCCGCGACGCCTCCCACGACACCGGACGTGCCGCCGCTGTCGTCGAAGCCGCCCACCACCCCGGAGCCGTCGCCCAGCGACAGCACGCCGCCGCTGGCGGAGACGGGCGCCGGCGCGCCGGTCGGCCTGATCGCCGGTGGAGCTGCCGTGGTGATCGCCCTGGGCGCCGGTGCGGTGTTCGCGGCCCGCTCGCGTCGCTCCTGACGGACGCGCGCGGAATCGTCCTCGTGCCGTAGCGCACACCTGCGGCTCCGCTTCCCGGCCGGCACCCTCCGTGCCGCCGGGAGGCGGAGCTTTTGCCCGAGGGCGACTTGCACGTTCAGGGAGCGATGCCCACGCCGTTGATCCGGCTCCAGGACTTCTCCTGGGCGGCGCTCATGGCAGGCCAACGCAGCCCGCCCGGACGGGGGTTGACCCGCGTGGCGTACGAACGGGGGTAGAAACCCGGGTCGTAGAAACAGCCGCTGCCGTACCTCTTGTCGAACGCGCCGCAGGACGCCGCGAGCGACTTCGGAGTCGGCTTCTCTCCGGTGCGTACCCAAGTGGCCAGAGCCGAGATCGAGTTGGCGTACTCGGAATTGCTCAGCCCGCTGTGCTCGCTTTCCCGGGTGAAGGACTGCACGAGCCTCTTCTCCCGGTGCGCGCCCCGAAGGCTGTCGCGATAGGCCGCCTCGTGCTCGACGAAAGCCGTCGGATCGTCGATGGCGTGGAGCGTGAGCACGGGAATCGAGACCTTGCCCGTGAGGTCACTGTCGTACGACAGGTCGCGAACGGCGGTCGGATCCGCGGCGAACCGTTCGACACCCGCGTTGAGCGCCTTGTCGTCATGGGACCCGGAATAGCGAACTCCCTTGTTGCTGAAGGGATTACGCCCGCCGAGCCGGTTGTGCACGATGTCGCGGAACGTGAACGTCGCGAAGCGCAGATGCGATTCCAGGGTGCGCTCCGGAATGCCCGTGACCGCGAGGATGTCGTCCAGATTGCGCTGCTGCAGAGCGGTCCGCTGCTCGGCGGGGGAGGCGAATCCCGTGCACTCCTCCAGGCGGGCGCGCAGTCCCGCGCTCGTCATGGTCGAGGTCGCCCGCAGCCCCTCCCACAGCGGGTACTGGGGCTCGGTGGGGCGAGGGTGGTTCTGGCAGTAGTACTGGTAGACCACCCGCAGGTCCACGCGGTAGTCGTAGCCGCGTGAGCCGCCGCCGAGCACGCCGTTGGTGAGCAGGGCGCCGTCGTAGGGGCCGTACTTCTTCGCGCCGTACGTCTCCACGACCTTCGCGGCGACGTTGCCGCCCCAGGACTGACCGTGCACGTACGTCCGCCTCGGCCTGTCGAACTCCTCGACGAACAGGCGGCGCAGATTCTCCGTGTCGGCGGCGGCCATCCGCGTTCCGTAACCGCCCCGGCGATACGACGAACCGGCCCACGCATAGCCTTCGTCGACCATCACCGACCAGCGTTCCAGATCGCCGATGCTGCGGTCCGGGTCGGAGTCCGCGCCGAGGTCGGGCCCTCCGTGCGCGTGCATCACGAGCGAGCCGTTCCAATCCTTCGGGACGGCGATCGCGTAATAGGCGCCGTTGGAATCCCGCCCCGTGTAACAAGTGGCCTTTCCGGTCAGAGTGGTTGGGCACTCCACGGAAGCAGGTCCGCCCGCGGTTGAGGAGGGGGCGGAGGAGGCCGATGTCGTTCCGGCGAGTGTGCCGACGAGAATTCCCGCAAGGCCCGCGGCCATCGCGGCACGGCGGCGTCGAAGTCCTTTGGCCCCATAGCGGATGTCACGGGTACCCGACGTTCCGAGTCTCGGCCGGTCCATGGGCGTACTCCTTCTCCTCATCGGCGCACCGTTGCGCGACGCGGCCGATGCTAAGGAGAGGCAGGCTGAAAACCCATGGCTTGATCATTTGCGTTCATAGTGTTCATTCGGCGGTGACCGCGGGCAAGCCGGGCCGTCGTGGCTCACCCGCGGTCGGGGCCGCCCAACGGGTTCAGGAGAGCCAGTCGGTGTAGCGGGTGGGCGCGATGTGCGCGTCCTTCGGGGCGACGAGGACGTCACCCTTGACGGCGGCGAACATGCCCGCGCTGTCGTCGGTCGTGACCGTGCGGCCGTCCGGGTGGGCGGCCAGCGTGATCCGGCCGAGCTCGTCGAGGTGGAAGACGTCGGGGCCGCCGACGTTGTGGATGCCCCGCAGGGGTGAACCCGCGGCGACCTCGGCGACCGCGGCGGCGACGTCCTTGGCCGCGATCGGCTGGATCGGTGTGGCGGGCAGGCGGACGGTGTCGCCGTCGGTGGTCCAGGACAGGACCGCGTCGACGAACTCCATGAACTGGGTCGCCCGGACGATCGAGTAGGGGACCGGCCCGGCCCTGAGGATGTCCTCCTGGAGGGCCTTGGCCCGGTAGTAGTCCAGCTCGGGCACCTGGTCCACGCCGACGATCGAGAGGATGACGAAGTGCTGGACGCCACCCTTCCCGGCGGCCGCGAGGAGGTTGTCCATCGAGGTCTGGAAGAACGCCGGGGAGGCCTCGTCGAAGGTCGGGGAGTTCGTCAGGTTGATGACGGTGTCGACGCCCTCCACGGCCTGCTCCAGGCCCTTGCCCGTGATGACGTCGACTCCGGTGGTCTGGGAGTGGGGCACCGCGTCGTGCCCGGCGTCGTTCAGTTTCGTGACGACCTGCGAACCGATCAGTCCGGTACCGCCGATCACTGCGAACTTCATGACACGGCCTTTCCGTCTAGGTCCGTCGCTTGGCATACCAATCGCTCCCGATTCGGGAGGGACCGTACAAACGGTAGAGGAAGGTGCGCGCGGCCGCTCGGCATCCGGTGAGTGCCGGCAACCGACGCGTCGGGTCAGCGCAGATGCTTCTCGAAGAAGTCCATCGTCGTCTCCATCGAGGCCGGCCACTGCGGGGCGAACGTGTGGTGCTCGCCCTTGTACTTCACCAGCTCGACGTCCTTGCCCGCCTTCTCGAACGCGGCGGTGGTCCGCTCCGACCAGACGATGGGGCAGCTTTCGTCGGCGGTGCCGTGATGGATGAGCAGCGGTTCGGTCACCCGGTCGACGTAGGTGATCGGAGCGGCTTCCCTCCAGAACTTCGGGTTCTCCTCGGGGGTGCCGTGCGTCTTGTCGATCTCGGCGACGACCGGGTCGCCGTCACCGCGCTGGAAGTGGTCGATGTTCTCGTCCGGACGCGAGCTCACCGGGGCGAACACCACGGCGGCGTCGACCAGACCGGGCGCGACCACCAGCGTGTTGTACACGACGCCGCCGCCCATCGACCGCCCCAGCAGACCGATCCGCTCGCCGTCGATCTCCGGACGCCCCGACGAGCGCAGTGCCATGACGGCACCGATGGTGTCCTCGGTGTAGCCGAGGCGCAGATTGACGTCATTGTCCGGGTCGTCGTCGGAGCCCGCGTGGTTGCGGTAGTCGGTGTGCAGGACGACATAGCCGTTGCGGGCCAGCAGCTCCTGCTCCCGGGCCAGTCCGCGGCCGCTGGTGTAGACGGCCGGGTCGATGTACCCGTGCGCCAGGACCAGGGCCGGGAAGGGCCCCTTGCCCCTGGGAATGTTCATGATTCCCGAGATCGTCAGCCCGTTGGCCTCGTACGTGACCGCGTACTGGGTGTAGGCGTCGGTCCGCACGCGTACGTTCCCGAGCTTGAGGTCGGAGCCGCGGTGCTCACGCTCGATCAGCCCCGGGATCGACACGGGGTTGGCCGGAGCCGGGGTGGGCGTGGGGGTGGGCGTCGCGCTGGGGGTCTTGGCGGAAGCCCGGGCCGAGGCCGGCGGACTCGTGGGCTCGCCGTCCCCGTCGCCGTCCCCGGTGCAGCCGACAGCGGCCACCAGTACCAGCCCCGCGGCACCACAGGCCATGCTCCGAAACCGCATGGGGCCAGTATCCCCCGGATCCGCCGCCAGGAGGGGTGCCGTACGAGATCCACGACCCCGAGCCCGTCCATCAGCCCGGGACCGCGGCCGCACCGCTGGACGTCACCTCGTTCCCCGCGCCGGAGAAGATGACCCCGGGTTCGGAGGGCGCCTGGTTGAGGACCCACAGGCCGATCAGGGTGGCGAGCGTGAAGACGACCGCGATCAGGACCGCGAGCACCAGCCGGCGGCGCCGCTCGCGGCGCACCCAGTCGCCGCGGGCCGTGCGGTAGGCGTCCGGGGCCGGGTGCACCCCGCCTGCCAGCGCCTCCAGGGCCTCGCGCAGCTCTTGTTCCGTACGGTCCGGCTCGTGTTCCGTACGGTCCGGAGAGGTGTCGTTCATCGCCGGGCCTCCATCGCCTGGGTCAGGGCGGCGATGCCGCGTGCGGTGTGTGTCTTGACCGAGCCGCAGGAGATGCCCATCGCGGCGGCTATCTCGCTCTCCTTCAGGCCGAGCCAGTGGCGCAGCACGAGCGCTTCGCGCTGCCGCGCGGGCAGTTGCTGCAGCGCGTCGATGAGTACGCGCTGGTCGTCGTGGAGCAGCGCGGTGCTCTCCGCGGAGGCCACGACATCGCTCGGCGGGTTCTCGACGTGCTTGCGCGCGACCTGGAGGTGGCGTATCCGCATCCGGGTCAGATTGCAGACCGTGGACCGCAGATAGGCCTCCGCGGCCTCGGCGTCCCGCAGCCGGCGCCACTTCCGGTAGATCTGGTAGTACGCCTCGGCCACGACGTTCTCCGGATCGTCGGCGCCGAGCAGCACGGCCAGGCGCAGCATCGACGAGTAGTGCACCTCGAAGAGCCGGGCCAGAGCGGCTTCCCGCTCCAGGTCGACGGGATCGCCGACCGCCGGGGAGAGGGACACATCCTCCGCCGCCCCTTCGCGTACGCCGCCGGGGCGGGACTCCTCGTCGAGGCCGGGGCGGTCCGCGACCGGTGGCCGGGCCCTCGCCGCGCGGGGAACGCGTGGCTCGGGGAGGGCTGCCGATGCGGCCTGCGCCACCGTCGCATGGGTGTGGTGTCTGCGTCTCACGGGTTGGTGGCTCCCGTCTCGGGCCGGCGCCTGACGGTCAGGCGTGACGGTAGGTCGGTGACATCGGCGCCGCGCGGGACGCCGAGCCGTTCGAGGGCCGCGGTGCCGACCAGGGCGACGGCCAGGTTGAGCACCAGGGCCGCGAGCCCGGCGTAGATCTCCAGCGGCTGCTCCGCGGAACCGAAGGCCACGATGGAGGAGAACCCCTCGCGCACCACCAGGAACGTGCCGGCCGTCATGCCCACGGCCCACCCGGCGAGCAGCGCCCGCGGATGCAGCCGGCCGGTGAACAGCCCGACGGCCACGGCGGGGAAGATCTGCAGAATCCATACGCCGCCGAGCAGTTGGAGATTGATGGCGTCCTGGTCGCGCAGCCCGAACACGAAGGCCACCGCCCCCACCTTCGCGGTGAGCGACACCGCCTTGGCGATGCGCACCTGCCGTTTGGGCGTGGCGGTCGGCTGCACGTACTCGACGTACACATTGCGTACGAAGCAGGTCGCGGCGGCGATCGACATCACGGCGGCCGGGACGAGCGCCCCCACGACGATCGCGCCGAACACCAGCCCGGCGAGCGGTCCCGGCATCAACCGGTCGACCAGCATCGGCACGGCCGCCTCGGCGCCTCCCTCCGGGGCGTCCACGCCCGCCGCGAGGGCCGCGACGCCGAGGAAGCCGAAGAGCGCGAGCAGGCCCGTCCAGGCGGGCAGTGCCACGGCGACCTTGCGCAGGGTGCGCGGGCTGTCGGCGGCGAATCCGGCGGTGAGCACGTGCGGGTACATCAGCAGGGCCAGCGCCGAGCCCAGGGCGAGGGTGGCGTAGGCGGGCTGCTGCTCGGGGGAGAGGAGCAGGGCGGAGTGGGCCGTGTCCGTACCGCCGAGCCGTTGCGCGGCCCGGTCGAAGAGCGGGCCGGGGCCGCCGAGCCGGTCGAGGACCAGCCAGCAGACCGCGGTGAGCGAGACGAAGACCGCCACCGCCTTGAGAGCGGAGATGACCGCCGGTGCGCGCAGCCCGTGCCGGTACGTGGCCACCGCGAGACCCGCGAAGAGCGCCACCATCACCAGGTCGCCGGCCGCGCCGCGCGGATAGATGCCCCCGGCCGTGAGCACCGCGCGGATGCCCAGCAACTGCAAGGCCAGATACGGCATCGTCGCGAGGATCCCGGTGAGCGCGACGACCAGGGCCAGCGGCGGCGAACCGTACCGTCCACGGACGAAGTCGCCGACGGTCACATAGCCGTGGCGGCGGGCCACCGCCCAGAGCCGCGTCAGCAGGACGAAGGCGAGCGGACAGACGATCACCGTGTACGGGACGGCGAAGAAGGCGGGCGCCCCGTTGCCGTACGCCAGGCCGGGGACGGCCGTGAAGGTGTACGCGGTGAAGATCGTGCCGCCCAGCAGCAGCCAGGTCCACACCGGGCCCAGGCTCCGGTCGGCCAGCGCCCAGCCCTCCAGGGACGGCAGCCGGTCGGTGGGGCGCAGCCGCCGCGCCGTGACGGCGAGCAGCGACGCTCCGCCGATCACGGCGAGAAACGTCGCGGTCATGGCGACATCCGCCATGGGTCACCGTCCTTGGTGTGCCTGTGCCCTTGCCGGAGAGTTGCGCGGGCACCCCATTCGGATGACAGGGAACCGGCGGGAAATCTTCTGGAAATTCGCTGTCAACCAGTTCCGGCCGGTGGGCAACTCTTGCACAGACCGACAAGCACGGGGAGAGGAGCGCAGGTCATGGCACCCACGGGTCATCACCGGCTACGGCGCGTCGCGATCGCCGTACTGCTCCTCGCGCCCGCCGCGGGTCTGCTCTGGGTGCCCTGGTACGCCGGCGAGAGCCCCCGGCTCGCCGGGACGCCGTTCTTCTACTGGTACCAGCTCGCCTGGGTGCCGGGCTGCGCCCTGTGCCTCCTGGCCGCGTACGCGCTGACCAGGCACGACCGCCACGACCCCTAGCTCGTACGCGTTCCGTATCCCGCACCGCCGACCCGTACGCATCCGTACCACCACACATCACCGTAGAGGTGAGGAGCCGCCATGCCCACGTCAGTCATGCCCGAATCCGGTCGCCCGGCGCCGGAAGAGCCGCCGCCCGCACGTTCCCGGATGACACCGCGGTCGATGCTGCTGTGGGCCGCGGTCGCCCTGCTCGGCGCGATCGGCTGGGGTGTCCTCGCGCTGGCCCGCGGCGAGGAGATCTCCGCGGTCTGGCTGGTGGTGGCCGCCCTCGGCTCGTACGCCATCGCCTACCGCTTCTACTCCCGCTTCGTCGCACGGCGCGTGCTGAAGCCCGACGACCGGCGGGCCACCCCCGCCGAACGCCTGGAGGACGGTGTCGACTTCCAGCCGACCGACCGCCGGGTGCTGCTCGGCCATCACTTCGCGGCGATCGCCGGGGCCGGGCCGCTGGTCGGGCCGGTGCTCGCGGCCCAGATGGGGTATCTGCCGGGCACCCTGTGGATCGTCGCCGGAGTGATCTTCGCCGGGGCGGTGCAGGACATGGTGGTGCTGTTCCTGTCGATGCGGCGGGACGGCAAATCGCTCGGGCAGATGGCCCGTGAGGAGATCGGCAGGGCGGGCGGGGCCGCGGCCCTGATCGCCGTCTTCGCCATCATGATCATCCTGCTCGGGGTGCTGGCCCTGGTCGTGGTCAACGCGCTCGCCCACTCCCCGTGGGGCACCTTCTCGGTCGCCATGACCGTCCCCATCGCCCTGTTCATGGGCTTCTGGCTGCACCGCATCCGGCCGGGCCGGGTCGTCGAGACCAGCCTGATCGGTGTGGCGCTGCTGCTTCTCGCCATCGTCGGCGGCAGCTGGGTCCAGGAGTCCTCGCTCGCCGACACCTTCACCCTCAGCCCGACGACCCTCGTCCTCTGTCTCGTCGGCTACGGCTTCGTCGCGTCCGTGCTGCCCGTGTGGATGCTGCTCGCGCCGCGCGACTATCTCTCCACCTTCATGAAGATCGGCACCATCGCGCTGCTCGCGGTCGGTGTGATCGTGGCCGCGCCCGTGCTGCGAACCGACGCGGTCAGCGACTTCGCCTCCTCGGGCACGGGCCCGGTCTTCGCCGGATCCCTCTTCCCGTTCCTCTTCATCACCATCGCGTGCGGCGCGCTCTCCGGCTTCCACGCGCTGGTCGCCTCCGGGACCACGCCGAAGCTGATCCAGAAGGAGTCCCAGGTCCGCATGATCGGCTACGGCGCCATGCTGATGGAGTCGTTCGTCGCGATCATGGCGCTGATCGCGGCCGCCACCTTGGAACCGGGCCTTTACTACGCGATGAACGCGCCCGCCGGGCTGCTCGGCACGACGGCCGAGTCCGCCTCCCAGGCGGTGGCGGGCCTCGGCTTCACCATCACCCCCGACCAACTGACGCAGGCGGCCAAGGCGGTGGAGGAGCAGACGCTCATCGCCCGCTCGGGCGGCGCACCGACCCTCGCGGTCGGCATGTCGGAGATCTTCTCCGGAGTCTTCGGCGGCAGCTCGATGAAGGCCTTCTGGTACCACTTCGCGATCATGTTCGAGGCGCTGTTCATCCTGACCACGGTCGACGCCGGCACCCGTGTCGGTCGCTTCATGCTCCAGGACATGCTCGGCAACGTCTGGAAGCCGATCGGCCGGGTCAACTGGAAGCCGGGCATCTGGCTGTGCAGCGCGCTCGTCGTGGCGGCCTGGGGCTACTTCCTCCACTCCGGCGCCACCGACCCCCTGGGCGGAATCAACCAGCTCTTCCCGCTCTTCGGCATCGCCAACCAGCTCCTCGCCGCCATCGCCCTCACCGTCTGCACGACCGTCCTCGTCAAGTCCGGGCGGCTGCGCTGGGCCTGGGTCACCGGGGTGCCGCTGGCCTGGGTGGTCGCGATCACCTTCACCGCCGGCTGGCAGAAGATCTTCTCCGCCGACCCGCGCGTCGGCTTCTTCGCCCAGCGCGAGCGGTACGCCGACGGCATCGACGCCGGCCAGGTCCTGCCACCCGCCAAGACCCTCGACGACATGCACACGGTGGTCACCAACTCCACGGTTGACGGCGTGCTGATCGCCCTGTTCCTGCTCCTGGTCGCCGTGGTGATCGTCAACGCGGCCGTCGTGTGCGTACGCGCCGTACGTTCCCCCGTCCCGCTGCCGACGACCGAGACCCCGTACGTCGAGTCCCGCATCGACCTCCCGGAGCAGTCCGCCGAACCGCTGGCGGGAGCCCGGACATGAGCGTCCGGCGATGGGCACGGGCCGTGCGCTGGTACCTGCGCGAGCTGACCGGGGAGGCGGAGTACGACCGCTACTGCGAGCGTCATCTGCGTCACCACCCGCTCGCCCCGGTGCCGACACCACGTGAGTACCAGGCACTGCGAGCCCGGCACCGGGAGGACCATCCGCAGAGCCGCTGCTGCTGACTCGGAGTGCGGAGTGCGGAGGGGGCTGCGGAGGCCCGGCGTGGCAAGGGCGCCGGGCCTCCGAGGGCCGCTACTCCGTGCGCAGAGCCACAGCCGTACGGGCCTTGGCCGCCCAGCCCGCCGGG
This sequence comes from Streptomyces sp. NPDC058697, assembly GCF_042715345.1. Taxonomy (NCBI): domain Bacteria; kingdom Bacillati; phylum Actinomycetota; class Actinomycetes; order Kitasatosporales; family Streptomycetaceae; genus Streptomyces; species Streptomyces sp. NPDC058697. The sequence goes on from NZ_JBHXSU010000007.1 coordinate 92,153, forward strand.
AGCATGGCACCCAGCATCGCGATCGCGATACCGGCCAGGCCCAGCAGCACCAACTGCCAGGGCACGTACACATCGAGGACCGAGGGCGGGAGGTTGGTGCCGGCCGCCCGCCCCATCACCGGCAGCACGATGCCGTGCAGCGCGAACCCGGCCGGCACGCCGACCAGACCGCCGAGCACACCGATCCCGGCCACCGAGGAGAGTACGAGGCCCACGGTCTGCCGCGGCGACATGCCGAGCGCCTTGCAGACGCCGAGGTCGTGGACGCGCTCCCGGGTGTCGATGACAACGGAGTTGAGCACACCGAGGCCGGCCACGGAGACCAGCATGAGGGTGAGCAGGGCCGCCATCGACTTCAGGATGAGGACGAAGTTGTCCTGTTCCGAAGGGGAGTTGGCCATGGCGTCGCCGCCCAGCGGCCGCACCACCTCGGCGAGCTTCTCGGCGTACTCGGCGGGAGAGACACCCGGATCCACCTCGACGACGAACGTCCGGGGTTCTGCCTTGGGGAAGTCGGCCATACCGGCGTGGAGTCGCATGCCGTCGTCCTCCGTGTCGAAGGCCTCGCCGACGATCCGCAGGGTCCGGGTGTCTCCCTCGTGGGTCACGCGGACGGTGTCACCGACCTTGGAGCCCGTCCGTTCCAGGAAGGCCGTGGCCACCACGACCTGACCCGCACCGTCGATCCAGTTCCCGGAGATCATCTCGTAGCCGCCCGAGCGGGAATCACCCTCGTAGAGGCTGATCGTGACCGCGCCGGTGCCCCCGGCCACGGTGGCGTCCTCCTGGGTCGTGCCGTAGTACGAAGCAGTGCCTTCCTGGGCCTCGACGGCCGCGCGTATCCGTGCCGGATCGGCGGGCGGGGCCTCGGACTCGCCCCCGGCCGACGCTTCGGGCCTGACCTCGATCGGCTGGGGTCCGGGTCCGTCGGCGAACACCGTGACCGCGGCGCGGTCCTCGGGATCCTGCGCCTCACCGACTGCGGTGAGGGACGCGGTGAGGCCCACCGCGAAGGTCGCCGCAACCGTGCCGAAGGCCACCGCGAGCAGCATTGCGACCGTGCGGACCGGATGCGCGAAGGGGCTCGCGAGGCCGTACGTCACCGCCCTCGGCAGCGGCAGCCGCCCCGCCATCCGGTGCGCCCACTGGCCGCGACCGGTGCGCGGGGCCCGGCCCACCGCGATGGCCTCGACCGTACGCAGCCGCCCGGCCCGCAGCGCCGGAACCAGCGCGGCGACCCCGACGACCACCAGCGCGGCAACCGGCACCACGACGTCCACCCACCACGCCACCGTCAGCGAGGCGGTGCCGTACACCTGCTCGGTGTCGTCGAGGAGCGGCACGGCCAGCAGGTTCCCCAGCACGACGCCCAGCGCGATACCGACGGCTGCCGGGATCAGCGCCTGGGCCACATAGGCCCGTACGACCTCACGCGGCGTGAAGCCGATGGCCTTGAGGATGCCGATCCTGCGCAGACTGGAGCCGACCGCGCCGCTGGTCACACTGCCGACGATGATCACCGACATGACGATGCCGAGGACGCCGAAGGCGATGAGGAAGGGGATGGTCGGGGCGGCGCCCTGGTCGGCGGCGCGCTTGGTCTCCAGATAGGACTGGCTGCCCAGCAGCGCACCGGACGGCACGGCCGCGGCGAGCTTCTTCCGGCCGTCCGTGATCTGTTTTTCCGTCCCGGCCGAGTCGAAGCGGTACAGCATCTGACTCGTGAGCGGGTTGTCCGCCGACGCAAGAGCCCTTGTCTGGGCGGGGGTCGCCCAGGCGCCGGCGGTCTTGCTGACCGACAGCGCGAGACCGACGACGGCCAGGGTCGAACCGCCCTCCTTGTCCGAGGTCTTGAGAGTGGAGCCGAGCTTGAAGGCCGGGCCCGCGAACGACGTGCTGAGCACGATCTCGCCCGCTTTCGTCGGCCACCGGCCGGACTTGAGGTCCAGATCGTCCACGTCGGCCTTCGGACCGGACCGTCCGACGAGCGTCAGCGCCGGCATGGGCAGGCCCGCCGAGTCCTCCGGCTGGATCGTCGTGGAGGGGTACGGTCCCGCGCTCGCGGTGACGCCCGTCTGTTCTCGGGTCGCCTTGAGCTGCGCCGCGGTCACCTTGGCCGGATCGAACTGGGCGGCAAGATGGGCGCCTTGCTGCTTCGCGAAGGCGTGGTCGAAGGGCGCGTTCGCGGCGACGATGAGCGACCCGGCGACCACCGCCGAGGCCACGGCCATCATCGTGGCCACGGCGATCACCACGGTCTGCACCCGGCGCCGCCCCACACCGGAACGTATGACCCGGCCGAGCGCACCGCCGCCGAAGCGGGTCATCGGACGGCCCCCGCCCGCGTGTCGAGGGCGAGATGACCGTCGACCAGATGGATCGTCCGGCTCGCACACGCCTCGGCGAGCGCGAGGTCGTGCGTGACCAGCACGATGGTCTGGCCGCCGCGGTGCAGCTCCACCAGGAGTTCCCGTACGTCCTGGCCCGAGGCGGTGTCGAGGGCGCCGGTCGGTTCGTCGGCGAGCAGCAGCGCGGGCCGGTTGACCAACGCCCGGGCGACCGCGACGCGTTGGCGTTCGCCGCCGGAGAGCCGGCCCGGGTAGGCGCGGGCGTGCTTCTGGATGCCGAGCACCTCCATGAGCTCCTCGGCGCGGGCCGCAGTCTTGCGCCGTGCGGTGCCCGTCAGTTGGGCGGGCAGCTGGATGTTGTCGGCGACGGTGAGGTCGTCCAGCAGATTGAAGAACTGGAACACCATGCCGATCTGCTCGCGGCGGAACCGGGCCAGCGCGTGCTCGCTGAGGGCGTTCAGCTGCCGGCCGCCCACGGTCACGGTGCCATCGGTCGGCTTGTCCAGGCCCGCGACGAGGTTCAGCAGCGTGGACTTGCCGCTGCCGGACGGGCCCGTCACGGCCAGGGCCTCGCCCTTCTCGACGGAGAGCGTGAGAGGTCCCAGCGCGGGCGTGCCGACGCTGTCGTAGCGCTTGGCCACGCCCTCCAGTTGGATCACCTGAGTCATGGGAGTCGACCGTCCTTCGGATGGCGTCGTTCGGCTTCGGTTGGGTTGGTCGGGCTCAGCGAACCTAGGAGCGCGGGGTGTCGGGGCGCGTCGGCCGCGGCACCGACATCGGGACCTCCCCGCGAAGGACCCGGCCGCGAGGTCATCCCTGCGACGTACACCTGCGGGACGGGACCCTGGTCGCCCAGACGGACGCGGACCGGGGCGGGGAGCCACACAATGAGCCGATGGAGACGGAGGACCGCCGCGACAGGCTCCGGCAACTGCGCGACGCGCTACGGCCGGAGGAGAAACGCGCCCCGCTGTCGCGGCGGGCGATATGGGCCGACGTGGTGCTGGCGATCGTGCTGACCGTCGTCGCGTTGATCGTGGCGGCGCAATTTCCCGGCGACGGGCCGGCCCGCGTCTCGGCCAAGTCGGAGCAGCGGACCGAGCAGCGGACCGACCGCCTGCCCGAGGTGCGGATGCCGGTGCCACCGCCGGTCCCGCCACTACCGCCCGTGCCTGGCGTGGGAGTTGTGGAGCCGGAGCCCGCCACCGTGCCGTGGCCCCTGGTCGTCCTGTCGGCGCTGCCGCTGGCGGCCAGGCGGCGATATCCACTGGTCGCGTTCGGTGTCGTGATGGGCGCGGCGCTGCCCATCGGCGACGACGCCTCCTGGATCAACGTGCTGACCTGCGTCATCGGTGCCTACAGCGCCGTCATGTACAGCCGTTATCAGGTGCGGGCGTTGGCGGGAATGGTGGTGGCGGCCGTGCTCGCCGGGTTCGCCTTCCGGGAGACGGATCCCGTGCTCCCCGGCTGGTCGAGCCCCGCGGTCGTCCTGCTGGTCGCCGGGGTGCTGGCCGGGCTGGTCCGCGTCGGTGGCCGGCGGCTGACCGCCAGCCGGGACCGGTTCACCCGGCTGCAGCGGGCCCAGGAGGAGGCCATGCGCCGGGCCGTCGAGGAGGAACGGGCCCGCATAGCGGCGGAGTTGCACGACGTCGTGACCCACAATGTCAGCGTGATGGTGATCCAGGCGGGCGCGGCCCGCAAGGTGATGGACACGGCGCCCGAGCGGTCGAAAGAGGCACTGCTGGCGGTCGAGGCCGGGGGCCGGGCCGCCATGTCCGAACTCCGGCATGTGATGGGGCTGCTCGCCGCCCCGGACACCGGCCGCCCCGACAGCCCCGCCGACGGACTCGAACCGCAGCCCGGTCTCGGGCACCTCGACGCGTTGACCGAACGCGTACGCGCCGCAGGGACACCGGTCGCCGTCGCGCTGTCCCTGCCGCCGGAGCCGCTCCCGCCCGGGGTTGACCTCGCGGCGTACCGCGTCGTGCAGGAGGCACTGACCAACACGATCAAACACGCGCCCGGCGCCGACGCCTCCGTCACGATCGGCCACACCGACGACTGTCTGGAGATCGAGGTCACCGACACCGGAGCCGCCCACGACGCCCCGTCGACGGGAGCCAACGGCACAGGCACAGCCGCGGGTACTGGCAACGGCCGCGGGCTGATCGGCCTGCGCGAGCGGCTGACGGTCTACGGCGGCGAGCTGACGGCCGGGCCGACCCTCGCCGGCGGATACCGGATCAGAGCCCGAGTCCCGTGGCGGACCGCGTGAACGGGCCCTCCCTGCGCGCCGTCATCGCCGACGACCAGGCTCTGGTCCGTACGGGGTTCGGGATGATCCTCGCCGCCGACGGCATCGAGGTGACGGCGGAGGCGGCGGACGGGGCCGAGGCGGTCGCCGCCGTCCGGCGTACCCGGCCCGACGTCGTGCTCATGGACATCCGGATGCCGCGGATGGACGGCATCGAGGCGACCAGGCGGATCCTCGGAGACGAAGGCCCGGGCGACACCCGGGTCATCATCCTCACCACGTACGACCTCGACCACTACGTCTACGCGGCCCTCACCGCCGGCGCCAGCGGCTTCCTGCTCAAGGACGTCACCCCCGAGCACCTGGTGGCCGCCGTCCGGCTGGTGCGGTCCGGCGACGCGCTCCTCGCGCCCACCATCACCCGCCGGCTGATCGAACGCTTCGCCCACCGCGAGGAGCCCCGGCCGCCGACCCTCCACCGCGACCTGTCCGGCCTCACCCCACGCGAACTGGAGGTGCTCCGGCTGCTCGCGACCGGCCTCAGCAACGCCGAACTCGCGGACCGCCTGTTCCTGAGTCCCACCACGGTCAAGACACACATCGGCCGCATCCTGTCGAAGCTGGACCTCCGAGACCGCGTCCAGGCGGTCGTGCTCGCCTACGAGACCGGCCTGATCGCTCCAGGAGACCCGACACCCGACACGGGCTGACAACGACTCGGCCCTCAAGCCGTCCTCGTCGCTCCCGAGGTTCGATCACTCCCGAGGCTTGATGAATTCGGTGACCGGGCGTTCGAGCCGCTCCCCGTCGACCGTGATGTCGACGGCCTCGTTGAAGAAGGCCACCCGGTCCTTGACCACACTCACCGCCGAGAGCGGGTCGGGATAGCTCCACGCGATGTTCGGCGGGACGTCCTCGCCGGGCCACGACCAGTACTCGGTCGCCACGCCCTTGTAGGGGCAGCGGGTCGAGAGGTCGCTGGGCGTGAACAGATCGAGGCGTACGTCCTCGCGCGGGATGTAGTACCTAACGGGCAGACCGGTCTCGAAGAGGAGGACCGGCGCGCGGGTGTCCGCGACCACCGTGCCGTCGATCTCGACCCGGACATGCCGAGAACTGGGCAGCGCGTCCACCCGTTTGTGCGGGTCGCGCGGATGGACGAAGATCTCCTCGTCCTCCTCGTACCAGTGGTCGAGCACCTCCCGCCCGAACCACTCGAACGAGATGTACGAGCCCAACTCCTCGCCGGGGTACGTCCAGGCCGCGCCGGCGATGGTCTCACCGCCGATGTCGAGATCGTAGAAGAGCGTCGTCCCGGCGTGCGGCCGCCCGGCGGACTTCTCCGTCTCCCGCAACAGATCCGTACGCACGTCCTCACGCGGAAACGCGTACAACGGAACGGGCCGACCGGGCTCCCAGACGAGGACCGGCCGCCGGCTGTCGACGACGGTGACATCACCCTTCGTCCCGCGCACCCAACGCTCGCTGGGCTCCCAGAAGAGTCCGTCGATGCTGTCGGACGGACGACGCAGAACCGGAACGGATCGTGGGCTTTCGCCGGGTGACTCCATGAGTACCTCCTCGTCGAACGCGCGACTCGGGCCTGACACCTGACATCTGACATCTGACACCTTGAAACGCCAGCGTAGGTCCCACCCCGAAGACCGGCCCGCCCTACACACCGGGAACTGTCTCCTCGCCCGCGATCGCCTCCACCACCTCCATGAGGGCCGCCAGGCTGTGGCCGCTCACGAATGCGTCGCAGTGGGGGAGCGCGGCGGTCATGCCGGCGGTGCGTGGGGTGTAGCCGGGTGCCGCTTTGCGGGGGTTGACCCAGATGATGCGGTGGGTGAGGCGGGCGAGGCGGGCCATTTCGCGGCCTACGGCGGTGGGGTCCTCGCCCTCCCAGCCGTCGGAGAAGATCACCACGACAGCGCCGCGTGCCATTCCCCGGCGGCCGAAGCGGTTGTTGAACTCGGCCAGCGCGTGGCCGATGCGGGTGCCGCCCGACCAGTCGGGCGCGGCGGCACCCGCCCGGCGCAGCGCCGCGTCCACGCCGGACGGGCCGGTGTGCCGCAGCACAGGCGTCAGCCGGGTGAGGCGGGTGGCGAAGACGAACGCCTCGGCCGCCGCACCGGCCGCCGCTCGTGGGAAGAGGCGGAGGTAGGCGCGGGTGTACGGCTCCATGGAGCGGGAGATGTCGCACAGCAGCACGAGCCGTCGTCGCCGCAGACGGTGGCGGCTGCGGGCCAGCACTACCGCCTCGCCGCCGGTGCGCTGGCCGGTGCGCAGGGTACGGCGCAGGTCGATGCGGCGGCCCCGACGGTCGATCTCCTGGCGGCGGCCGCGGCGCAGCGGTGCCTTGAGCGTCAACAGGGCGAGGAGCCGGTTGAGTTCGGCCAGTTCGCCGGGGTCGAGGGCGGCGAAGTCCTTGTGGGAGAGGACTTCGGCCGCGCTGCCCGCCGTCGGCAGTTGAAAGGTCCGCCGGTCGCTGTCCTTGTCCGGGACCTGTGTACGGTCGCGGTCCGATGCCTCGCCGAAGGCGCCGCCCGGCAGGGGAGCGCGGGTGGGATCCGGGCCGATGCCGGAGAGCGGCGGGGGCCGACCGGGTTCGGAGGCGGTGCCTGGCGCAGGCTCGGATTCGGCTCTGCGGACTGCCATCGAACGCGGCCCACCCGCGAAGACCGCATCGAAGACCCTCTCGAACGGTTCGATCTGCTCGCGATCCGTCACGAACGCCAGCCGTGCCGCCCAGTACAGCGCCGTACGGTCCACCGGCGGCAGCAGCACCAGCGCCTGAAGGAAACGCATCGACCGCTCCGGAGTCACCGCCACCCCGGCTCGCCGCAGTTCCGCGCCGAGCCGGCCCGCGAACTCGGCCCGGTCGAAGAGCGGAACCGCCGCCGCGGTCACGGCTGTCGGCCCGCGACCAGCCAGTCCAGGCCGCGCTCACGCACCAGCTCCTGGTCCTCCCGGTACTTCAGCAGGGAGCCGAGCGTGCGCCCGGCGATCCCGGCGTCGAGACGGGGCACGCCGAGCAGGTTCAGCGCGGAGATCCAGTCGATGGTCTCGGCGACGCCCGGTGCCTTCTGCACGTCCAGGGCCCGCAGCCGCCGTACGGCCGCCGACACCGCGACCGCCAACTCCCTCGACGTCCCGGGGACCCGGCGGCGCACGATCTCGACGATCCGTTCCGTGTCCGGATAGTCGATCCAGTGGTAGAGGCACCGGCGTTTGAGCGCGTCATGGAGGTCACGGGTGCGGTTGGAGGTGAGCAGCACGACGGGTGGCACGGCGGCCCTGATGGTGCCGATCTCCGGGATGGTCACCGCCGCCTCCGCCAGCACTTCGAGCAGGAACGCCTCGAAGTCGTCGTCGGCGCGGTCGATCTCGTCGATGAGCAGTACGGCGGGGGCCGGGCCGGGGTGCGTGAGCGCCGCCAGCACGGGCCTCCGTAGCAGGTATTCCTCGCTGAACAGATCCGCCTCACCGAGTTGCTCGTGCCGGGACTCGGCCAGCCGGATGCCGAGCAGCTGGCGCGGATAGTTCCACTCGTACAGTGCCTCGGCCGCGTCCAGGCCGTCGTAGCACTGCAGCCGGATCAGCGGGCTGCCCAGGATCGCGGCCACCGCCTTGGCCGCCTCGGTCTTGCCGACGCCCGCCTCGCCCTCCAGGAGCAGCGGCTGGGGCAGGCGCAGGGCGAGGAAGAGCGCGGTGGCCAGACCGTCGTCGGCGAGATAGCCCAGCGAGTCCAGCGCGGCGCGCAGACTCTCCACGCCCGGCAGACAGCGCTCGACGTACTCGCTCACGAGGCGTCGGCCTTCGCGTAGCGGGCGGGATCCTTCTCGTACGCGGCACGACAGCCGGCACAGCAGAACCAGTGGCGCTCGTCGCCGCCCTCGTCGGAGTACGCGCCGCCCTCGTCGGAGTACGCGCCGCCCTCGTCGGAGTACGGGGTGCTGTCCCCGACGGAGACCGTCATCCCGCACACCGGGTCGACGGCGGTCACCGGGCCGGTCTCCGGAGCCGCTTCCACCTCCACGGATCGACCGCGCACCGCCTGAATCACCTCCGCGAGGATCGACACCGCGATTTCCCCGGGCGTGCGGGCGCCGATCCACAGCCCCGCCGGTGTGTGGATCCGCGCCCGCTGCCCGGCATCGAGCGTCAACCCGTCCAGTACGGCCGCCCCGCGCCTGGGGCTGGCCACGAGCCCGATGTACGGCACCCCGGCGCGCTCGGCCGCGACGAGCACCGGTTCCTCGTCCCGGCCGTGGGAGGCGATGACGAGAGCCTGAGTGCCGGCCAGGTCCTCCGGCGTGATCCCGTCGGCGCCGGACGCCTCCGTGATCTCGTAGCCGAGCGTGGGCCCGAAGGCCAGCAACGCGCGGGCGATGGGGGACTCGCCCAGGACCACCACGCGCGGCACGGGCCGCAGTGGCTCCAGGAAGATCTCCAGCTCGCCGCCGGACAGGCACGGATTGGCGACGCTCACCGCGCCCTCCTCGACGGCGGGTTCCCCGGTGCCGTCCGCCGTCTCCTCCGGCGAGATTCTCAGGAGCAGCGACTCCCCGCTGCGGAGCGTCCGCAGCGCCTGCACTCGTACGGTGGCCTCCGCGCAGGCACCTCCGACGAAGCCCTCGACGCGGCCGTCCGCGAGGACCAGCGCGGTGTCGCCCGGCCGCGCGCTCGCGGGACGGCGGGCGCGCACGACGGTGGCCTTCACGAACGGCACGTGGCGTCCCGTCAGTTCGGCCATGCGTGCCTCAAGTGGGGGTGCGGCGGGGCTCATTGCGGTGCCTCCACCTCGCCCTGGTGCAGTGCCTGCCACACCCGGCTCGGGGTCAGCGGCATGTCGGCGTGGCGTACGCCGATCGCGTCGAGCACCGCGTTGACGACGGCCGGCGGCGAACCGACCGTCGCCGACTCGCCGATGCCCTTCGCGCCGATCGGATGGTGCGGGGAGGGCGTGACGGTGTGGTCCAGCTCCCAGGCGGGGACCTCCAGCGCGGTCGGCAGCAGATAGTCCATGAAGGAGCCGGACAGGCAGTTGCCGTCCTCGTCGAAGCTGATCAACTCCATCAGTGCCATGCCGACACCGTCGGCCAGCCCGCCGTGCACCTGCCCCTCGATGATCATCGGGTTGATACGGGTCCCGCAGTCGTCCACCGCGATGAAGCGCCGCACCTTCACCGTGCCCGTGCCGGAATCGACGTCGACCACGCAGACGTACGCGCCGAACGGGTATGTGAGATTGGGCGGGTTGTAGACGGTCGTCGCCTCCAGGTGACCCTCCACCCCCTCCGGCAGTTCCAGCGAGCCGTGCGCGGCGAGCGCGATCTCCTGGATCGTCTTCGTCATCGCCGGGTCGCCCGCGACCGACCAGCGGCCCTTGGTCCATTCGAGGTCGTCGGGAGAGACCTCCAGCATGGCCCCGGCGATGATCCGCGCCTTGTCCCGCACCTTGCGCGCGACCACGGCAGCGGCCGCTCCTGACACGGGAGTCGACCGGCTTCCGTACGTACCCAGCCCGAACGGCGTCTGGTCGGTGTCGCCGTGCACGACGTCGATGTCCTCGGGCGGGATGCCCAGTTCCTCGGCGACGATCTGCGCGAACGTCGTCTCGTGGCCCTGTCCCTGTGTCTGCACGCTCAGCCGCACCACCGCCTTGCCGGTGGGGTGGACGCGCAGCTCGCAGCCGTCGGCCATGCCGAGACCGAGGATGTCCATGTGCTTGCGCGGCCCGGCGCCGACCGTCTCGGTGAAGAACGACAGGCCGATGCCCATGAGTTCGCCCCGGGCCCGCTTCTCGCTCTGCTCCTTGCGCAGCTCCTCGTACCCGGCCACGTCCAGTGCCTTGCGCAGACAGGCCGGATAGTCGCCGGAGTCATACGTCCAGCCGGTCTTGTTCTCGTACGGGAACTGCTCCGGCCGCAGCAGGTTGCGCATCCTCAACTCGGCCGGATCGGCGTGGAGTTCGGCCGCAAGGCAGTCGACCATCCGCTCGATCAGATACACCGCCTCGGTGACCCGGAAGGAGCAGGCGTACGCGACCCCGCCCGGCGCCTTGTTGGTGTAGACGCCGGTCACCGAGCAGTGGGCGGCCTCGATGTCGTACGAGCCGGTGAAGATGTGGAAGAAGCCGGCCGGGTATTTCGTGGGCTGCGCCGTGGAGTTGAAGGCGCCGTGGTCGGCGAGGACCTTGACCCGTACGCCCAGGATCTTCCCGTCCCGGGTCGCCGCGATCTCGCCGGTCATGTGGTAGTCGCGGGCGAAGGAGGTGCTCATCAGGTTCTCGGAGCGGTCCTCCATCCATTTCACGGGCCGCCCAGTGACGATCGAGCCGACGACCGCGCACACGTAACCCGGATAGATGCCGACCTTGTTGCCGAAACCGCCGCCGATGTCGGGGGAGACGACCCGGATCTTGTGTTCGGGGATGCCGGCCACCATCGCGTAGAGCGTGCGGTGCGCGTGCGGGGCCTGGGTGGTGCAGTAGAGGGTGAGCTTGCCGTCGACCGGGTCCATGGCGGCGACCGCCCCGCAGGTCTCCAGCGGGGCCGGGTGGACTCGCGGGTAGAGCATGGTCTGCTCGACCACCACGTCGGCCCGCGCGAACACCTCGTCGGTGGCCGCGCTGTCGCCTGCCTCCCAGTCGAAGATGTGGTTGTCCGTACGGCCTTCCAGGTCGTCCCGGATGACGGGCGCGTCCGCGTCGAGGGCGCGGCGGGCATTGACCACCGGGTCCAGCGGCTCGTACTCGACGTCGATCAACTCGATCGCGTCGCGGGCCGCGTAGTGGTCCTCGGCGACGACGAATGCGACCTCCTGCCCCTGGAAGCGCACCTTGTCGGTGGCGAGGACGGCCTGCGTGTCCATCGACAGCGTCGGCATCCAGGCGAGGCCGAGGCCAGCCAGGGTCTCGCCGGTGATCACGGCCTTGACCTTGGGGTGGGCCTCGGCGGCCGAGGTGTCGATGGACACGATGCGGGCGTGCGCGAACGGGCTGCGCAGCACGGCTCCGTGCAGCATGCCGGGCAGGTGGATGTCGTCGACGTAGCGGCCCTTGCCGCGTACGAAGCGGGGGTCCTCCTTGCGCTTCATCCGGCCGAAGCCGATGGGCCGTTCCTGAGACGTTGCGGCCGGTTCCTCGACGGTGGTCATGTCTGACTCCCCGCTGCCTCGTGGCCGTTCCTCGCCGCCCACTGGATGGACTTGACGATGTTCAGATAGCCGGTGCACCGGCACAGCTGGCCGGAGATGGCCTCCCGGATCTCCTGCTCGGACGGATCCGGGTTGCGGTCCAGGAGCGCCCGGCCGGTGAGCATCATTCCCGGGGTGCAGAACCCGCACTGCAGACCGTGCTGCTCGATGAACCCCTGCTGAACGGGGTCGAGTTGGTCGCCCTCCGCCAGGTCCTCGACCGTACGGATCTCGTGACCGGCAGCCATGACCGCGAGGACCGTACAGCTCTTGACGGGCTCCCCGTCCATCAGCACCACGCACGTGCCGCAGTTGCTGGTGTCGCAGCCCCAGTGGGTGCCGGTCAGTTCCAGGTCGTCGCGGAGGAAGCGCACGAGCAGATGCCGGGGCTCGACCTCCCGGGTGTGGTCGTCGCCGTTGACGTTGACGGTGATCCGCATGCGCCTCACGCCTCCCTTGCCGTGGACCCGATGGGCCGCCCGGCCCGGGCGACCGCCCGCCGCAGCGCCCGCCGGGTGAGCTCGCCGGCCAGATGCCGCTTGTACTCGGCGCTGCCCCGCCCGTCGGTGACCGGCGAACAGCTGTCCGACGCCACCCGGCCCGCCTCCTCGTACAGCGCCTCGGACGGTTCGCTGCCGTTCAGCAGTGCCTGGACCGCGTGGAGGTTCAGCGCCCCGGCGCCGACAGCCGCCAGACCCACGCCCGCGTCGGCGATCCGACCGTCGCGCAGCGTCAGGGCGACCCCGGCCGCGGCGACGGCCCAGTCCCCGGCCTTGCGCTCGACCTTCTCGTACGCGCTGCCCGCACCCGGCAGGACCGGCAGCCGCACCTCGGTCAGCATCTCGCCGACGCCCACGGCTGTTTCGTACGGGCCCTGGTGGAAGTCGGCCATGGAGACGATCCGTTCGCCGCCCGCCCCGCGGATGACGGCATGGGCGTGCAGCGCTCCGCACACCGCCGAGAGGTCCTCCGACGGGTCGGCCTGGCAGAGGGAGCCGCCGATCGTGCCGCGGTTGCGGACCGGCGGGTCGGCGATCACCTTCTCCGCGTCGTGGACGATGGGAAAGTACCGGCCGACCAGCTCCGACTCCAGCAGTGTGCGGTGCCGGGTGAGGGCGCCGACGCGCAACTCGTCGCCGACCAGGACGATGTGGTCGAGTTCGTGCAGGTCGTTGATGTCGACGAGGACCTCGGGGGCGGCGAGCCGCAGTTTCATCATCGGCAGCAGACTGTGTCCGCCGGCCACGACCCGGGCCTCCTCGCCATAGCGCCGCAGCAGTTCCAGCGCCTCGTCCACGCTCTCGGCGCGCTGGTAGTCGAACGAAGCGGGTACCTGCACGGCACGCTCCCTCCCGGACCGGGCCCGCCCGGCACGCCCGGGCGAGGCAGCGCGCGCGGGAGCCGTCCGTCGATTGAGGACCTGGCCGGTTTCCGGCGGTCCGGGGGAACAATTGCGCGAAGGGATGGGGCGGTCAACGGCGACTCAAGCGAATGCTTAAGAGACCTGGGCAACGGAGGGGGTCCTACCGGTCGAACAGCCGTTGTAATGGCGGACATGACGTTGACTCAGCTCCGCGCATTCGTCACGGTGGCCCGTCTGGGCTCGGTCAAGGGCGCCGCGGAGTCGCTCGGCGTCACCGAGGCCGCGGTCTCCGGCGCGGTCGCCGCGCTCCGCCGCGAACTCGGCGACCTGCTCTTCATCCGGGCCGCCGGCGGGATCAGTCTCACGCCGGGCGGCAGACGTCTCGCCGCGGGAGCCGCCGAGATCGTCGGCCTCGCCGAGGAGACCCGCCACCGGGTCCGCCAGGCCGGCTCGGGCACCGCCCAACTGCGGGTGGCGTCCACGGAAGCCGGCGCCGAACAGGTCCTCCCCGCGCTGCTCGCGGCCTTCGGGCGGCGACAGCCCGACCTGGACGTCGACACCCTCGCCGTGCCGGTGGCGGTCTTCGGCGACCTGCTTCGCGACCGGCGCGCCGATGTCACGATCGGCCCGTCGCCGCGCCCGGAACCGGGTATCGAGTCGATCCCCTTCCTGCGCTTCCAACTGGTCGTCGTCGCGGCGCCGGACCATCCGCTCAGGCACCGGAAGCGGCTCGCGCCCGCACAACTGGCCCATGAATCATGGCTGTTGGGCCCGGCGGGACTGGACCCGGACACCGTGTCCGGCACCTTCCTCTCCCACATAGGAGTCGAAGCCGCCAAGGCCAAGGCGTTCCCCAGCGTCACGGCCTCTCTCAACGCGGTGGCCGGTGGGGCCGGGCTGTCCATCGCCTTCCTCCACGTCGTACGCGACGAACTGCGCCGCGGGTCACTGGCCGTGCTCGACGTCTCAGGCGCCCGGCTCGGCGGCATGCTGTACGCGAGCGCGCTCACCGGCGAAAGGCGCTCGACGACCGCCGCCGCGCTGTGCCGGTTCGTGACGACACCGGCCGCCACGCAGGCCGTGCTGACCCGGTCCAAGGGCGTTCCGATGAACGAGTTCCGACCACCGGTCCATGTCACGATCTGGAGCTGACGGGACTCGGGGGAGCCGGCGGATCACGGGTTCCGGGCTCCTGGGCGCGGCGTCTTAAGTAAACCCTGAAGAGCTCATTGACGGCCCGGCGGCCCGCGCGCATCGTGTGTCCGTCATGGACTTCACGAACGAGTTCCGAGTGAACCTGCCGCCCGACCAGGCCTGGTCCCTGCTGACCGACGTGGAGCGGATCGCTCCCTGCATGCCCGGGGCCCAGCTCACCGGCGTGGACGGCGACACCTACAACGGGGTCGTCAAGGTGAAGGTCGGCCCCATGACCGTCCAGTACAAGGGTGTCGTCTCCTTCGAGGAGAAGGACGACGAAGCGCGTACGGCGGTACTCCACGCGCGTGGCCGCGACACCCGCGGCCAGGGAAACGCCGACGCCCGCGTCACCGCCCGGCTCGTCCCGGACGGCGACGGGACGCGGGTGACGGTGGACACCCACCTCACCATCACCGGCAGGATCGCGCAGTTCGGCCGAGGCGTGATCGAGGAGGTCAGCGGGAAACTGCTGGCCCAGTTCGTCGACAACCTGGAGCGGCAACTCGCGACGGAGAAGGCGCAGGCGCGGGAGCAGGCCCAGGAACCGGTCGCACCGACGCCAGAGCCCGGCGCGGAGGCCGCGGCCGGGGCGGGAGCGGGAGCGGGGGCTGAGACTTTGGCCGGAGCCGGAGCCGGAGCCGGAGCCGGAGCCGGAGCCGGAGCCGGAGCCGGGCCCGAGGGCGGCGCCGGCGCCGGGGTCGTACCGAGCGGCACGCCGGAATCCGCCTCCACGGGAGGGGCCACCGTGGACAGCGCCCCCATAGCCGAAACCCCGAGTAAGACTGCTCCAGCCGCTCCAGCCGCTCCAGCCGCTCCAGCCTCGAACGGCGTCCGGCCCGTGGAGACGCCCGCCGTTTCCCGTACGCCGGCCGCGGCCGCACCGGAGCCCCTGGACCTGATGAGCGTCGCTCGCGGTGCCGTGCTCAAGCGCGCTCTTCCGGCGGTGATCGTCCTGGCCGTGGTCGTGGTCGTTCTTGTCGTCTGGCTCACGCGATGATGGGGGCATGACCGATATCCGTACCCCCCGTCTTCTGCTGCGCCGCTGGCAGGACGACGACCTCGTGCCCCTCTCCGAGATCCACGCCGACCCGACGGTGATGCGATGGATCGGCGACGGCACACTCCGCTCCCTGGAACAGACCGCCGAGGACATCGAGGCCTGGGAGGAGGAGTGGGACGAGGAGGGCTTCGGGGTCTTCGCCGTCGAACTCCTCGGATCGGGGGAGCTGGCCGGGGCGGTCGGACTCTTCGTTCCTGGTTCCCCGCCCGAGGTCGAGGGGCAGGTGGCCATTACCTGGCGGATGGCGCGCGTCTTCTGGGGTCAGGGCTATGCCTCGGAGGCGGCCCACGCCACACTCGAATTCGCTCTGCAGGACCGCGGTCTCGACCGGATCGTCGCCGTGTGCCGAACGGCCGACACCGCGTCGTCGAACGTGCTGGACAAGCTCGGCATGCAGGCGGAAGGCGCGACAGTGGACCCGGCCTACGGGCACGACGTGCGGCTGTACGGGATCGACCTGACGGAGTTCGAGGGCTGACCGGCCCCTCGGTGGTGCCCCGACCGACCTGGCGACCGACCGGGCGGCCGACCATGACCGGACCGCCATGGAGGCCATGATGCAGATCCCTTCGTTGCCGTATCGCGATGAGCACACCACCGTCGTCGCGGCGGGAGCCGATGACGTGTGGCGCAGTCTGGGCGACACACTGGACCGGTCCTTCTCACGTTCCGGTGCGAGCGGCTACGCGCGGCTGGTCGGATGCGCGGACCGCACGGCGTCGGGTCCGCGGCCGCTTGCCGAGGGCTCGACGTTTCCCGGGTTCCGGGTGGCCACCGCGGTCCCGGGGCGGGAGCTGGTCCTCGGTGGGCGCCACCGCTTCTCGTCGTACGCGCTGATCTTTCGCCTGGAATCCGCGGGTCCGGGCCGGTCACGGCTGACCGCCGAGACCCGGGCCACCTTTCCCGGCCCGGCAGGCGGCCTCTACCGGTTGCTCGTCCTCGGGACGGGAGGGCACGCGGTGGTCGTGCGGCGGCTGCTCGCGGCGGTCCGCCGCCGGGCCGAGTCATGAGGGCCGCCGGTCGCAGGCACAGGCCTTACGCGCATGGGCACGCGTACGGGCTCAGACGGGCTTGAGCCCCTGATTGCCCGCTTCGGTGACGAAGGACGCGGCCGTCGTGATCGGAGCCCCGGGCGTGGTGACGGCGGACACGGTCTTGAAGTCCGCCCGCGCCGCCTGTGGTGTCAACCGCACCCTGACGTAACCGCGCTGTCCGTTGTAGAACTTCAGGTGGGGGTTGGCGGACAGATAGGTGGCCCAGTTCGTGGGTCTCGCGATGCCGTCCATCCCGCTTGCGATGGACGGGGTGACGATCTCCGTGCCCAGAGTCCTGGACGAGGGGTTGTCGAAGTCGTCCTTGATGTCGAAGGCGTACCCGACGTGGACGTCACCGGTGAGCACCATGAGGTTGTCGATTCCCGCCGCCCTCGCCCCGGCAAGGACCCGGTCGCGCGAGGCCCGGTAGCCGTCCCAGGCGTCCATGGACACCTTGGCGACCGGGCTGAGGTCCAGCTTCCGCTGGGAGAAGCAGACCTGTTGCGGCATCACGTTCCACACGGCGTCGGAGGTGCGCCATCCGTCGAGCAGCCAGCGTTCCTGGGCGGCGCCGGTGATGGTGCGTGCCGGGTCGTCCGACTCCGGGCCGGGGATGTGCGGCCGGTCGCCGTAGGCCTGGTCGGAGCGGTACTGGCGGGTGTCGAGGACGTCGAACTGCGCCAGCGTGCCCCAGCGCAGACGCCGGTAGAGCTGGGCGTCGGGCCCGTTGGGCAGTTGGGAGGCGCGCAGCGGCTGGTTCTCCCAGTGGGCCCGGTAGGCGGCGGCGCGCCGCAGCAGGAACGCGGCCGGTGGGGTGCCGTTCTCGTCGGTGTCGGCCGCGTAGTTGTTCTCGGTCTCGTGGTCGTCCCAGGTGACGATGAACGGGTGCATGGCATGAACGGCCCGCAGGTCCGGGTCGCTGCGGTAGAGGGCGTAGCGCAGGCGGTAGTCCTCCAGCGTCACGGTCTCCCGGTTGAAGAGGTCGGGCAGGACACGGTCGGTGTACTTACGGGCTCCGCCGGCGGCGTCGACCGCGTACTCGTAGAGGTAGTCGCCGAGGTGGAAGACCACGTCGACGTCGTCGCCCGCGAGATGCCGGTGAGCGGTGAAGTACCCCTCGTGGTACGCCTGGCAGGACACGGCGGCGAAGGTGAGCGCGGAGGCCGGGCCTGCCGTGGCGGGAGCGGTGCGGGTGCGGCCCGTCGGGCTGATCCAGGTGCCCGTCCGGAAGCGGTAGTAGTACACGCGACCGGCGTCGAGCCCGTCCACCTCGACGTGCAGGGTGTGGTGGACCTCGGGGTGGGCGATGGCGGTCCCGCGCCGGACGATCGCGGCGAACCGCTCGTCGTCGGCCACCTCCCATTCGACGACGACACGCTGCCGGCCCAGACCGCCGTCGGCCTCGTACGGCTCGGGCGCGAGCCGCGTCCACAGCAGTACGGAACCGGGCCACGGGTCACCGGAGGCGACGCCGAGCGTGAAGGGGTCGTCGGTGATCCTCGCCGCGTCGAGTTCGGTGGCGCTCGCCGCGCCCCTGGCGGGCAGCTGTGTGCCGAAGGCGAGCGCGGCGGCCGCCGCGGTGACGGTCAGGAAGCGGCGGCGTGCGAGATGGCGCGCGGCCGCACGCAGTTCGGGGGCGTGCTGCTGCGACGACGGTCTCTGGCGGCCCGGGGGCATGGCTCTATCCCCTCACGGTGATGTCACAGGGAAGCCCCGGCAACGGGTGCTGCGGGGCTTGTGAATGCTAATCA
This sequence comes from Streptomyces sp. NPDC058697, assembly GCF_042715345.1. Lineage (NCBI taxonomy): Bacteria > Bacillati > Actinomycetota > Actinomycetes > Kitasatosporales > Streptomycetaceae > Streptomyces > Streptomyces sp. NPDC058697. The sequence goes on from NZ_JBHXSU010000007.1 coordinate 110,363, forward strand.
GATGAAGATCATGAACCCGGCAGGCGCGGCCTCCCGAGCGCAGGCGGCGTAACGGTCGAGGCGCGCAACGGGCCCACTGGAGCGATGTGGAATGCGGGCCGCCGACCGGGTTCGCCCGAGGTATTACGGCCGAAGAAGGGCGAAGTTCGGGACCCGTGGCTTGGAACACAACGAGGAATGGCCGGAGTTCGCCCTGGCTGCCCCCGCCGGACGTACATACGATGCGACCGCTCCGGTCTTCACAGCCCCTTCACAGGGCCGGGCTCACACGGTCATGTGTTTGGCATGTACATGACCGTTGAACGACTGTGCTCGATGTCCGATCCATGCCTGATCCATGTCTGATCCAACGCACCTGGTCTGCGACGGTTCTTCGCGTACGCGAAGGCCGCACCCCCCAATTCGCGGCTGGGCACGTCTGCCCGCCGCCGGAACACCGACGCAACGGATTGGAGCACCATGGCTGGTGCGATGCTTCTGAGCGGCGCTGTCGCCGCTCTCTTCGCCACCGCGCTTCCCGCGCACAACCCGTCCACCGGGATCGTCGACCCGCCCCCGGACAAGATCGTCATCAAGGTCGCCACGGTGAACGGCTCCGGCTGTCCCCAGGGCACCGCCGCCATTGCCGTGTCCCCGGACAACACCGCGTTCACGGTGACCTACAGCGACTACCTCGCCCAGGTGGGCGGCAACTCCGATCCCACCGCGTTCCGAAAGAACTGCCAGCTCAACCTGACCGTCGCCGTGCCGGGCGGCTTCACGTACGCCATCGCCAGTGCGGACTACCGCGGCTTCGCCTCACTGAAGGCGGGGGCGACCAGCACGGAGAAGGCGTCGTACTACTTCCAGGGCTCGCCGAACACGGCCTCCATCACCCATCCCTTCAGGGGCCCCTACGACGACAACTGGCAGGCCACGGACACGACGGAGTGGGCGCAGCTGGTCTGGGCGCCCTGCGGTGTGCAGCGGAACTTCAACATCAACACCGAACTGCGCGTGAACGCGGGCACGTCCGCTCCCGGCAGTACCAGCTTCATGACCATGGACTCGACCGACGGTGACATCAGCACGATCTATCACCTGGCCTGGAAGGAGTGCCCCAGCTCCTGACCCGACCGCCTTGGCCGGCTCCACCGCACCGGAGTCGGCCAAGGCGCGGCATCCGCGCGTACGACCCCTTCGGGGTTCGTGGCCGCAGACCGGATACATCGTCTGGTCCGAATACATCGTCTGGTCCGATGAAAACATGGCCCCGAACGAGGGGTGTGTGCTCGCTCGATCCGGTGCCCCTGGCGGGTGAGGGCGTACCACCGGCGCACGCGCCCCGTTGCACGGACATGGACAGCACATTCGCCACAACGGGGCCCTTCCTGGGCCGCGAGAGTCAGGGCCGGCCGTCCGTCGAACTCGCCGGCGCCCACTGGACGGACCCGCCGATCTACGCGGCGCTGGTCGCCGACTGGCAGGCCCGCGGACGCGTGGTGCCGAGGCGGCACGAGGCGCGTCGGCCCGGCTTCACCGCCCTGCGCGTCACCGACGTTCGCCTTCCCGGTCCCGGGCGGCGCCGAAGCGACGGTCCGGGGTCGAGTGGTTGCTGATGGGCTCTGCCCGGCCACCGGCTTGGCTGGCTCGGGCGTCTCGGGCGTCTCGGGCGTGTCTGGCGGCTCGGCCGCTCCTGCCGTCCCTGTTGTCTCAGCCGAGTCGATCGCGGCCCGGCCCGGGACGCACCGCGTTGCCGACGGGGCGTGACCGTTCCCCGTTCACCAGGGCGGAGAGCATCTCGGCGGCCTGATGGAGCGCCACTTCCAGGGCGGTCGGGAGATGCAGGGCGCCCTGGCCGTCCGGCGGAACCAGCCAGCGCAGCGTGCCGCTCGTCCGGCGGGGCGAGGGCACCGCGATCCAGGAGCCCTTCCCGGAGTAGCGGATGTCCTGCCCCACCCAGTAGCTCTCCGGGTCCGGGGGGAGGAAGAACCCGACCCGGTGGGCGCCGAAATCGGCGAGCGTGGGGCCGGGCATCGGCAGCGGGAGGCGCAGGAGGGCGTCCAGGGCGAACAGGCCGATCTCCTCCGGCACGCTGAGGACGTCCCAGAACCGGCCTGCCGGCAGCAGCGCGGCGCCGCTCGCCCCGTGCTCCCATTCGCGCTTGCAGGCCCGGGGGTCCACCGCGGCTGCTGCGAGCCACTCCACGGCTTGTTGGTGGGGAGCGCTTCTCATGTCTCTCCTCTTCGACCGCTGGTCCGTGTGAGCGGACAGTGATACCCCCTCCGCGGGCGCGGCTCCGTGTGAAATTCCCGAGGCGATGCCCAGAGTCATATTCGTAGATATATCTATCCAGTGGAAGGGGTGGCGCGCCGTGGCGTTTGTCCGTAGAACACCCGAACCTCGGACGCGAGTTCGGTCCTTATGTGTGGGTGTGAGCGTCGTCGCGATGGCCGCAGTCTCCTGGCCGGCCCTGCTGGCGCGAACCTGCCGCCGAAGTCTCCTTCGCCGCTTCAGACTCCCCGGCTTCCGGCTTCCTCGCAGAGACCCGTTGGCGCCGCTGGTGAGAACCGCGCGCAGCCTGAACTACGGCGCCGGGGAGTTCCTCGGCCCGGTCGATGAGCGTGACGACGACGGCTGACCGATGCGCTACCCCACGGCCGGGACCGCCCGCCCACGCAGGACCATGAGTGAGTCTTCCAAGGTCGCCACCATGGCGAAGGGGAACCGGTCGAGCTCAAGACAGAGCGCGACGTCGTCGGGGTGGGCTCCTCGGCGCACCCCCTCCGTCAGTTCGGCGGCGGCGCGTGACTCGGCGGCACGGCGGATGAACTGCGCAGCATCCGTCCCGGGCTCGGTGGCCCTCCGGGCGATGTACTGAGCACACGCCAGATCTTCATCGGCCTGCCCGTCCTCGCCGGTGACCACGAACGTGACACTGTCACCCCCGCGCGCACGCAAGAGCCGAGCCGTTGCCTCCGCCACCACGAAGCCGGCGCACAGCACCAGTTGCGCCTCCTTCACGGCCAGGGCGCCGACCGTCCCTGCCGTGGTCTTCTGCACAACGGTCCGTCCGCCAAGGTCGATCGACCGCAGCAGGCCAGGGGAGTTGACCATGTCGAACCCGGGCGCGGGCGGACCGTCCTTGAGAGCCAACCAGTCCGGGTGACGGGCCTTGAGCGCCAGGGCTTCGTCCAACGACTCGGCAAGAACGATCTTTTCCGCGCCCCGGGCAAAGGCCCAGGCAGCCACGGTGTACGCACGCATGACGTCGACCACAACCGCCACGGACGGGGTTTCGACCACATCGGCGATGCCAAGAAAACGAGTGTCCATTCCGACCATGATCGCGCATGCCCGACCCGAAGCACCCGGGGAGTGGTACGCGTCCTATCGCCGGCCGCCCGCGCGGAGCGGCCGGCCGGTTCCAGGAGTGGAAGGGGCCACTCCCGGAGCCGGCCGGCCTGTCTGTCGGTGGGTCAGAACGGTGAGTCAGAACGGCGGGGCAGCGCAGTGGGTCAGAACCAGCCGGTGCACGCGATCGCACCGCCCGGGCCGTTGGTGCCGCAGGCTCGCATGACGAGGCCGGCGTCGTTCCACTGGGTGGTGTACGCGTCGTTGCCCGAGGTGATGGTGGTGAAGCCGAGCATCGGGGACCAGGTCGCGCCCCCGTCGGCACTGCGGTCGACCCAGATCTCGTCGCCGGGCGCGCCGCCGATGATGCGACCCCAGGCACACTGGGTGGTGCCGTTGTAGCGCAGCTCCACGGTGCGGCCGAAGACGGTGGTCGACTTGGCGGTCCAGGCGCCCGTGGAGTTGGGCTCCGTACCGTCGCCGCAGGACGTGTTGTTCTCCGCGCCGGCCAGTGTGCCGCCGATCTCCGGGAAGTCACCGCAGGACGGCACATCCCTGAGCACGGCAGGCCCCTGTACGAACAGGTTGCTGATCCAGCTGTGGTAGTCCGGCAGGAACGACCAGACGTTGTTCACCATGCCGTCGACCGTGGCCCGCTCGCCCACCCGCTGGCACAGCACCCGAGTCTGTACGGAGATGCCGTTGCCGTTGGTGAAGTTGATGCGGCTGCTCGTGTTCGAGTCCTGCCGCAGATTGGGCTGGCCCCAGGTCTTGTGGTACGAGCCGCGGCCGTCCCAGGACCAGACCATCGGCGTGACGTCGGCGTGCGGCCGGAACGCGCCCTGGTAGCGCTCCCAGCGGGCGCTGATGTTGTTGACCTGGATCTGCGCGCCCGACTGCGGTGCCTCGACCATCTTGCCGTTGCCGAGATAGATCGCGACGTGCGTCGGGCCGAAGCCCGTGGGGCCGAAGTACATGATGTCGCCGGGGAGCAGGACGCCCGACCCCTGCGATTTCAGGAACTTCGTGTGCGCGTACCCGGGCGCCGCGAAGGTCGCCTGCGTCGTGCGCTCGGTGATGAGGTCCCGGCCGGTCGCCTTGTACCAGGCCCAGCGCACCAGACCGATGCAGTCGAAGCTCCACAGCTCCGGGTCCGCGTATGACGCCGGGTCCGTACGGTCGACCTGGCCCTGGCTCGGACCGGGCACGCCCTGTGCGTGACCGCCACCCCAGGCGTACTGCTTGCCGACGTACCGGCACGCGACCTCGACGGCCGCCTCTGCCGCCGCACTCGCACCGGACTGGAGCGGTGCGCACCCCGGGGCGGCGGCCGCCGGAGTGGCCGAGACGGCCGGCAGGCCGAGGCTCACCACCGTCACGAGCGCGGCCACGAGCAGGCGTACCCGCCGACCCCATGACCGCTCGCCCCACCCCGTTCTTCCGGACCCCGTTCTTCCGGACCCTGCCCTCTCGGTTCTTCGGATTCTGCGGACACTGTTGGTCACGGCACGCCCTCCCCCTGGTCTCGGTGGTCTCCCGCGAACGTACGGACTCCACCCGCCTGCCGGTCCCTGTCATCTGTCAGGATGCGAGCCCCCGCCGAAGCGGCCCGTCAGCGACCGGGCCGGCCTCGGGACCGGCGTGCCTCTTGACTTCACAAGACCCCCGCGCCAGATTCCTGACTCCGCATCAGAACCGGGACCCCACAGGCCAGTTGCCTCCCGGGGCACAGCACGTCGTCGTCTTCCTTCGCCCTGTTGGAGTGCTGCCATGTCGACAACCGCGGATCCTGCGAGACGTACCGAAGCCCCTTCACCGTCCGGGCCCTTACAGCCCGGCCCGTCGCGGCGGCGGGTGCTCGGTGCCGCGACGGCGGGCGGGCTCGCCCTTGCGGCCGGCCTCCCGAGTGCCGCCGACGCGGCCGAACTGCCCCTGCTCGGCACGTACGACGTCGTAGTCATCGGGTCCGGAGCCGCCGGGATGACCGCCGCACTGACCGCCGCGAAACAAGGACTGAGCTGCGTCGTCGTGGAGAAGGCGGCCACCTTCGGCGGTTCGGCCGCCCGCTCCGGCGCGGGCATCTGGATCCCCAACAATTCGGTGATCCTCGCCGCCGGTGTCCCCGACACCCCGGCGAAGGCCGCCGCCTACCTCGCGGCGGTCGTCGGCCCCGACGTCTCCGCCGCGCGCCAACAGGCCTTCCTCGGCAAGGGCCCGGCCATGCTCTCCTTCGTCATGGCCAACAGCCCGCTGCGCTTCCGCTGGATGGAGGGGTACAGCGACTACTACCCCGAGCTGCCCGGCGGACTGTCCAACGGCCGTTCCATCGAGCCCGCCCAGCTCGACGGGAACATCCTCGGCGCCGAACTCGCCCGGCTGAACCCGCCGTACCTGACGGTCCCCAGCGGCATGGTCGTCTTCAGCGCCGACTACAAGTGGCTCGCGCTCTCCGCGGTCAGCGTGAAGGGCGCCGCCGTCGCCACCGAATGCCTGGCCCGCGGTACCAGGGCGGCCCTCCTCGGCCAGAAGCCCCTCACCATGGGCCAGTCGCTGGCAGCCGGTCTGCGCGCGGGACTGCTGACGGCACAGGTGCCGGTCTGGCTGAACACCCCGCTCACCGACCTGTACACGGAGAACGGAACCACCGCTGGAGCGGTCGTCACGAGGAACGGCACCCCGGGCCTCATCAGGGCCCGGCGCGGAGTGATCGTCGGCTCCGGTGGCTTCGAGCACAACGCGGCCATGCGTGCCCAGTACCAGCAACAGCCCATCGGCACCGAGTGGACCGTCGGTGCCAAGGAGAACACCGGCGACGGAATCCAGGCGGGCCGCCGGGCCGGTGCCGCGCTCGACCTGATGGACGACGCCTGGTGGGGGCCTGCGATCCCGCTGCCCGACGAGCCCTACTTCTGCCTCGCCGAACGCACCCTGCCCGGCGGGCTCCTCGTCAACGCCGCCGGAGCCCGGTTCGTCAACGAGGCGGCCCCGTACAGCGATGTCGTGCACACCATGTACGAACGCAACGAGACCGACCCCGACATTCCGGCCTGGCTGATCGTCGACCAGAACTACCGCAATCGCTACCTCTTCCGGGACATCGCACCGACGTTCACGTTCCCCGACGCCTGGTACGAGTCCGGCGCCGCCCACAAGGCCTGGACGCTCGACGCCCTCGCCGCACGGATCGGTGTGCCCGCGGCCGCCCTGCGGGCCACGGTCAACCGCTTCAACGGCCTGGCCCGCAACGGCACGGACACCGACTTCCACCGCGGCGACAGCGTCTACGACCACTACTACACCGACCCCGCGATCCTCCCGAACTCCTGCCTGGCACCTCTGTGGCTGGCCCCCTACTACGCCTTCAAGATCGTCCCGGGTGATCTGGGCACCAAGGGCGGTCTGCGCACCGACGCCCGGGCCCGCGTACTGCGCCCGGACGGATCCGTCATCCCCGGCCTGTACGCCGCCGGAAACGCCAGCGCGGCGGTCATGGGCCACAGCTATGCCGGCGCGGGCTCGACGATCGGACCGGCGATGACCTTCGGCTACATCGCGGCACAGGACATCGCGGCAGGTGCCGGCGCCTGAACCTCGGGACACGGTCCACGGGGCCGTCGCGTCACCGCGCCCCGTGCGAGCGCCGGTGGGTGAGCCCGTCCGGACAGACTCGGTCGGCTCACCCGCCGGAGCTCGCGCAGATGACCTCGGGCGGCCGGAACGAGCGGCCGTCGGCGGACTCCTCGTCCACCTGGACGCGTACGGTCTCCAACTGCCGCAGCAGCGAGTCGAGATGCTGCTTCGAGGGATCCCGGAAGAACTCCAGGACCGCGCGGTGGAAGGCATCCCTGAGCTCCGGCGGCATCACGTCCGACGCGTCGAAACAGAGCGTACGGGCGCGTGAGTTGAGCAGGTCGTCGATCTCCTGCTCGACGGGGTTCGCGGGCACCGCGGGCGGCAGACCGGCCGTGTTCGGGAACAACGGACGCACTCCCGGGTCCGCCTCCGACTGCCAGCGCTTGCGCCCGGCCGGGCTCGACAGCCGCTCCACCAGCTCCTGGGCCGCCGGGTCGTCGCTGAAGACGGCGGCCATGTCGCCCGCGACCTCGTACGCGTCGCGGAACTCGGCCCGCCCGCCCAGGAACCGCGCCGACGGCTCCACCCGGACGTCCTCGCTCGCGTACAGGTACCGGATGAAGGCGCTCTGATGCTCGTACGTGCAGTCGAAGCCGGGGGAGTCCAGCAGGCCGCGGGGCCCGCCAGGTCCGGGCACTCCCTCGTACGACGTGGTCAGGGACCGCTCGATCGACTCCGGCGAGCGGTCGCCGAGCAGCTCCGCCCAGGTCGTCCAGGCCTGCCGGACCGCAGGATCGAGCCAGCTGAGCCTGCTGGTGGCCCACTCCTCGTAGACCGCCGGGCCCGCCTGGTGGAGCAGGATGTCCTCGATCCAGTCGGTGCCCGGCCAGCCCGAGGTGGCCTGCGAGGCGAGCCCGACACACCATGCGGGATCGTCGCTGGACGTGCCCTCCTTGCTCCACACCAGGCTCTTCAGGTCGACCTTCAGCGGCACCCAGTACGTACGGCGCCGGCCGTCCACCAGCAGCGTCGGCGCCCACGGCGGATACGCGCGCTCGGCGGTCTCCTCGACCAGGGGCTTCAGCTCGTCGCGGCGCGCGTACTCGGTGAGTTCGCCGATGCTGTTGAGGATCGCCACGTCCGGCGGGGCATCCGCCTCCAGCTGCGAGACGAGCGTCTCGCGCAGCGAGCGGGTGCCTTCGTACGTGTACGTCCTGCCGGTCCCGTCGTCGAGCCGGTTCAGCGCCGCCTCGAAGGCCTTGCCCTCCTCGCCGGTCCACGGGCCCAGCACGACGAGCGGGTCGGGGGTGTCCGACGTGCAGCCGGGGACGAGCGTGAGCAGACAGACCGCGAGGAGGACGCGCAGGACACGGCCGACGGCACGGTTCAGAGGTCGGTTCGCGCCTCGGTTCGCGCCTCGGTTCGCGAGTCGGCTCATGACACGGCTCCCGGGCGGGCGACCACGAGATACTCGCGCCGGTACGAGTGCAGAGCACCGCCGGCGACGACCGCGCAGACCAGGCCCGCGGGGAACACGAAGGGCGCGACCCCGTCCAGGAAGGCGAGCCGCCCGTCCGACAGCCCGTCGTCGATCCGCGCCTCCAGCACCTCGATGGCCCGCGGGTCCGGGCCGTCGAACGGGCGCTCCTCCGCGATCGTCTCCGTCCGGGGCGAGGTCCGTTTCGCGAGCGTGTCCGCCACCGGGACGGCCTCCTTCTGCGCGTGCCGCGCGAGCAGCGCGTCGGTCGTAAGGAGCGGCACGGCGAGCAGCGGCAGGGCGGCGACCGCCAGCGGAACGCTGAGCCGGATCCGGAAACGGCGCCGCAGGAACGACACCGTGCGCCAGAGCCCGGCGGCGAGCAGCACGAGGGCGAGACCGCAGACCACGGCGGCGACGAGCACGGTCCCGCTCCAGGCGGCCCGGTCCGCGAGCCGCTCCCGCAACTGCCGTTCGAGCCCGGCGACCCGGTCCACGATCGAGGTCGCGGCGGAACCCACCGTGGGGCTGCACGGCGGATAGCGGTCCTGACGGTCCGCGACCGCGACCGGCGTCGAACAGAGCATGCTCCGCGCGTACGTGAGCTCCGCGTCCCGCAGCACGGGGTCGGCCACGTGGTTCTGCGCCCGGCCTATCCAGCCCGTGTAGTCCACCACCAGCGCGGACACCACGCGCAGTTCCTGTTCCTCGGCCACCGTCAGGGCTCCGCTGCGCGTGACCTGGTTGAGGCTCTGGGTGGCCCGCGCCACCCGCGTCCGGTACCGCTCGCTGAGCCCGCTGAGCTCGGCGGCCCGTCCTTCGGCGAGGTTCTCCTCGGCCTCGCCCTGCGCGATGAACAGCGACGCCTTGGCGTTCGCGAGACCGACCAGCGCGGGCGCCAGCCGGTCCCGTACATACGCGGAGTCGTCCCGCACACCCGAGTAGGCCCACCCGAGCGTCCCGAACGCCACCACGGCGAGCAGCGGCAGCGCGACGAGCCGCTCCCGCAGGTAGGCGCGGTTTCGACGGCCGGTCGCCGACGGCCACACGTAGAGCCAGACCCGGCGGGCGAGTTCGGCCGCGACGAGACGTGCCGCGCGCGCGGCACGCGGGACCCGTGCAGGCGCACGCGGGACCCGTGCGGGCGGCGCGGCATCGTCCTCCGCGGGCTGTGGGCGCGCGGCTTCACTCACTCGTGAGCCGTTCGGGTGTTCTTGCCCGGTACCGACGCCGAGGGCGGTGCCGGTGGGGGTGGTGGTGTCGGCGTACGCGCGATCGTCCGGAGCCAGGTCGTGACTCTCTTTCCGAGCCATGGGCTGTCCCTGTGGTGTCGGAAGGCGAGCGGACGGACCTCGTAGGCACGGTCCAGCAGCGTTTCGGCGACGGCCGCGTCCTCTGGCGAGGCGGAACGGGCGGCCTGGTGGGCGAGGGTGAGATAGAGGCGGGAGAGGGCCTTGCGCAGACCGGGCCCGTCGGACGGGAGGCCGAGCCGTTCGTCGGCGCCCGCCGCCAGCGCGGCCAGTCCCGCCGCGTCGACGGCACCCCGGGCGAGCGCGCCCTGCACGGCCTCCCAGACCTCCGTCGTCATACGGACCCGGGCCTGCTCGTCCGTCAGCCCGTGCGCGTGGAAGAGCCGGGCCAGCCGCTCCAGCACCTCGCGGAGCCGCTCGGTCACCTCGTCGGAACGCTCGGCGATCCGCACGTGCTCAACACCGACGCGAACGGCCGCCGTACGCGCGGCAGTTCGGTGCCGCGAATGCTGCGGCACCACGTCCAGGGCCCGCACCGCGTCGTCCCACGCCCGCTCACCACCCAGCGCCAGGCGCGCCCTTACCGCGCCGAACGCCGCACTGCCCAGGGACGGATTGCGCAGTCGTACGGCCTCGTAGAACGTCAGCGCCTCCTGCCACCGGCCGAGCCGCTCGGCGCAGTAGCCGAGCGCGAGTTTCGGCGCGTACTCGCCCGGGATCGCCGCGAACACCTCGTCGAAGTGCCGCCTGGCCGCGGCCACTTGGTCCCGGCCGAGTGCGAGCAGCCCGCGATGCCAGTCGAGCCGCCAATCGTGCGGAGCGCGCTCGGTTCCTATCAGCGTCTCGGCGGACCGCAGTTCGCTCTCGGCGGCCGCCGTCCCGCCCCCGGCACCGCGCAACCGCAGCCGGCAGCGCAGCAGATGCACCTCCGGCGAGTCGCGCCAGTCCCCGGTGTGCTGCAGCAGCGCCTCCGGCGCGGCATCGGCCAGCCTGCTCAACTGCGCGTGGTGGTAGTCGTGCCGGTCGGGCCGCGGTACGGGCAGCCGCTGCGCGGCCTCGGAGGGCGACGGCGGCGCGTACGGGGCGGGAGCGTTCGGCGTGGCCCACCGGGCGAGGGGCGGCGCGGATCCGAGTGCCGCGTCCAGCGCGTACGACGACTGGAGGAAGAGCGGCGACGGTTCGAAGGTCTCCAGGCCGGTCCGCAGCGACCGTAACTCCCGGAAGACTCCCCGCAGTTGCTCCTCCATCTCCCGTGCGGTCGCGAACCGCTCGGCCCGCTCGCTCCGGGTCGCGCGGTGCAGCACCCGGGCGAGCGACACCAGACCGAGCCCCACGGGAGCGGGCGCCGTCATCGGACGCGTCTGCGGGGTTTCGGGCTCGCCGCCCGGTGAGCCCAGCCCGCCGATCATGTCCAGATGGCCGACTTCCGCCAGATCGTCCAGCGATCCGCCGAGGCCGCTCAGCCGCCGCAGGGTCTCGCCCAGGCTGAACAGGTCGTCCTGGCCGGTGGATTCACCGCTGCGGCCGGCGGTCGGGGCGCGGTATCCCTCTGTGGTGTGGCCGGGCAGACCGGCCATGCGCACGCTTCCCACGTCGATGATTTTCGTGGTGGTGCCGTCGTGCATGACGTTGTCCGGTTTGAGGTCGCCGTAGACCTTGCCGGGCCAGTCGCCGTGCAGATACCCGAGCGCGGCCAGGAGCCTTATCCCGTAGGCGAGTACGAACTCGTGGAAGCGGCCGTCGCCGAATTCCCCCGGGTTCACCTGCGCCCGCGCCCGCACCTCCTCCAGGGTGAGCCCGTCCACGTACTGGAGGACGAGGAAGTCCCCGATCTCGGGATGGTGCCCGTAGTTGTAGACACGGATGATGTCGTCGTGGCTGAGGTCGACCAGCGCCCGCCGTTCCTGGGCCAGGGCCTCCGCCGCGGCTGCCGCCTGCTCGCCGCGCAGCACCTTGATCGCCACCTCGCGGTTGTCGACCTTGGTGTCGAGCGCGAGATACACCTCGCCCATGCCGCCGTAGCCGAGGGGGCGGATCATCCGGTACTGCCCCGCGAGCATGTGCGGAGGCGGCAGCGGAAGTCCCTCCGGGTCGCTCCCGCGGGAAGCGGCGCGCTCCAGCAGCGTGATCGAGGGCAGCAGGACGGGGTCGGGACTCTCCTCCGGCAGCTCGACGCGCGCGGCCCGCAGGATCACCGATTGCTGCGGCGCGATGAAGAACGGCTCGCTGGATTCCGGCAGTTCACCGGTCGCACCTCTGCCCGCAGCCCCGTCCATGCGTCCTCAGAATAGACGCGGGGGCCCTGAATGGCCCCGGGCCGAGGCGAAGATGATGTGCGGAAGTGATTTGAGAAGGCCTCTCACCGTCTCGGGCCGTCTCGGGTCCGAGCAGGCGTCCGACCGTCTCGGGTCGGGGATTCCGTGCGTGACCTCGGGCCGGTTGGTCTCTATGAGTGCGCAGGGCACCCGCCGACCCGTCGGATCAGCCCTCCTTGGCCTTCGCGTACTCCGTTGCCATGCCTCCGGCGAAGTCGTACAGCACCGCGGGTACGTCCCCCACGACCCAGGCGTCGTGACCGGGAGGGCAGACGAAGACGTCGCCGGGGCCGACCTCGGCCTCCCCGCCGTCGTCCATACGAATCCGCATACGGCCCTCGACGACGTAACCGTTGTGATGGACCTGGCAGCTCTCGGTGCCCGCGATCGGAGCCACGGACTCGGACCAGCGCCAGCCCGGTTCGAACGTCGCCACGGCGAAGTCGAGCCCGGTGAGGTGGACCGCTTCGAGGTGGCCACGAGGGAAATCGCGCCGCTCGTCCGGCTTTTCGACCGCCTTGACCTCGATCATGACGGCTCCTTCCCATCTGGCCTTGCCCAGCATTGGCGGGAGGTCGGTCACCGCCTCGCGACGACCTGGCCGAACCCCTCGTCTCCATCGTCTGCCCGTCCGCCCGGCTCCGCCATTCGGGGGACGGAAGCCCCTACAGGGGGATGGTCACCTCGTCCTCGACCGGCGGGTCGAGTTCCTGCTGCCGGTTGCCCGTCGCCGAGAAACAGCGCAACCGGACCGAGTCCGGAGTGACGTCCAGGCGCAGGAAGCACTTGAAGAACGGCGGACTGTACGTCGCCGAGCCCGGGGACAGCAGCTGCGTGTACGCCTTGCGCACGGGGAGGCGGAAGCGGGAGGTACGGTCCGGACGGCCGCCGGCGCCGAGCAGGCTCGCGACCAGGCGGGTACGCAGGGTGACGCGGGCGGGCGAGACCTGGGCGCGGGTCGGGCGGATGCCCAGCCGCTTCGCGATGACAGCGGTGGCTTCGCCCTCGGTGAGAGTGAAGAAGCGCCGCATGCGCAGCCGGCGTCCGTAGAGCCTGCTGTAGAAGGCGAGCGAGTCGCCGCGCAGCGGGTAGCAGCGGAAGTCGTCCTCGGTGACACCGGCGACTGAGACACGCGGGACGGTGTGGGTGGCGTGCATGAAGGCTCCGCCGCCTCCGGCGACCACGTACTGGATGGTGCGGCCGTCCACCGTCACCGGATAGCGCTGGTAGTTGTGGATGTCACCGCCTATCGCGGCCACGTAGTGATGGTCCGGGTCGCGCACGATGTCGTCGACGGTTCCGCCGCCGTCGATCTGGCAGGGGTGGGGCTCGGCGTCCACGTACAAGGGGGAGCCAGTGATGAGGATCTTCGGCATGTCACCCTTGGACACCTCACGCAGCCAGCGGCCCTGCTCGGCGTCGACGGTCCCCAGCAGACCGGTGTCGATGCCTATGATGCGCACCGGCCCGGCGTCGACGGCCCAGTACGGGCCGGGCTGGACGGCCTGCTGGGCGGGCGCCGAGCGCAACTGCCGTGCCTCGGCGAGGCGTTGTTCGTCGATGGCACGCGGCTTGTGCCACAGCCGCGACCGCAGCCAGGCGGGCGTCAGCGGGCGGGGCGTGGCTTCCGGCGCGAGAGGCGGGGCCTCGCAGAAGACCCGCATGAAGCCCTGGAGATCCTCGTACCAGTCGTGGTTGCCGGGTATCGCGTAGATGGGTGCCTGGTAGTCCTTGTACGGGCGATGGAACTTCGTGCCGTAGTCGTCGGCGGCGCCGACCGGATAGACCACATCACTGGCGAGCACGGCGAACCGGGTGTCCTGACTGACCTTCAGAAAGCCGGGGACGACGGCGTATTGGGGGTCGTCGCCCTCTCCCGTGTCCCCGATGACCATGAAGGAGAAGTGGTCCGGATCGTCACGACGAACCACCTTGTCGGCGGGTGCCCCCGCGACTGTCCGCTGCTCCACCCAGCGGCTGCGGGTCCGGCCGGTGGGATCGCCGAACCAGGAGGCCAGTACGCCGTTGCGGGCGGGCCAGAGCGTCTTCGGGTTGAGCCAGGAGAGCTTCGCGCTCCGGTGCGGCATCAGCTGCTTGTAGTCGCCGCGTTCCGCGGTGCCCCAGCCGGCGCCCTCGGCGGTGTCGCGTGAAGAGTGTGCCATCGGTGCACGGTAACAACGCCCTCGTCCGAAGATCCTGTCGGGGCTGTCGAGCGGCAGGCAGCAACTACCGTGCTGTGTATGGACATAAGCGTGGTTGCCGCGGCACGAGAGGACGACAGCCCGGTCGACGAGCCGTTGCGGGTGGCCGCGGTGGCCGACCGGCTCGGGTACCGCGAGGTGTGGGCCGGTGAGGGGCCCACCTGGGACGCGTTCGTACTCGCCACGGCGATCGGGCTCGCCACGGAGCGTGTCACGCTGACCGTCGGACCGGTCCCCGTCTCCGTACGGGACCCGCTGACGATCGCCAGGGGCGCGGCGTCCGCCGCCGCGGTGATCGGCCGCACGGTCGGGGTGGCGCTCGGGACGTCCAGCAAGCGGGTGGTCGAAGGCGTCCACGGCCGCCCCCGCACCCGGCCCGCCGCCGCACTGGCACAGTCCGCCGAGGCGGTACGCGGTCTCATGCACGGGGAGCCCGGCGAAGCGATCGTGCCCGGGAGCACTTTCCGCCGACGTCAGCGGCCGCCCGGAGGCCCGCTCACCGTGGCGGCGTTCGGGGACCGCGCGATCGCCGTGGCCGCCGCCCACGCCGACCGCATGCTGCTCGACGTCGTCTCCCCGGAGCAAGTCCGCACCCTACGAGCCAAGTTGACCGCGGCCGCGGAGGTCGCCGGCCGGACACCGCCCAGGCTGGCCGCCTGGCTGCCCGTGGCCGTCGACCCCGAACCCGAGTCCTTCCGCCAGATCCTGCGGAGCATCGTCGGCTATCTGACCGTCCCGGGATACAGCGACGTGTTCACCGCGGCCGGCTTCGGCGAGGCGGTCGACCTCGCCCGTTCCGACGCGACCACGGACACCCTCCTCGCAGCCCTCCCACCTGAGGCCGCTAACACACTCGCCCTGGTGGGAGACGCCCCGACCGTCCGCACCCGTATCGACGCGTACGCCGCCGCCGGCCTGGACGAGATCGCCGTGGTCCCCGCCACGGCGGGCGACCCGGCGGGGGAGCGGACGCTGACGGCGTTGGCGGACCCGGTGTCCGCGTGATGGAGACGGACGAGGCCCGCCCCCTGCATCATGGCCGGATGAGTGATCGTGAGGAACTGCCGGCGGCGGTCGACGCGGAAGCGCTGCTCGCGCTGGCCGACGGATACCACGCGCGCGGGACACGGGCGTTGGGCATCCGCGAGGCCAGTGGGCATCTGGTGAAGGTGTACGCGATCGAGGCGCCGGGGCGCGTCGTGACGGAGCGGGACGAGGCGGCGGCGCTGCGGATCGCCGGAGCGCATCTGGCGCTCGGGCGCGCCCGGGGGTCGCTGGGGCTCGCCGTCCTGCTCGTGCACGCGGGAGGCGACGGGGACTATGTCCTCGTCTGCAACTGGATCGAGGGATACATGTCCGACCTGGCTGTCTTCTCCGGTCCGGCCGGGAAGCCCGAACTGCTGCGGCCGGGGCGGGTCGGCCTCGCACCCTGCGTCTGGGAAGCCGCCGTCCTGGCCCATGAGCGCGACGCGTTCACGCGGCAAGTCCTCGACGGCAGAGGCCCCGTAGCAGACCGGCTGGCCGCGTGGAGTGCGGACACCACGGCAGGAGACGTCCGATGACGGGCGCTCCACGTGTGAGGCACGCACGCCCCGCCGACCTGCCGCGTGTCGCCGAACTGGCCGCGGAGCACGCCTCGTACGAGAAGTCCGCACCGCCCGTCCCCGACCTCGCCGAACGGCTCGGGGTCCTCCTCTTCGGCACGCCGGCACCGCGGTTGAGATGCCTCGTGGCGGAGTTGCCCGACGGCGAGGTCGTCGGATACGCCACCTGCGCGCCCGAACTCTCCACCTGGGAGGGCCGCGAGTACCTCACCATGGACTGCCTCTTCCTTCGCGACGGCAACCGGGGCCTCGGCCTCGGCGCCGCGCTGATGGACGCCGTGGTGGCCGAGGCGCGGGAGCTGGGTCTGGTCGAGGTGCAGTGGCAGACCCCCGCGTGGAACGAGGGCGCGATCCGCTTCTACGACCGCCTCGGCGCACGAGCGAAGGAGAAGCTCCGCTACTTCTTGGCGGTGCCGGGCTGAGTCGCTGGGCCACCGAGTCACCGAGTCACCGAGCCGCCGAGCCGCCGAGGCGTCGGCCCGGCCGCCGCGGGCCGGCTACTTCCCCGCTCAGGCCAGGGGCGCCGTCGACCCCCTGATCACCACCCGGCAGGGCAGGGTCTCGACCCCAGAGCGCCGCGCCCCGGCGATCGCGGTGAACAGGGCGTGCGCGGCCGCGCGGCCCACCTGCTCCAGGTTCATGTCGACGCTCGTCAGGGGCGGCCGGGAGGCGGACGTCAGCACCTGCCAGTTGTCGAAGCCCATGACCGCCACGTCCTCCGGCACACGGTGGCCGCGTTCGCGCAGTACGTCCATGACACCGCGCGCGATCTGATCGCTTCCGCACAGGACGGCGTCCACGTCCGGGTGCCGGTCGAGCAGCATCGCGGTGGCCGCCCGGCCCCAGCCCTCCGACCACACCCCGAACCGCGGTTCGCCGACCAGGGTGAGGCCGGCGTCGGCGAGTGCGGCCAGGGCCCCCTCGGACCGCTCCTGGGAGGCGAGGTAGCCGGGATCGCCGGTGATGTGCGCGATCCGCGTACGACCGCAGGCGAGCAGATGCTCCACCGCGATCCGGCCGGCGCCCACGCTGTCGGGAACGATGGACGGATCCGCCGGATCCTCGGACGGCGCGTACGCGTACACGACGGGGACGGGCAGTTCGCGTCCCAGTGACGGACGGGGGTCGGTACGGCTGCCGACCACGATGAGGCCGTCGACCCTGCGGTCGAGCAGCGCGCGGACATGGTGCTGTTCGCGGATCGTGTCACCACGGGCGTCGCAGAGGAACACGGCGACCTCGCCCGCGCCGAACGCGTCCTCGGCGCCCATGAGGATCGGGATGCTGAACCGGCCCTCCAGGTCGCTGGTGAGCAGACCGACGGTGCCCGTCCGCCCGGCCAGCAGACCACGGGCCACCTGGTTGGGCCGGAACGACAACCGCTCGGCCGCCTCGATCACCCGCTGTCTCGTCTCCGCACGCACCTGGCTGCGGCCGTTGAGGGCCTTGGACGCGGTGGCTATGGACACGCCCGCCAGCCGGGCGACGTCGCTGAGCGTGGCGGGCTGCGAACGAGAGGGGCCGGTGGCCTGTGCCATGGGGGTTGCTCCTGTCTCGCGACTCACGCGTCACGTGCCGACGCTGTCGAGGGTGCACGGCGCCCGGAAAACAGTACGCGAAACTGTTTCGGTGCCGGTGCTTCGCCGGACTTCGAGGAATCCCCATCAGCCATTGCCCGCAAGGGGATTGACGAGTGGTCAGTCGAGTCCTAGCGTCGCAGAAAACCTTTTCGGTTCTGTTTCCTTCGCAGAGTTCTTCGCAGAGTTCAGTGCCACCACATCCATCGTCCCGACCGGCCGGCCCGCCCTGGGCCCGCCGCACACGAGGGGGATCGACCATGGGGAGCACGGCCGGACCGCTTGGACACACACGCCGCCTCGTCACCGGTGCCGTCGCACTGCTCGCCGCCGCGAGCCTGGTCACCGCATGCGGATCGGGGGAGGGCGACTCGGGCGGCGGCAGCGGGGGAGCGGGCGGGGCGGCGGACGCCACGGGCACCGACGACGGTGCCAAGCTGACGATGTGGACGCGCGCGGCGACCCGGCCGCAGAGCGAGGCCCTGGTCAAGGCGTACAACGCGAGCCACAAGAACGAGATCGAACTGACCGTCATCCCCACAGACGACTACCAGGCCAAGGTCGGTGCCGCCGCCGGGTCCAAGGACCTGCCCGACCTCTTCGCCTCCGACGTGGTGTTCGTCCCGAACTACACCTCCAGCGGCCTCTTCGCCGACATCACCGGACGCGTCGACGCCCTGCCCTTCGCCGACAAGCTGGCGCAGTCGCACATCAAGGCCGGTACGTACGAGGACAAGAAGTACGTCGTGCCGCACACCCTCGACCTGTCGGTGCTCTTCTACAACAAGGAGCTCTACAAGCAGGCCAGGCTCGACCCCGAGAAGCCGCCCACCAGTCTGAGCGAGTGGGACCAGCAGGCACGAGCCGTGGATGCTCTGGGCGAGGGCGTCAACGGCACCTTCTTCGGCGGCAACTGCGGCGGCTGCGGCGTCTTCACCTGGTGGCCCTCCATCTGGGCCGCGGGCGACGAGGTGCTGAACAAGGAGGGAACCGAGGCCGAGCTCTCCTCCGACACCGCGAAGAAGGTCTACGACACCTACCGCGGATGGGTGGACGACGACATCGTGGCCCCCGGCGCGCGCGACGAGACGGGCACGACCTGGACCGGCGTCTTCCCGAAGGGCAAGGTCGGCGTCATGCCGATGCCGTCGACCACCCTCGGCCTGATGCCCAAGGACCTCGACCTCGGTGTCGCGCCCATCCCCGGGCCCGACGGAGGCAAGTCCACCTTCGTCGGCGGTGACGCCATCGGAATCTCCGCCACCAGCAAGTCGGCCGACCAGGCCTGGAACTTCCTCGCCTGGTCCCTGGGCGACAAAGCACAGGTCGACGTCGTCGCCGCCAACAAGGACGTGGTGGCCCGCACCGACCTCGCGTCCAACAAGTACTCCGACGCGGACCCACGCCTCGTGACGATCAACGAACTCGTGACCGACGGCCACACCCCGTACGCGCTGAAGTTCGGCCAGACCTTCAACGACCCCAACGGCCCCTGGCTGACGCTGATGCGCAACGCGGTCTTCGGCGACGGGTCAAAGATCGACAAGGACAACGAGGCGGTCAGCGCTTCCCTGTCCGACTGAACGGACACCCGTGCCCCTCAGGGGCGCGGGGAACCGCGCGACCAGCCCCCACCCACCCGCAGCTCACGGGCAAGGGGTCCTGGGCCTCGCCCCGGGCTGGCCCCACCCCACTCCCACCCCACTCCCACGTCACACGGCAGTGCCAGGCAGAGGAGAGTCATGCAGGTGAAGGCGGCCGACCGCACGGCCCCCATGCACCGGAGCCCGCCGATGGGCCGGACCCACTCCCGGCGCACCCCCGCACGCCGGTGGACGTCCCGCAAGGCCCAGGGCCTCGCCTACGCGGCCCCAACGGCAGTGTTCGTCACGGTCTTCTTCGTGCTGCCGCTGCTGCTCGTCGGACAGATGTCACTGAGCGACTGGCCGCTGCTCGCGGGAGACCGGGGCGTCAACGCACCCGAGAACTACACCGACGCCGCCGACAGCACCCTGTTCTGGCCGGCGGTCCGCTTCACCCTCCTCTACACCGTGATCGTCACGGTCGTACTCCTCGCGCTGGCGCTCCTCCTGGCCCTGCTGGTGCAGGAGTTCCGCCCCGGCGCGGGATTCTTCCGCACGGTCTACTTCCTGCCCAGCGCCCTGGGACTCGCCTCCGCGTCGTTGCTCTTCTGGGGCCTCTACAGCCCGACCACCGGCCCGCTCGGCAGCATCCTGGAAAGCCTCGATCTCGTCGACGACCCGGTGTCCTTCCTCGGGACCTCGACCTCCGCGCTGCTCTCCACGGTGTTCCTCATCGTCTGGAAGTTCGCGGGCTTCTACATGCTGATCCTCCTGGTGGGCCTCCAGCGCATCCCCCACGAGGTGTACGAGGCGGCCCGGATGGACGGTGCGAGCCGCGGCCAGATCTTCCGCTCCATCACCCTGCCGCTGCTGCGCCCGTCCCTCGCCCTGTGCCTGCTGCTCTGCGTGACCGGGTCGCTGCTCGCCTTCGACCAGTTCTTCATCCTGACCAAGGGCGGACCGGACAACAGCACCGTCACCGTCGTCCAGTTGATCTACCGCGAGGCCTTCCAGCGCCTGAACCTCGGTACCGCCGCCGCTCTCTCGATCATCGTGCTGGCCGTGCTGCTCCTGCTCAACGTCCTCCAGTTCCGCGGTCTGCGCCGCGCCGACGAGTCATGACAACCGGCTCATGAGCCTCATGAGCCTCATGAGAGGGGGCACCACCGTGCTCACCCGCGGCCTCGGCCGGACGCCCTACTACGTCGTCGCCGGAGGTCTGGCCGTCATCTTCCTGTTCCCGCTGGTGTGGAACGCCTGGGCCTCGGTCAGCGGACAGCCGGGCACCGCGCAGGAATCCGGGTACGGCCTCGGCAACTACCGGACGCTGCTCGACTACGACGCCGGCCTGTGGCGCTATCTCCTCAACAGCACCGTCGTGTCGGCGCTCACCGTCGCTCTGACCCTCGGGGTGTCGCTGCTGGGCGGCTACGCATTCGCCCGCTTCGACTTCCCGGGCAAGAACCTGCTGTTCCTGCTCACCCTGGCCATCCTCATGGTCCCGTACGCCACCCTCCTCATCCCCCTGTACGTGCTGCTCGGCAGGCTCCACCTGCAGAACTCCCTGATCGGGCTGAGCCTCGTACTGGCCATGTTCCAGCTGCCGTTCGCCACCTTCATGATGCGGATCTCGTTCGAGGCGGTGCCGCGCGAACTGGAGGAGTCGGCGCTCGTCGACGGCTGCGGCACGGCCGGTGCGCTGCGCCGCGTCCTCCTGCCGGCGGTGCGGCCGGGGCTGATCACCGTGGGGCTCTTCGCGTTCCTCGCGGCCTGGAACGACTTCATCGCACCGCTGATCCTCATCTCCGACAGCGAGAAGGCGCCGCTGCCACTGGCCGTCGCGAACCTGCGGCAGCAGAGCATGGGCGCCGTCGACTACGGCGCCACCGAGGCCGGAGTGGTGGTCCTCGCCGTGCCGTGCCTGCTCCTCTTCCTGCTCCTGCAACGGCACTACATACGCGGCTTCATGTCCGGCGCGCTCAAGGGCTGAGGTGCCTTGAGGTGCCCTGAAGCGCCGTACGACCGACCCGTACAGACCTGAGCAGATCCGACCTGACCCGAACGGACAACCGAACGGACAACCGAACGGACAACCGGAAGGACGAACCGAAGGCATGAACTGGTGAGGGAGAAAACGGCACAGTCATCCGTCCTGCCGGTGGCGCCAACCCGGGGCAGGCTGCGGCCACTCGGTCTCGACGAGGTCAGGATCACCGGAGGTTTCTGGGCCCGACGCCGCCACATCAACGCGACCGCCACACTCGGACACTGCCGCGACTGGATGGAACGCGTCGGCTGGACCGGCAACTTCCGGGCCGTCACCGAGGGCCGGATCCACCGGGACCGGCGGGGCCGCGAGTTCACCGACGCCGACGTCTACAAGCTGCTCGAAGCCATGACCTGGCAGGCCGCCGGGCAGGGCACGGGCGCCTCGCTGGACGCGGAGGTCGCCGCGCTCACCGACGTCATCGCACCGGCCCAGGAACCGGACGGCTACCTCAACACCGCATTCGGCGCCCCCGGTCAGGAGCCCCGCTACAGCGACCTCGAATGGGGCCACGAGCTGTACTGCTACGGCTACCTCGTCCAGGCGGGCGTGGCCCAGACCCGCGCCCGGGGCGAGGGAGAGCTGGCGAAGATCGCCCGGCGCGCCGCCGACCACGTGTGCGCGACCTTCGGCCGGGGCGGCATCGAGCGCGTCTGTGGTCACCCGGAGATCGAGATGGCCCTGGTGGAGCTGGCCAGACTGACGGGGGAACAGCGCTACCTCGACCAGGCCGCGCTCTTCGTCGACCGCCGCGGACACGGCACCCTCGCCGATCCCGAGTTCGGCCGCGCCTATTACCAGGACGACATGCCCGTACTGGACGCCACAGTGCTGCGCGGACACGCCGTCCGTGCCCTCTACCTCGCGGCGGGCGCCGTCGACGTGGCGGTGGAGACCGGGGACGAAGCCCTGCTCGCGGCCGTCGTACGGCAGTGGGAGGCAACGATCGCCCGGCGGACCTATCTGACCGGCGGCATGGGATCGCACCACCGCGACGAGGCCTTCGGCGACGACTTCGTGCTGCCGCCCGACCGCGCCTACTCGGAGACCTGCGCCGGAGTCGCCTCCGTGATGCTCAGCTGGCGGCTGCTGCTCGCCACCGGCGAACCGCGCTTCGCGGACCTGGCCGAGCGGACGCTGTTCAACGTGATCGCGACCTCCCCGTCCGACGACGGCAGGGCCTTCTTCTACGCCAACACCCTGCACCGGCGCCGTCGGGGCACCTCACCCTCCACGGACACCGACAGCCCGCGCGCCGAGTCGAGCCTGCGCGCACCCTGGTTCGCGGTGTCCTGCTGCCCGACCAATGTGGCGCGGATCCTGGCCCAACTGCCCGGGTATCTGGCGACTGCGGACGACCATGGCGTGCAGCTGCACCAGTACGCCGACTCGGAGATCACCACCACCCTCGCAGGTGGCCACGGCGTCGCACTGCGGGTCCGTACCGACTACCCGTCCGGCGGGCAGGTGACCGTACGGATCAGCAGGTCCTCGGACCGGCCCTGGACCCTGTCGCTGCGCGTCCCCGCGTGGACGGCGGGCGCCACCACCTGGCTGGTCGCCCCGGACGGGTCACGCCGATCCGTCGTCCCGGGCACGGCCGAGGTCACCCGGGTCTTCCGGCCGGGTGACGAGATCCGGCTCGAACTGCCCGTGGCCCCGCGCTGGACCCGCGCCGATCCGCGCATCGACGCGATACGCGGCACGGCGGCCGTCGAGCGCGGGCCGCTGGTGTACTGCGCCGAGTCAGTGGACCTGCCGGACGGACGCGAGGTCGACGCGATACGGGTGGACCCGTCCGCCCAGCCGACGGACGGACCGGGCGGACCTGGCGGACCGAATGACGCGGGCCGCACCGTCGTGGTCGCCGGTGAACTCGTCGCGCACGCCGATGCGACCGACACGGCCTGGCCGTACGAGCCACTCGATCGCCCCCTCGCGGCGAACGCCGACCGTACGGGGATCGTCCTGGTGCCCTATCACTCCTGGGCCGGCCGAGGCCCCTCGACGATGCGCGTCTGGCTGCCCACCGTGGAATCGGACCGAGCCCTGGAACCGCACCGTGCCGTGGAATCGGACCGATCCGTAGAACCGAACTGAGCCTCGCGACCGGGTCGAGCCTCGCAACCGGAGGTCCCCGAGAAGCAGGACCGCCCCGCCGTGATCGCCCGCTGTGACCGAGCGGCCGCCGTCCCCGCCGTCGCCCCATCCCTACCGACAACCGACAACCGACGACCGACGACCGACGACCGGAGTCCGAGCATGCCCTCCCAACCCCCCACCCGCCGCCGCTTGTTGACGCTCGCAGCCGCGACGGCCGCCGCCGCCCCGCTGACGCACGAGGCCAACTTTGCGCATGTCGCCGCGGATGCGACCCCGCCCGCGATCGCCGCCCGGGCCGCTACCGTTGCTCCGGTGCCCACCCCGTCGACCTGGTCCGTCATCCCCTTCGCGCTGGATCAAGTAGCCCTCGGCAATGGGGTGTTCCGGCAGAAGCGCGACCTGATGCTCGAATACGCCAGGACCTACCCGGCCGACCGCATCCTGGCCGTCTTCCGGGCCAACGCCGGACTCGACACCCGCGGGGCCCGGCCGCCCGGCGGCTGGGAGACCTCCGACGGCAACCTGCGCGGCCACTACGGCGGCCACTTCCTCACCCTCGTCGCCCAGGCGTACGCCGACACACGGGAGTCGGCCCTCAAGACCAAGCTCGACTATCTGGTCGGCGCGCTCGGCGAATGCCAGGAGGCCCTGGCACGGAGCGGCTCGCCGAGACCGAGCCATCCCGGCTATCTGGCGGCGTACCCGGAGACGCAGTTCATCCTGCTGGAGAGCTACACGACATACCCCACCATCTGGGCGCCGTACTACACCTGTCACAAGATCATGCGTGGGCTCCTCGACGCGCACACGCTGGCCGGCAACGCCGAGGCCCTGGAGATCGTCTCGAAGATGGGCGACTGGGTGCACAGCCGGCTCGGGCGCCTGCCGAAGGCCCAGCTGGAGCGCATGTGGTCTATCTACATCGCGGGCGAGTACGGCGGCATGAACGAGGTCATGACGGACCTGTACGCCCTCACCGGCAGGGCGGAGCACCTCGTCGCAGCCCGCTGCTTCGACAACACCTCTCTGCTGGACGCCTGCGCCGAGGACCGCGACCTCCTCGACGGCCGGCACGCCAACCAGCACATCCCACAATTCACCGGCTATCTACGGCTGTTCGACCACACGGGAGAGGAGAAGTACGCCGCCGCGGCCCGCAACTTCTGGGGCATGGTCGCGGGCCCCCGGACATACAGCCTGGGTGGTACGGGCCAGGGTGAGATGTTCCGGGCCCGGAACGCCATCGCGGCCACGCTGGACGGCAAGAACGCCGAGACCTGCGCGACGTACAACATGCTGAAACTGAGCCGGCAGTTGTTCTTCCACGAGCCGGACCCCGCCTACATGGACTACTACGAGCGGGGCCTGACCAACCACATCCTGGCCTCCCGCCGGGACGCCCGCAGCACGACCAGCCCTCTCGTCACCTACTTCGTGGGAATGGGGCCGGGGGTCGTGCGCGAGTACGACAACACGGGTACCTGCTGTGGCGGCACCGGAATGGAGAACCACACCAAGTACCAGGACTCGGTGTACTTCCGCTCCGCCGACGGCAGCGCGCTGTACGTCAACCTGTATCTGGCCTCGACGCTGCGGTGGCCGGAGCGGGGCCTCGTCATCGAGCAGACGAGCGACTACCCGGCCGAGGGCGTACGCACCCTGACGTTCCGTGAGGGCGGCGGCCCGCTCGACCTGAAACTGAGGGTGCCGTCCTGGGCCACGGGAGGTTTCACCGTCACGGTCAACGGCGTGCGGAAGCGGGTCGTCGCCGAACCCGGCAGCTACCTCACGCTGAGCAGAGACTGGCGGCGCGGTGACCGGGTCGGCGTCTCCGCCCCGTACCGTCTGCGCATCGAGAGAGCCCTGGACGACCCCACCGTCCAGTCGGTGTTCCACGGCCCGGTGCTACTGGTCGCCCAGAGCCAGGAACAGGCTTTCCGCGTGTTCGCCTTCTACAAGGACTTCAGACTCCGGGGCGACCTCGCCGACGCGATCCGCCCCGAGGGTCGGCCGATGCACTTCACCACGCACGGTCTGACCCTGGCGCCGTTCTTCGTCGGGGACGACACCCGGTACCACGCCTACTTCAGGCGTTCCGAACCCGTGGTCGTGTTCGGGGCGGCGGACTCGGGCGTACCCAATCGAGCTCGCGTCGACGGTCTGGCCTTCCTCGATGTGCTCTGGGCACAGGCACCCTTCGAGACCTCCGCCCGCTTCGTCGAGGCTGTGCGCGCCCTCGCCGAAACCTGGCTGTCCGACGGGCTGTTCACACGCGCCGAACGAGATCGCGTCGTGGCGGCCGCGGTGGGGGCGAACCTGAGGCAATGACGCGATCGGGAGTCCCGGGATTCGGCCCGCTCGCCCGCTCGCCCGTACGGCGTTCGGCCCAGGACTCCGGGCCGTACGCCGTACCGGACGGACGGACGTGGGGCGGTCTACGGCCAGTTGATGGGGTCGCCGTCCTTGTGGTCCCCGAGCCAGATGACGCGCTCCGGTTCGTCAATGAAGCTGATGTCGGCGCAGGGGCCTTCCGGTTCCTTGTCAGCAGTCTGGAAGTGGCGTGCCTCCCAGCCGTCGAGGCCGTACCGGGCGTACAGCCCGCCGATCACCTTCCGGAGCTCGGGGTGGGGGATGCAGGTGCGATCGGCGAAGTGTTCCTTGAGGTCGGCACGGAGGCGGGAGAGACCGAGCTGTTCCCGCGTCGGCCCGAGATAGGGGTCGGCACGGTGGCGTGCGCACTGGTCCTTGCCGCCGGGGTAGACCTCGATGGAACCCTGCAGAGAGCTGTCGACACATGCGGTGAGCGCGTCGGGTGCCGGTTGGCCGAACATCTCGGGCCACGCCTTGCGGCACGCGGCCACCGGATCGTCGGTTCCGGGGTCGAAGCCGATGGAGGCGTCGCTCTGGCTGGAGGAGACGCAGTTCAGCCCCGTCGAGTCCAGAGTGTGTCCCTTGCCGTCGCCGGCCACCCAGGCGTACGTCCCCGCGGTCGCGCCCGCCACGACCAGCGCCACCACCGGAGCCATGATCAGGGTGCGCCTGCGCCTCTGCCGGGTGCGCCGGCGTACCTGGGCGAGAATCCGTTGCGCGGTGAGCGAGTTGGGGTCCGTGGCCGCGTCGCCGGGATCCGGATCGCTGTTGCGGAGCATTCGGTCGAGCACGTCATCGCTCAGCATGGTCCTTCTCCTTTGACGGATCCTGGTGCGGGCTTGCCGTGGCGAGGCGCTGACGCAGCCGCTGTCTGGCCCGGTGGAGGCGCGTGTCGACGGCGCCGACGGAGATGCCCAGCACGGTCGCGATGTCGTTGCGGGACAGGTCGTCCCAGTACGCGAGGCGCAGCAACTCCCGGTCGGCGTCCGAGGCCTGTGCCAGGGCCGCTGTGAGGCCGTCGCCCGAGTCCTCCGCGCCGTACGGGTCGGTGGCGGGCGGCGGATCGTGCTCCGCCCGTTCGGCGACCCGCATCAACAGCCGAGCCCAACGCCGTTGACTGCGCGCCTGGTTGGCCAGCACCCGGCGTGCGATGCCGAGCAGCCAGAGCACCGCCTCCTCGTCATCGACGGGCAGTTGCCGCCTCTTGCGCCAGGCTACCGCGTACACCTCGGCCACCGCGTCGTGCGCCGCCGCCTCACCCGCCCGGCGCAGGCAGTACGCCATGACCCGGCGGAAGGTCTGCCGGAACAACTGCTCCAGCCGTTCACTCCGCTCATCCGCGTTCATGCCCAGCAATGTCCACCACGCCCCGATGCCTTACGGCTCTCCGTCGCCTACCTGAAATGATGACGGCCCTGTTCTTCTCACCGGTCGTCGTCTCCGTCTGCCTGGAACCCACCGTCCACCTCACCTCGCCGGAGCCGTTCACGGTGCCGCAGGCACTTACCCGCCGAGACGTGTACACACAGAGGCCCTCAACCCCGGAGACAGAGCTTGGAGATCTACCGGTCGTCACCCGAACCCGGCACAGTCACTCCTATGACGATCATCACGAGCGCGCCACCCACCCGCACCAAACCCGTCGCCCTCGCCCTGGGCTTCCTCACGGGCGGCGTGATCGGGGCGTCGCTGGCCGCGTTCGTCGTCGGCTGTGTCATCGAGAGTGTGCCGTTGTGTGTCGCGAGTGTGGGACTGCCCGCTGTCTACGGTCTGCTCTTCTTCCTCGCCGGTGTGCCGAGGCGTGCCCGGGAGGCGGCGGTCGCGCCGTCCACCGCGCTCGCGGTGATCGAGACTCTGGAGGCCGTCGGGGGCGAGGCGACGAGCGACGTGGCCGTGCGGTTCGATCTGACGGTCGCGCCGGACGACGGACCGGCGTACCGCGTCGCTTTCACCCAGAACATCAACCTCGCGGACCTGCCCGACCACCGGCCGGGTGTCGTCGTGGTGGTCCAGTACCCGCCGGACCGGCCGTGGCAGGTGAGGATCGTGAAGTGGCCGACGCCGGAGTGGGAGGAGCGGATGGCCGGCGCCCGCCTCGACTCGGCCCCGGGGCCGGTCCTGGTGAGCGAGTCCTCCGAGGGCTGTGCCGTCGGCTTCGTCACGCTGGTCGCCCTGCTGCTCGCCGCGGCCGGTGTGGTCCTGCTGTTCCGCGCCGACCTGTTCGACGAGGGCGCCCCCGACAAGCCCTCGGTCTCCTCCTCTTCCTCCTCTTCCTCTTCCTCCTCGTCGACCACGGTGGAGTCGTCGGCCTCAGGCACGGTCACCCTCGGCCCGAACCAGTCGTTCCTCGACAAGGGCGAGCTGCGCAAGGCCGTCGGCCGGCTCACCAAGGGCACGGACGCTCGCGAGGCGCTCACCGTCGTCGTACAGGATCGGCTGCTGTCGGTCGAGTACGCGCCCACCGGCTCGCAGGCCCCGACGTTCGACCCGGATTCCCTGCCGTACGACCGCTTCCCCGCCCTGGTCGAGGAGGCGAGGAGTGAGCTGGATGTCGGTTCACCGCAGACCTGGCAGGTGACCGTCGATCGGCTCACCGGCTCCCTCACCATCAGGGTCGGTGTGACGGGCGCCGTGGCAACGGCCTCGCTGGAGGCTGACGCGCAGGGCAAGGTGGTGCGGCGCAGCCCGGCGCACTGACGGACGGCGCGCGTCGGCCGCGTCTCGCTGAAGAGGAACAGCTGAAGAGGAACAGCTAAGAGGAACAGGAAGGCACATGGGTCTGCAGGGCTATCTGGCGTTGTGGTGCGGGGCGTTCGGCACCGTCGCGCTGGTCGGGTACGGCCGGTCGCTGGCCGGGATGACCCCGGCGCAGCGGGCGGTCCGGGTCATGGGACGGATCGAACGGGTGCGCGAGCCCAGGCGCGGAAGCTCGCAGCGCGACGGGATACCCGTGGTCGTCTCCTTCCAGGACCCGTCCACCGGCCAGGAGTTCACCGTGACGAACGACGGTGACCACGGGGAGAGGATCTCGGTGGCCTGGACGGGCCGGGAGATCGGCGTCCGCTATCCGCGCGGGAGACCGCACGCCTACCAGTTCGCCGGCGACCTCTGGGCAGGTCGGCGCGGGCTCGGGTGGCCCAACTTCGCGGTCTTCCTGATCTACGTCGGTCTCGTGGTCTTCGCCGCGATCGACTGGAGCTGGCCGTGGGCCCTGATCGGCTTCGGCGTGCCCTGGACCGTGTCCGGCGTGTTCCATATGCCTCAGAACGCACGCGTGGAGAGCCGCCGTATCGACGCGCTGACCTCTCAACCCTCTGTTCAGGGCCGTGTCATCGCCGTGCTCACGGACACCGGCACCGACAGCGACGGCCACACCTCCACCAGCCACACCCCGGTCATCGCCTTCACCACCCACGAGGGCACAACCGTCATCGCCTACTGCGCCGACGAACTGCCGGACCCGCCGAACTCGTACGGCCGGGACGTCACGATCCACTACACGCCCGACGACCCCGCCGTCTTCACCCCGAACCTCACGGCAGAACACCGTTCCCGCTCACTCGACATGGCCCTCAGCGTCGTGGCGCTGCTCATCGGAGTGGCGGCGGTCGTCGTGGGTGCGGTGCTGCTGTAAGGCCTGACGATCGACGCTGGCCTGGGCGCTTTTCGCCCAGGCCGACGGCCTGCCCCCGCCCTCGCTCCCGGCCGGATTCAGGACTGGTACGGCTGCTGCTGCGGCGGCTGCGGCTGACCGTACGGCTGACCGCCCTGGCCACCTGCGGCCTGAGCCTGCAACTGCTCCGCCTGTTCCTTGGTCACCTTCTGCTCAGCACCGCAGAAGGTGCACTGCGTCTGGTACTTCGTCGAGAAGGGGAACAGCGGCACGAAGAACAGCGTGAACTTCGTGACGCGCTTCCTGAGCGTGTGCGCGGAGGGATTCCCGCACTGCCCACACACCAGCGTCAGTATGGCGAGCTGGTAGAGATATCCCTTGGTGCCAAAGATGATCATGCTGTCGATTCCTCCCAGGTCAACGCCCGCCGACACACCGCCGACGAACAACGAGGCGCGCTCACGCAGGACAGTCTCATGCACGTCGATCTGTTCGGCGGAGGGCGTCCATATTCTCGCTGACGGTCCGATGGGCGCTTGGGCCTCTGCCTTGAGGATCCGTGCATGCCATCTGGAACCTGATCTTCGGACTCTGCGTCGTACAGGGCACCTCGTGCTCATGGATGTGGCGTGGGGACGGGGCCGGGGCGGATGGGTGGGACGTGGGGGAGCAGGCGAACAGCCGGGTGGCGCCGGGGGCGAAGGCTGAGGCGGTTCGGCGGTGGCTGAGGGCCGTCGAGTGGCGGCGGTGGGGCAAGGGCACGGGTGGCCGGTCGGCCTGTGCGCGCGGGCGTGTTCTCGCTTCGCTCGCCGTGCTGACGGCCGGGCTGATGGCGTTCCACTCCGTTGTGCCCAATGCGGTGGGCCGGTTTGGCAGCCTGCTGGAGACGTTTCTGCCCTGGCTCGGCCTGGCCGTTCCGTTGTTGCTCGTCCTGGCGCTGCTGCGCCGCTCGGCCGTCGCGCTGGTGGCCCTGCTGTTGCCCGCGGCGGTCTGGGGGAACCTCTTCGGCGGGATGGCGCTGGCGGAGGAAGACCGTGGCGCGCACGACATCGTGGCGGTCCAGCACAACGTCAGTGACGAGAACAGCGACCCCGAGGGCACCGCGAGTGCCCTGATCGAGGCCGCACCGGATGTCGTCGCCCTGGAAGAGCTGACGCCCTCCGCACTGTCGGACTACGAGACGGCCCTGGCGGCGGACTACCCCCACCACGCGGTCGAAGGAACCGTCGGACTCTGGTCGAAGTATCCGCTGTCGGACGTTCGGCCCGTGGACATCAAACCGGAGGGGATCCCGGAGGGCTGGAACCGCGGCCTGCGGACCACGGCACGCACGCCACAGGGCGATATCGCGGTGTACGTCGCCCACTTGCCCTCGGTCCGCATCCGATGGAACGGCCTCAGTTCCGGTTGGCGGGACGAGAGCGCCGGCCTGCTGGGTGAGGCCATCGCCGCCGAGAAGCTGGCCAAGGTGATCCTGCTGGGCGACCTCAACAGCACGGTGGACGACCGCGGGCTGGACCCGGTCACCGAGCGGATGGACTCGGCAGGGCGAAACTTCGCCTTCAGCTGGCCCGCGGCCCTCCCCGTCTCCCGGATCGACCACGTCATGACCCGCTCGATGGTGGTCACCGACATCCGCACCCTCCCCGCCACCGGCAGCGACCACCTCCCGATCGCCGCCGGCATCAGGTTCAAGCCCTGAAACTGCCCCACGCAAGCGATCAGCCAGTGAGCTGGACGGGCACGCGATGATCGGGCTGTCCGTCCTTGGCGAGCATCGAATGCTCATCGGCAACCGCGCGGTAGAGGGCAAGACCGGAGACGCCTTGAGCCTCTTGGACGTCCTCGACCGTCCACACCCGGCCGCCATGCGTGACCGACCTGCGGGAGAAGACCGCCAGCGCGTCCTCCGCGTCCGCGGCGCCCACCGAGCCGGCAACGGCGGGCATGTACACGCCCTGTCCGGTACCGATCGCCACCGACGAGTCGAAGACCACGATGCCGACCTGGGGGCGTAGCGCGATGTTGCGGGAGTGGGTGGCCCGCGGCGAGGAGACCCAGAAGAACTCGCGGTATCCCCGGTGCGCGAAGTACACCGGGGAACTCCATGGCGTTCCGGCGTTGTCGGCGGTGGCGAGCACCATGTACCTGTTCGCGTCGACGATGCCGCGTGCGACCTCGGCCGCTGATCCGCTGACTGTCATCTCAACGACTCCTGCGGTAGGTGACTGTGAAGTCGTGCTCCCAGGTGGTCGAGTCGTCGTGCGAGGTCTCCCAGCTGCCACGGATGGTGGTGCCGTCGTCACTCACCTGTGCGGTGAACCGCTGCCGGAAGTCCAGCGGCGAGAAGTCCGGCGCCTCCCGCAGCAGCCGCCAGACGTCGCCGTCGAAGCTCATCGCGTACACCCGGGCGACGCCCCGTGAGTCGAAGTAGTGCTGTGTGTACGCGCCTGTCTCCGGGTCGGTCGCGATGACCGCCATGCTGTCCGGGGCCTCGGCCAGCGAGATCTCGGTGCGCTGGACCAGGAACCGTCGGTCCAGGGTCCACTCGAACACGCTGCGCGCGGCAGGCGTGTCCAGGCCGGGAAAGTCGGCTTCCACCACCCACTCGCCGGCCAGAACGTCCAGCCTCTCCAAGGCTTCCTGCCGTGCCGATCCGTCCATGGTGAACATCTCCTTCTCGTCGATCTGCCGTCGATCGCTCGTCGATCGTCGTCGCTCATCGGATGTAAGGACGAATTCGGCGGGAGAAACTCATCGGGCCCATCGCTCGGGGTGGGATCAGTCGACGAAGTCGGCGACGAGGACGGCGAACTCGTCCGGCGTGGCCAGCCGGACGCCCAGGGATTCGGCCTTGGCACGCTTGGATCCGGCGCCCTCACCGGCGACGACCATAGTGGTCTTCTTGGAGACGCTGGAGGAGGAGCGGCCACCGGCGCGTTCGATGAGTTCGTTCATCTGGTTGCGGCTGAGCTTCTCCAGCGGCCCGGTCATCGCACCGGTGACCACCACCGTCATCCCCGCGAGCGGACCGGCCGCCTCGCTCGCGCCACCCTCTTCGGCCTTCTCCCTGACGCTCCCCTCGCTGTCGTCCTCGCCGCTCTCCGCGGCCGGCTGGGGCGGTGTGGCACCCGGCTCGGTCATGTTCACCCCGACCGCGGCGAGCTTGTCGATCAGCGGGGCCAGTTCCGCCAGTTCGGCGACGATCGACGGGGCCTTCTCGGTGCCGATGCCCTCGACCTGCTGCATCGTTTCGGCGTCGGCGGCGCGGATGAGGCCCATCGTGGCGAAGTACCGGGCGATACGCCGGGACATGGACCGGCCGGTGCCGCGGACCCCGAGCGCGCACAGCACCCGCGACAGCGGTCTCCCCTTCGCCGTGTCGAGCGCGGCGAGGAGGTTGTCGGTGCTGGTCTCGCCCATCCGCTCCAGACCCAGCAACTGGTCGCGGGTCAGGGAGAACAGATCGGCGAGATCCTTGACCAGGCCCGCCTCGACGAGCTGCACGACGCGCGTGTGGCCCAGGCCCTCGATGTCGAGCTGGTCGCGGCCGGCGGCGTACGAGAGGGCGGCGACCAAGTGGCAGTTGCGGCCGTTCTCACAGCGCCACCGCTGCTCGCTGGTGTCGATACCGGCCCCGCAGCGCGGGCACACCTTGGGGAAGACGATGGGCTGTTCGGCACCGGTGCGCAGATGGGCGACGGGCGCCTCGATACGGGGGATGACGTCACCGGCTCGGTGGACCATCACGTGGTCGCCCAGGCGCAGGTCGCGGCGGGTGATGTCGGCCGGGTTGTGCAGGGTGGCGTACGTGATGGTGGCGCCGTCGATCTCCACCGGCTCCAGCACCGCGCGCGGGGCGATGATCCCGGTGCGGCCGACGTTCCACTCCACCTCCAGCAGCCGGGTGATCTTCTCCACGGCGGGCAGCTTGTAGGCGATCGCCCAGCGCGGGGCGCGCGAGCCGGAGCCGGCGGCCTGCTGGTCGGCGGCCAGGTCCGCCTTGATGACGATGCCGTCGATCCCGAACGGCAACTCGGCCCGCAGCGTGGCGATCTCCCGCACCCGGTCCAGTACCTGCTCGGCCGTCTCCGCGGTGATACCGGGCACGGCAGTGGTCGCGGTGGTGTTCACGCCGAGTTCGGCGGCCCGCACCATGAGGTCGCTGTGCGCGCTCTCGCCCAGCCGCTCCGCGAGCTCCGCCTCGGTGTCGGCGAGAGGCAACAGGCCGTAGCCGAAGAACGTCATCGGCACCGTGTAGGCACGCTCCTTGGCCCGCAGAGTGCCCGCCGAGGCGCCGCGCGGGTTTGCGAACGGCTGCCCGCCGTGCGCGGTGCGCACCTCGTTGGCGTGCTCGAACTGGGCGGTCGTCATCAGGACTTCACCGCGCACCTCCACGGTCACCGGCTCGGCCAGCTCCTGGGGCAGGCCCTCGATCGTGCCGATCGCATGCGACACGTCCTCCCCGGCCGTGCCGTCGCCCCGGGTGATCAACCGGTCCAGGCGCCCGCGCGTGTAGCGGGCCGCGATCGCCAGACCGTCGAGCTTCGGCTCGACACTGAATTGCTCCGCCTCGTGCCCGATGCGCCGGGCCAGCGACGCGGTCCAGGCGGTGAAGTCCTCGGACGAGAACACGTTGTCCAGGCTCAGCATCGCCACCGTGTGCGGCACATCCCCCTCCACCGCGCCCCCGGCGACCTTCCCGCTCGGGGAATCGGGCAGCACCTCGTCGGGATGGTCGGCCTCCCACGCAGCGATCCCGCGCACCAACCGGTCGTAGGAGTCGTCGTCCAGCACCGAGGTGCCGCCCGCGTAGTAGGCGGCCGAAGCCTTCACCGCGTCCTCGACCGCCTGCGCGTAGGCGGCGGCATCCACGATCACTGCAACTGGTGTCGTCATGCCCGTCATCTTGCCTGCCACCACTGACAACGCCCCGGTGTCGGCGTACCCGTCCATGCATTCAGCCGCGTCGGTGCCCTGCGGTGTGTGGCGCGCGCACGGCACACGGCCGGACCCGCATTGCGGAGCCTCCCGGCTGGCACAATGACGGCGCACCAGACCCGAGTCGCCGCCCGAAAGGCTCCGTCGTGCCGCAGCAGACCGACGCCGACGCCGGCTTCGCCGAGCTCCTGGAGCCGTACCGCCGCGAACTTCAGGTGCACTGCTACCGCATGACCGGCTCGTACGACGAGGCCGAGGACCTGGTCCAGGAGACGTTCCTGAAAGCCTGGCGGAGCCGGGAGGCGTACGAGGGCCGGGCGAGCGTACGTACCTGGCTGTACCGCATCGCCACCAACACCTGCCTGGACCACTTGCGCCGCCACCAGCGCACCCCGCACCCGTACGAGCGGCTGCCCGGAATGGAGCACGGCAAGGGCGAGCCGCCGACACGGATCGAGTGGCTGCAGCCGTACCCCGACGAGCTGCTCGCCGACATTCCGGCCGAGGAGGCGGGCCCCGAGTCGCAGGCGCTGTCGCGGGAGACGGTCGAGCTGGTCTTCCTCGCCGCGCTGCAGCATCTGCCGCCGAGGCAGCGGGCGGTGCTGATCCTGCGCGATGTGGTGGGTCTGCCGGCCACGGAGACCGCCGGGCTGCTGGAGCTGTCCACCGCCTCCGTCAACAGTGCCCTGCAGCGTGCCCGGCCGGCACTGCGCGAGCACCTCCCCGCGGGCCGGCGTACGGAGTGGGCACCCGCGGCCGCGCCGACGCGGGAGGAGCTCGAGGTGGTCGAGCGCTACCGGGACGCGGCCGAGCGGCTCGATCTGGCCGCGATGGCGGAGCTGCTGACCGCCGACGCCAAGCTCACCATGCCGCCGAACCCGTTCTGGTTCGCCGGACGCGAGGCGATTCTCGCCTTCGTCGGCCAGACTCTCGACCCGGCCTCCCCGATGTACTTCGGCCGGTGGCGGCACCTGCCGACCTGGGCCAACGGGCTCCCGGCGGTGGGCGGTTACGTCCAGCGGCCGGGGACGACCGTCTACCGCGCCCAGACCCTGGACGTCCTGCGGATCGAGGACGGCCGGATCGCGGAGATCACCACGTTCGAGCCGCACCTGCTGCCGGCTTTCGGGCTGCCGCTGAAAATTTCCGAACAGGAGCGATGAGTGACGCGGCCGCCGTGCGTCTGTATGGCCGACATCTTCGGATCACGACAGCTGCGGACCAGGAGCCATCATGCTGCTGCAGGACAAGAACGCGATCATCTACGGGGCCGGCGGGAGCATCGGCGGTGCCGTCGCCCGAACCTTCGCCCGCGAGGGCGCCCGCGTCTTCCTCGCCGGACGGACGGCCGCCAAGCTGGAGGCGGTGGCCGAGGAGATCGAGACGGCGGGCGGCCGGGCGCACGTGGCCGTGGTCGACGCGCTCGACGAGCGGTCGGTGGAGGAGCACGCCGACACCGTGCTGGCGGAGGCGGGCTCGGTCGACATCTCCTTCAACCTCATCACCCGCAACGACGTGCAGGGCACGCCCCTGACGGACATGTCGGTGGCCGACTACGCCGGCCCGGTGACCACCGGCATCACCACCAACTTCATCACCGCCCGGGCCGCGGGCCGCCGCATGGCCGAGCAGGGCTCCGGAGTGATCCTCGCCCTCAACAGCGGCTCCTCGCACGCCAGTCCGATGATGGGCGGTACGTGCCCCGCGGACGCGGCGATCGACACACTGATCCGCGCGCTGGCACAGGAGCTCGGCCCCAACGGCGTACGGGCGCTCGGGCTGTGGGTGGCCGGAGTGCCGGAGACCCTGACACCGGAGAAGCTCGGCGCCGTGAACCCGGCGATGGCGAGCCCCGAGGCACTGCGGGGCATCCTCGACACGCTGGACGGCCTGCGGATGCTGCCCGCGTCACCGCGGCTTCAGGAGGTCGCGGAACTGGCCACGTTCCTCGCCTCGGAGCGGGCCGGCGCGGTCACTGGAACGTGGGTGAACGGGACCGCGATGTTCACGAGCTGAGGCGTTCGGCGCGGGGGGCGGCTGCCGGCATCTGAGGACTTGGCGGCCGGTGGGGGCGGGCCGCGCAGTTCCCCGCGCCCCTTTGGGGCGCGTGGAGCTGCTCCCTTCGGCGGCGCCCTTCAGGGGCGCGGGGAACTGCGCGATCGGCCCCCACCGGCCGCCCGCCGCGCCCACACGAGAGCCCGGCCGCGCGCCCTCGCCTCACGTCTCCTCCGCCGCGCTCCCCGGCCGCATCACGTAGCGGCTGCGCATCGCATCGCTGGCCGCGGGACCCGCCGCGAAGACGTAGTCGGCGCTGTCGTCGAGCCGGCGGCCGGTCCTGGCGTCGACCACGACAGGCTCGACCTCCTGGCCGCTGTGCGCGTCGACGAGGATCATGCTGCGCTCCGCCGCAGGGAGGCGGGAGTTGCCCCACGCGGCCAGGGTGACGATCACCGGTCGCAGGGAGTGCCCGAGTTCGGTCAGGACGTACTCGTGGCGGACGGGGTTCGTCTGGTAGGGCCGGCGCTCC
Organism: Streptomyces sp. NPDC058697; assembly: GCF_042715345.1. NCBI lineage: Bacteria > Bacillati > Actinomycetota > Actinomycetes > Kitasatosporales > Streptomycetaceae > Streptomyces > Streptomyces sp. NPDC058697. The sequence continues at coordinate 146,877 of NZ_JBHXSU010000007.1, forward strand.
AGCAGCCCGTCCTCCACGAGGGTTTTGAGCCGGGTGGTGAGCATGCTGGAGGAGATGCCGAGGCTCTCCTGGAACTGGTCGAAGCGGGTGTAGCCGTCGAAGGCGTCGTGGAGGATCAGCAAGGTCCACCACTCGCCGACGTGCTGCACCGTCGTGGACAGCGGGCACTCCCGGTCCTCGAGCCTGATCCGGCTTGCCACGGCGACCGTCCCTTCAGTTACTGCTAAAGTCGAAGTTAATAGCTTCTATTTTAGCAGTCATACCGGAAGTGGCGGCGCACCATGCCCACACCCCTCAGTGAATCCCTCGAAGACCGGCGCGCCCTGGTCACCGGCGGCACCAAAGGCACCGGGGCCGCCATCGCCAGACGCCTCGCCCAGGCCGGTGCGACCGTGCTCGTCACCGCCCGCAGCCGCCCCGACGACGTCGAGGAGAAGACCTTCGTCGGAGCCGACCTGTCCACCGCGGAGGGCGCCGCCCACGTCGTCGCGGAGGTGGACGCCCGTCTGGGAGGCGTCGACATCCTCGTCAACACCCTCGGCGGCTCCGAGGCACCGGCCGGCGGCTTCGCGGCGCTCGGCGAGGACGACTGGACCAGGGAGCTGAACACGAACCTGCTGGCCGCCGTCCGTCTGGACCGTGCTCTTCTGCCGCACATGATCGCCGGCGGCAAGGGTGCGATCGTGCACGTCACCTCGATCCAGCGCCGCATGCCGCTGTGGAACGGAACCCTGGCCTACGCCGCAGCCAAGGCCGCCCTGACCACCTACAGCAAGGGCCTGGCCAACGAGGTCGCCCCGCAGGGAGTCCGCGTCAACTCCGTCTCGCCCGGCTTCGTCCAGACGTCCGCCGCCGACGACCTCGTCGTCCGGATCGCCCGCGAGGCAGGCATCACCGAGGAAGCGGCGCTGGGCCGGCTCATGGACTCGCTCGGCGGCATACCGCTCGGCCGCCCCAACCGGCCCGAGGAAGTCGCCGAACTCGTCGCCTTCCTCGTCTCCGACCGCGCCTCGGCCATCGTCGGCGCCGAGCACGTCATCGACGGCGGCACCACCCCCACCGTCTGATTCCGCCACCACCCTCCCCCTCTCCCCGAGGAGCGTCATGCACGACAACCAGCCCCGGACCATCGCCCTGGACGCCCTGCCCGAGGTGATCACCCGCTATCTGACGGCACACCGCTCCCACGACACCGCCACCGCGGTCACGGCGTTCACCGGAGACGCCACGGTGGTCGACGACGGCAAGACGTACGAGGGCGCCGCAGCGATCGAGGGATGGCTGGACGCAGCCGCCACCGAATTCACCTACACCGTCCAGCTCACCGCCGCCCGGCAGACCGACGCGGACCACTACATCGCGACTCAGCACCTCGAAGGCGACTTCCCCGGCGGCACCGTAGATCTGCACTACCGGTTCACGCTCCGCGGCGGCCTCGTCGAGCGCCTCGTCATCGAACCCTGAGACCGCAGACTCGCCGCGCCCTCCGTCCCTTGCCGGGCCGACTGCAACCGCCGCGTCCGCGTCAGCCCTTGGAGCGGTGTCCCGCCGGGCGGTGCCCCGTCGCCATGAGTGCCTCGCCGAGAAGGCGAACCGCCTTCGGGCCGACTCCGTGCATGGCCAGCAGCTCGGCCTCGCTCAATTCGGCGACCTGGGCGAGCGTCGTGATGCCTGCGTTGGAGAGCGCCCGGGTGGCGGGATTTCCGATGGCCCTGGGCAGGTCGCCGACCTCACCGGCAGCCGCCGTCTCCGCGGCTTGTGCCTGCGCCGCCAGTCGTTTGGGCGCGTGCGCGGCAAGGACCTCGTCCGCGTCCGCCGCGGGGAGGTGGAGCTGCACGTAGTCGTCCTTGCTCAGCGCGGCGAACCGTTTGTCGCGCACGGTGAACGACTTCGTGCCGGGGGCGATGCTCCGCTCCGCCGACTCAGGGAGCGAGAGCGCCGTCCTGCGCAGCTGGGCGAGGTTGGTCATGGGTGGGGGATCCCTACGCCTGTGGCCGGGCGCGGGCGATGAGCAGGGCCACGTCGTCGTGGTTGTCGGGGTGGTGCAGGGTGCTCAGGAGGAGGTCGCAGACGTCCTCCAGGGGCCGCGTGGGGTCGTCGAGGAGGCCCAGGAGCGTGTTGAGGCGGTCGTCGAGGTCGTGCTGACGCGTTTCGACAAGCCCGTCGGTGTAGAACACGAGCTGGTCACCGGGGTCGAGGTCGACGGTGGTCGTGGTGAAGGCGACGCCGCCCACGCCCAGCGGTGCCCCGGTGGGCAGGTCGAGCAGTTCGGGAGGGTGGCCGGCGCGGATGCGGGCCGGCGGCAGGTGCCCGGCGTTGGCGATCCTGCACTGATGCTTGTGGGGGTCGTAGACGGCGTACACGCAGGTGGCGATGGATTCGTCCAGGCCCCCGGTGGTCTTGTCGAGCTGTTCGAGGAGGCGGGCGGGATCGAGGTCGAGCGAGGCGAGGGTGCTCGTCGCGGTGCGCAGTCGGCCCATGGTGGCGGCCGCGTTGACGCCGCTGCCCATCACGTCACCGACGACGAGCGCGGTCTTGTCGCCGTCCAGGGGGAGGACGTCGAACCAGTCGCCGCCCACCTCACCGGCCGCTCCGGCGGGCTGGTAGCGGGAGGCGACCTCCAGGCCGGTGGTCATGCGCGGGTGGCTGGGCAGCAGACTGCGCTGCAGGGCGACGGCGGTGTTGCGGGCGTTCTGGTACCAGCGGGCGTTGTCGATCTGCACGGCCGCGCGGGAGGCCAGTTCGCGGGCGAGCACGAGGTCGTCGTTGCTGAAGGGCAGCGGGTTGCGCGTCCGCTTGAGATCCAGGGCGCCGAGCACCTCGCCGCGCGCGACCAACGGCACCGCCAGGTACGAGTGGACGCCCGCCCGGCCCAGGAGCACGGCCGCCCGGGGGTCCTGGGCGATACGGAGCAGGTCCTCGTCCTTCACCTGCGACACCATGACCGGGCTGCCCGTACGTATGCACTGGGTGACGAGGCGGTCGGAACCGTACCGGGTGACCTGTCCGCGCGATGCGGCCCCGTCGGGAGCCTCGGTGGCCGCGTGATCCGCCCGGACGGCCAGAGTACGGATCAGGGTGGGCTCCGTGGGGCCGAGGTCGCTGCGGCGGCCTTCCACCACCGCCTCCAGCAGGTCTACGGACGCGATGTCGGCGAGCTCCGGCACGGCCACGTCGGCCAGTTCACAGGCGGTGCGGTCCAGCTCCAGCGTGGTGCCGATGCGGGCGGAGGCGTCGGCGATGACCGTGAGACGCCGTCGCGCCGTCTCCGCCTCGATCGCCGAGCGGTGCCGCTCGGTCACGTCGACGACCGAGACGGCGACCCCCAGCACGGTCTGCAGGGAGTCCTCCAGCCGGTAGTACGAGGCCGACCAGGCATGATCCTCATCCGGATCGGCCGGGGTCCGGCCGATCGTGGACTGTTCGACGAGCGGGACGCCCGTGTCGAGGACCCGGCGCGCCGCGGACTCTATGGCCTCGGCGTCCAGGAACGGCAGGGCCTCGCGGATCGTCCGGCCGACGTGCTCGGCGGCGGAGATGCCGTTGATCCGCTCCAGGGCCGGGTTGACCGACACGTACCGTAGGTCCCTGTCCAGGACGGCCAGCCCGATCGGGGACTGCGAGACCATCTGGACGGAGAGCGCGACATCCCGTTCGAGGCGGTGCACGGTCGCCTGATCGGCGGCGAGACCCAGCGCGTAGACCCCACCGCGGTCGTCCAGGAGCCGCATGTTCCGGAACTCCACGAGCCGCGTGCTGCCGTCCTTGTGCCGGACGGGAAAGCCGCCGGCCCAGCCGTGGCCGGTGTCCATGACGTCGGTGAACAGCTTCACGGCCAGGTCGACGTGCTGCTCGTGCACCATCAGCCGGGCCGCGTACTCGCCCAGCGCCTCGCGTGCCGTGTAACCGAACAGTTCCTCGGCCTGCGGGCTCCACAGCACGACGCGTCCCTCGGTGTCCAGCACCACCGAGGCCACGCCCAGCACGTCGAGCAGCGCGCTCGGCTGTAACGGCCCGCGGACCCGTTCGTCGTCGTCGGACACGGGAATTCCGGCTGCGCTCATTGCAGGCACCGCTTTCGCCCGTTTACGCGGCACGCCGTTCCCTGTGCCGACTGTCCCCTGTTCTACCGTGCCCACCGTTTCCTCCGGTGCCGTTCTCGTCTGCCTTCACCATCTCCCAACACAGCAGTGGTTGTCCGGCGAAGACGTCACGGAAATGGCAGGGAGATCCGGGCGCGGGGCACCGCGCCTCGGCACGGGCCACCACTCCGACAGCGTGATCAGGGGCCTCAGGTGTCACAGCGGTTACTGACCGCATGCGAGAGGTCGCGGGCTGTACGGACCTCGGCGCGCGCTTCGGGTGGGTTCAGACGCCGTCGGTCAGGGTCGCCCAGACCGCGTGACCCCCGGTGAGCGTGGAGCGGTCGACTCCCCAGGTGTCGGCTATGTGCTGTACGAGGAGCAGCCCGCGGCCGTTCTCGTCGTCGGGGCCCGGATCGCACCGGGGCAGGAGGCGGCCCGTGCGGTCCTCGTCGTGCACCTCCAGCTGCAGGCCCCCGTCCGCCATGAGCCCGACGCCGCACAGAATCCGCGTACTGACCGTGTGCAGTACGGCGTTCGTGGCCAGCTCGGACAGGAGCAGTACGGCGTCCTCGCGCACCTCGCAGGGCAGGCGCCACGCGGTGAGCCGCTCGCCCAGCGTGTTGCGGGCGACCTTGACGCTGGTCCGGTGCGCCGGGAGTTCGAGCCAGTGTGCTGTGTCCGTGTTCGTGGAGCCTAAGAGCCGAAGGGAGGGAGTCGTGTGGGGGGACACGGTGATTGCCTTCCAACAGGGAGGAGCGCTGGGAGAGTTGGGGATCACGACCTTCGGCTCCGTCCGGCGGGGTGTTCCGGCGGCCTGCGGTCCGAACGCTGAGGTGCGCCAACTCCACGGGGCGTGGCGGGTGTTGACGGCGATGCGCGCGCGTTCGGTGGGATCGCTCACAGAACTAACTATGCTGGTAGCTCAGTTCACGCTGCAACCGTCTCCCTGATAATTTCAGCAAGACGGTATCCGTCTGGTGCCATCAGCAAGTCGCTGTCAGACTCGTACTGGTGACAGTTCCTCAGGAGGTAGGGCGTGAGCGAAGCTCGTTCGGGCGTCGGCACCAGTGCACCCACCGTTCTCCGCATGATCCTGGGCAAGCGGCTGCAGGAGCTGCGGCAGGGTGCGGGAGTTTCGCTGGAGGACGCGGCGAAGGCCCTGCACGTGAAGCCGCTGACCATCCGCAGGCTGGAGAAGGCGGAGGTCGCGCTCAAGACCCTCTACGTGGAGAAACTGCTGCAGACCTACGGGGCCGCGCAGCAGGAGGTCGACGAGTTCGTCACCCTGGCCGAGCGGGCCAACGAGCCCGGCTGGTGGCACGCGTACCGCGATGTGGTGCCCGACTGGTTCAGCGCGTACGTGAGCCTGGAGACCGGTGCCAAGACGCTGCGCACCTATGAGCCGCACTACGTCACCGGGCTGCTGCAGACGTACGACTACGCGCGTGCCGTACTGCGCGGGGGCTTCCCCAACGAGAGCGACGAGGACCTGGGGCGGCGGGTCGATCTGCGGCTGCGCCGGCAGGGCCTGCTGGAGAGACCGGACGCGCCCACGTTATGGGTCGTGATGGAGGAGACCGTACTGCACCGGATGGTGGGCGGTGCCGAGGTGATGCGGGAGCAGATCGAGCGGCTCCTCGCGGTCTCGGAACTGGAGCATGTGAGCGTCGACGTCGTGCCGTTCACCGCAGGAGCCCACATAGGAGCCTGCGCCCCCTTCACCTACTTCCGGTTCGAGGAGCGGGAACTGCCGGACATCGTCTACAGCGAGATTCTCTCCGCCTCCGTGTACCTGGACCAGCGCTCCGACGTCGCCGGTCATCTGGAGGCGCACAACCGGATGTCCTTGCTCACCTCGTCCGCGGACAGCAAGGCCCTGTTGAACCGCATGCGCAAGGAGTACTCATGACCACCACCGACGGAAGTGTGTACAACGGAATGCCCGCGTCGGAACTCGGCGAACAGGGCTGGGAGCGTCCGTGGAGCGGCCCCAACGGGGGGCAGTGCGTGGAGACCAAGCAACTCGCCGACGGCCGCGTGGCGTTGCGGCAGTCCACCGATCCCGCAGGTCCCGCGCTGATCTACACGCCGCAGGAGATCGCCGCGTTCGTCGCCGGCGTCAAGAAGGGCCTCGCCGATCATCTGGCGGCCGGCTGAACCACACCACGAACGGGCAGAACCCGGGTCGGCCCTGGCTACGACCCGCCCGGCACGCCGACGTACACCACTGAAGGGGCAAGAATGAGCAACTCCCAGGCCGCGCGGGACATCGACACCAGCAGGCCGCACTCCGCCCGTATGTACGACTACTACCTGGGCGGCAAGGACCACTTCGACATAGACAAGCAGGCGGCGGAGACGGTCGCGGCGGCCTACCCCGGCATCTTCGTGTGCGCCCGCGAGAACCGGGCCTTCATGCACCGCGCCACCCGGGTCCTCGCACGGGAGCACGGCATCCGGCAGTGGCTCGACATCGGCACCGGCATCCCCACCGAACCGAACCTCCACCAGGTCGCCCAGAGCGTGGTCCCCGAGGCCAGGGTGGTCTACGCGGACAACGACCCCCTCGTCCTCAAGTACGCGGAACGCCTGATGCGCAGCACCCCCCAGGGCCGCACCACGTACATCGAGGCGGACGCCAACGACCCCGAATCGCTCCTGAACGCCCCCGAGTTGGCCGAGGTGCTGGACCTTGGCCGACCCGTCGCGCTGTCCCTGAACGCCCTGATGCACTTCGTCACCGACGCCCAGGACCCGTACGGGATCGTCGGCCGTCTGCTCGACGCCCTGCCCTCCGGCAGCGCCCTGGCCCTGAGCCACTGCACGCCCGACTTCGACCCGACCACCTGGGAGAAGGTCACCGCGATCTACACGGGCGCCGGCACCCCCGTGCAGTTCCGTTCCCAGAAGGACGTGGCCCGCTTCTTCGACGGCCTCGACCTCCTCGAACCCGGCATCACCGTCGGCCACCGCTGGCGCCCCGACGCGCAGGATGACAACGCTGCCACGGAGCACCGGCCGACGGACGCCGAGGTCAGCCTGTGGACCGGAGTGGGTATCAAGCCGTAGCCGGGCTGGGTGGACGCCGGCTGGGCAGCCGGTGCCGCTGTGACGCTCGCCCGTGACGGTGTGGTGTGACGGACGAGTCCGGTGGGCCGCCGCGGTCCACGGACGCTACCGCTGTCGCTGCCACTCGGTCCGGGTGAGTTCGTACTCGACCTCGCCGTGCTCGGAGCCCGCGAGCGCGTCCGGCCAGTCCTGGGTGAAGGTCCGGACGAAGGACAGGCCCGCCTTCTCCATCACCCGCCGGGATCCCGTGTTGACCGTCATGGTGTTGGCGGTGACCCGCTCGACCCCGAGGTCGGTGAAGCCCTTGTCGATGAGGGCCCGCGATCCCTCGGTGGCGTAACCGCGGCCCCAGGCGGCCTTGTTGAGCCGATAGCCGAGTTCGACGACGGCCGGGCTCTCCTCTTCCAGCGGCCGGAACTCGAACCAGCCCAGGAACAGCCCGGTGGCCTTCTCCTCGGCGGCCCAGTAGCCGCGGGTTCCAAGGCCCGGATGATCGTGCAGGAGCCGCGGCAGGGTCTTCGCCCGGATCTCCTCGCGGCTCACCGGGCGGCCACCGTTGATGAAGCGCATGACGTCGGGGTCGCCGTCCAGCGCGAGCAGACGGTCGACGTCGGCGGCGGTGAACGGCCGCAACACGAGCCGGTCGGTCTCCAGGAAGATGCCCATGCCGTGATGGTCACCGCCACCGGACCGGGCCGCCACCGGATTTCTGGAAACGTGGGGCTGACCCGCGGCCCTGGGACAGGGGCAAGGGCAGAGGGAGCCTCACCCTTCGATGGTCTTGAGGAGATCGGCCCGTGAGGGGCCGGGTGGGACCTGTCGCTCCACCTCGGGGACGAGCCGGGTGACCGCGTCGGTGAGGGCCGGAGCGCGCAGCAACTCGTGGGCGCCGGGCAGGAGATGGGCCGCGGCTCGTTCCGCGCGCAGTGCGTCCGTGTCGCGCTGGGCGAGCAGGGCGAGTGCTCTGGCGCGAGTCCATTCCGGGTTCCGGTAGCGGGTCCCGGCCGTGTGCGCGTCCATCTCGGCGAGGCGGTGGCGGGTGTAGGCGGCGGTCTGCTCGTAGATCCGTCCGAGGCCGTCCCTGGTCGCCTCGGCGAACCGGGTGACGAGTTCGACGGGGTGGGCGCTGCCCGTCTGTCGCAGGGCGTCCCGCAGGAGCAGGCTGTGCTGCAGGCTCATCGCCAGCCCGCGTCCCACGGTGGGCGTGGTGATGGCCCAGGCGTCCCCCACGGCCACCAGCCCGGCGACGAGGGGCCGTCGGGAGTCGTACAGGGGCCGTTTGCGGTCCGTGAGACCGGCCATGATCTGGATGCCGTCGGTGACGGGCCGCCCGTCGAGCCAGCGGTCCGCGCCGGGGAACAGACGTACGGCGGCGGACCAGACGCGTTCGTTCCGCAGCGCCCGCCGCAGTTGCTCGTCGTCGCTGCGGCCGATGAGACAGACCGAGTAGGTGCCGTGGTCGGCCGGGATGCGCAGGAGGCCGAGCGATCCGTGCTCCACCACCAGGGGAAACCGCTCTGTCGGCATCGCGCCGTCGGCGGACCGGAAGTACTGACTGTAGTAGGTGAAGCCGCGCCGGCCGGACTCGTCCACCGGACACGGCACGCCGATGGCCCGCAGCCAGGAGGGGAGTTGGGAGCGGCGACCGGTGCAGTCGACCACCAGATCGGCCGCCGTACCGCCCGCGTCGGTCTCCACTCCGGTGACCAGAGGAACGCGATCGCCGGACGTGCCACCGTACGGGGTCCGCGGGCCCGGTGAACTGCGCAGGCCCCGGCAGACGGCGCCCCGATCGATGCGGATGCCCGCGCCCTCGGCGACGCGCGTCGCGGCCGCTTCGAGCAGGGAACGCCGGGCGGCGAGGGTGTCGAACCGTTCGTCCCCGGCCGTCGGCGGACCACGGAAGCCCGGCTCGGGCGCCAGCACGTTCATCCGTACGGCCCCCGCCTCCGTCATCTCCCGGACCAGGTCCGGAAGATGGGCCTCGGCCAGCTGGAGCCACCACGCCAGCGGGAGGTGTGTCTGGCGCAGCTGGGCGATACCGGGGCGTGGCCACCGTGACCAGGCGGGTTCCGCGTCGGGCGGCGGGGGCTGCGGATCGCGTTCCAGGACGGCCACCTCGTGGCCGTCCTGCGCGAGGAGCAACGCTGTCTGAAGGCCGCCCAGCGCGGCACCGAGTACGACGATCCTCGCCATGGCCGGTTCTCTTCCTCCCTCACCGCCCCCTGCCTCACATCCCCCTCACCATCCCCTGCCTATCCTCGGCAGGGGATGGTTGGTCCTGAAGCGGCGCTCCAGACTATGAGTCATGAACGGAAAGCGGCCCCTCGGGGAGTTCCTGCAGAAACGCCGGTCCCAGGTGCGGCCGGACGACGTGGGGCTCCCCACGTACGGGGAACGACGGCGGGTGCCCGGCCTGCGCCGCGAGGAGCTGGCGCTCCTGGCCGGAGTGAGCTCCTCGTACTACACCAGGCTCGAACAGGGGCACTCGTCCAACGCCTCACCCGAGGTCCTCGACGCGATCGCCCGGGCCCTGGATCTGGACGACGCCGACCGTCTCCACCTGCACGATCTCGCCGTGGCGCAGCGCCGCCCGGTAAAGCCGCGCAGGGTGCCGCCCGAGCAGCTGGCCGCGTCGGTCCGCCAGCTGGTGTCGGCCCTGACCGATGTGCCCGTGGTCGTCCTCGGCCGCCGCTGCGACATCCTGGCCTGGAACCGGACGGGGCACCTGCTGTTCGCGGGGCACCTCGACCCGGAAAGCCCGGACCGGCCCGCGGAGCGGCCGAACATGGCGGAGCTGATTTTCTGCGACGGCCATACGCGGGATCTGTACGCCGACTGGCAGCAGAAGGCCCGCGATGTGGTCGGAACGCTGCGCCTCGCGGCCGGCCGTCATCCGGACGACCCGAAAATGGCCTCGCTCGTCGGGCGTCTCCTGCTGAAAAGCCATGAATTCGACTCGCTCTGGGCCGACCACCGGGTCCGCGCCTGCCCTGTCGCGGTCTACACCATGCGGCATCCGTTGGTGGGCTCGATCGAGGTGACCCAGCAGACCCTCCAGGCCGAATCGGACCAGCGGATCGTCATGGTCACCGCGGCGCCCGGCTCGGCCTCCGCCCACGCACTCGCCCTTCTCTCCCGCACCACGCATTCCCTGCCCGCACCGCACATTCCGATCCCCACAGCGGGTCCACCTCCGCGGTGACCTCCCGCCGGACATCCCTTTTCTGATCCGGCATCAATCATCAATTGCCCTACGCAGAAGCATTCTCGTCACTGCGTTTCCTTGTCATGCCCGAAAACCTGAAGGAATCATGAAGAAGAACCTCAAGAGCGCTGTTCTCGCCGCCGCTGCCGCCGGCCTCTCCCTCGTGACGGTCGTCACGGCGACGGAGGCGGCGGCCGCCACAGCGCCGCTGTCCCAGGCCCGGATCGTCAACCACTTCGACCTGGCCCAGGGGCAGATGCCGGAGAACGCCGTCATCGAGCCGAACGGCTCCGTGGACGTCACCTTCGCCGCCGCCCGCCAAGTGGCGCGCATCCACCGGGGCGGCGCCACGCAGATCCTGGCAACCCTGCCGGCTCCCTCCGACGGCGGCGTCCACACCCCGGTGCTCGGCTTCCCGCTGACCACCGGGCTCGTCCGTACCGACGACGGAACCCTGTACGTCCTCTACGCAACCGGCACCGCGGACCTGACCGGCCTGTGGCGGCTGAAGCCGGGGCGCAAGGCGCCGGAACGCATCGCCGCACTCCCCGCCGACGGCCTGCCCAACGGGCTTGCCTTCGATCCCCGCTCGCGGGCCTTCTACATCACGGACTCGGTCCTCGGCACCGTATGGCGAGTCCCCGCGAACGGCGGACGGGCGACGGCCTGGTCGACCGCACCGGAGCTCGCCGCACAGGGATTCCTCGGAGCCAATGGCGCACGCGTGCACGAAGGCGCGCTGTGGGTGACCAACCTCGACCAGGGCACCGTGCTGAGCCTTCCCCTCCGCGGCGGCCACCGTGCGGGCACACCGACCGTCAGGGCCACCGGACTTGAAGGCATCGACGACTTCGCCTTCACCGGCCGGGGCAACGAGATCCTGGCCGCGCTCAACGGACCCGGCACGGTCGTGCGCATCGCCGACGACGGCGCGCACACCACCGTCCTGGACTCCTCCGACGGACTGCAGAACCCCACCTCCGTGGCGATCCGCGGCAAGGACGTCTACGTGCCCAGCGCCGCCTACCTCACCGCCACCGACCCCAACCTGCTCCACGCCCGCCTGAACCGTCGCGGCGACTGAGCGAGGCAGCGATGGAGGTGTCACATTCGCGGGCCCGGCGGTGTCTTCATGCCGAACAGGCCGAACAGGCCGAACAGGCCGACGGACAAGGAGAACATCGTGACACTGCGCATTCCGAAGGCGGAGCTCCCCACCGAGCTCAGGGAGACCACGATCAAGCAGTTCGGTGCCGTGCCCGAACCCTTCGAAGTGACGGCACACAACCCCAAGGTCGCTCAGGACTCCACGGAGATCGGAGCGAAGCTGAGCCAGTGGGACATGGCCGACGAGGGGCTCAAGACGTTCGCGCACATGGCGGTCGCGGCACAGGTCGGCTGCAGTTGGTGCCTCGACATCAACTACTTCCAGGCGCTGAACAAGAACCTGGACCTGACCAAGGCGAGCCAGGTGCCGCGCTGGCGGGAGTCGGAGGTCTTCACACCGCTGGAGCGGGACGTACTGGAGTACGCCGAGGCCATGACGAGCACACCGACGACCGTCACCGACGAGCTGTACGCGAGCCTGCTCGACCGGCTCGGACCGGCGGCGATGGTCGAACTCACCGCGGTCATCGGCTTCGCCAACATGGCGACCAGGAACAACACCGCGCACGGAATCACGTCGCAGGGCTTCTCCGACGCGTGCGGGATTCCGCTGGCAGCGCGTTCGGAGAATCCCGGCGCGGTGCCGACGGCGATATGACCGAGGATCCCTTCCTCGCCCATCGCAGCCTGCTGTTCACGGTCGCCTACGAGATGCTCGGCTCGGCGGCCGACGCGGAGGACGTACTGCAGGAGTCCTGGCTGCGGTGGGCCGAGGTCGACCGTTCACAGGTGCGTGACGCGCGGGCGTATCTCGTCCGGGTCGTCACACGCCAGGCGCTCAACCGGCTGCGGACGGTGGCGCGCAGCCGCGAGGAGTACGTGGGCGAGTGGCTCCCCGAGCCGCTGCTGACCAGCCCCGATGTCGCCGAGGACGTCGAACTCGCGGAGAGCGTCTCGATCGCGATGCTGACCGTCCTCGAAACGCTCGGGCCGACGGAGCGGGCGGTGTTCGTACTCCGTGAGGTCTTCGAGATGCCGTACGGCGAGATAGCCGAGGTGGTCGGGAAGTCCGCGGCCACGGTGCGGCAGATCGGGCGGCGGGCCCGCGAACATGTGGCGGCTCGAAGGCCGCGGGTACAGGTGAGCCGGTCGGAGCAGCAGGCCGTGGTGGAGCGCTTCCTGCTCGCGTTGCGCACCGGTCAACTGCGGGAGCTGATGGAGGTCATGTCACCGGACGTGGTGCTGATCGCCGATGGTGGCGGGATCGTGGCCGCCGTTCAGGCTCCGATCCACGGCGTCGAACTGGTGGCGAAGCTGCTCGCCCGAGCGGATCGGGCGGTGACCGCGTTCGAGACGACGACCGTGTGGCTCAACGGCGCCCCCGCCGGCCGGGTCGAGGTCGACGGCGAGCCGGCCGCGGTGAGCCTCGTGGTGGACGGCGGGCGGGTCACCCGGATCTACCTGGTGAGAAACCCGCAGAAGCTGACGCGGCTGGATGTGCGGGCCGAACTCGCCAGGTAGGCCGCCGCTGCCCCCGGCGGTCGTGAGTGTTCCGGACGGTTCCCAACCGTCCGGAACACTCACGACCGCCTCGGTGAACGGCGACGAGGGAACGGCAACTAGTCGAGGTGCGAGACCTGGTAGTGGCTGATGTACCAGTCCTCCTCCGTGCGCTTGACCACCACACCGAGGCTGACGGTGATGGTGGGCCGGTCGGCGAACGAGAAGTCCACGCTCAGATAACCCAGTACGAGGTCGTCGGCGAGGCGTCTCGTCTCGACGATCCGGTACGCCGCTGTCAGACCGAGGGGCTGGGAGTCGTAGTAGTCCGCGATGCCCTGGCGCCCCACGCTGTAGGGGTGCAGTCCCTGGAAGATCGCGTCCTCGGTGAACAGGGCGGCGACCTTCTGCGGCGCGTGGCTGTCGACGGCGGCCTTCCACCGGTCGAGAACGCCGCGCAGGACCGATGCGGTGTCTGTGGTGCTGTTCATCGGGTTCTCCTTGCCGATGGAACTGATGGGGCTGGTGGTCTGCTGGGACCGACGGGACCGTCAGTGACCGGCGCTCATGCCGCCGTCGACGTGGAGGATCTCGCCGGTGACGAACGGCGCGTTCTCCAGGTAGATCACGGCGTCGACGATGTCGCTCTGCTCGCCCATCCGGCCGACCGGGTGCAGGCCGGCGAGGACCGCGTGGGTCTCCTCGGGGTGCATGGGCGTCTTGATGGTGCCCGGGGCGACGGCGTTGGTGCGGATGCCGCGGGTGGCGTACTCGATGGCGAGGGACTTGGTGGCGGACTGCAGGCCGCCCTTGGTCAGCGAGGCCAGCACGGAGGGCACATTGGCGTCGGCGTTGTCGACCAGGCTGGTGGTGATGTTGACGATGTGGCCGCCGCCCTGGGCGAGCATCTGCTCGACAGCCAGCTGGGTGATGCGGAAGAAGCCGGTGACGTTCACGCCCGTCGCGGTGGCGTAGTCGTCCTGCGTGTAGTCCGTGAAGGGCTTGGCGACGAAGACACCCGCGTTGTTGACCAGGGTGTCGATGCGGCCGAACCTCTCCACGCCGGCGGCGATGACGCGCTCGGCGGTCGCGGGGTCGGCGATGTCGCCCTGGACGGTCAGGATGCCAGCGTCGTCGGTGGGGGCGATGGTGCGTGAGGTGGCGACGACGGCGTAGCCGAGCTTGCGGTAGGCGTCGACCAGTCCGGCGCCGATGCCCTGCGATGCACCGGTGATGACGGCGACCTTCTGGTGCTGCGTGTTCATGGTGACCTTCTCCGGTGTGAGGTGCGAGTTCCTCGACCGATTTCCCACTAGCCAACCGGTCGACTATTTGGAAAGTAGGCGGCCTCAGGGGGAGAAGTCAAAGGTCAGAGGGGGGATGGCCGGGACCGGCTTCCTCCCAGCTGGTAGGGCTGGGCTCCCAGCGCAGGCCGGCGGGATGATGCTCGGGGAGACGCTCGGCGTCGGCTAGAGCTTGTGCGGGTCGCCGTCGGGCAGCCAGGCGGCCGGGCCGTGGATGCCGAGGTCTTCGACTCCGTCGCAGAGGGCGTCGGCGACGGCGAGAACGGCGGTGCGGACCTCGCCGGTTCGCCGGACCAGGGACCAGGTCCAGTAGACCTCCGGTGCGACGACCGGGCGCTGGACGAGGTCGGGCGGCAGCGGGGTGGTCTGCCCCTTGGGGGAGTTGATGACGGGGCGGTCGCTGCGGCGTACGTGGTCGAAGAAGGCGGGGCCGGTGATACCGCCGTCGAGGATGCGCACCGCGTGGGCCCCGGTGTCATGCGCCAGCTGCTCTGCGTAGGTGTTCCAGGAGGACCACGAGGTGGTGTCGTCGTCGAGGAGGACAGCGGTGTCCCGGGCGGCCACCTCGCCGGTGTCGTCGCCGGCCGCGACGGCGTAGAGCCGGTCGGCGCCGATGAGCCGGGCCTCCAGGCCGTGCCGCTCCACATCCTCGGACCGCACCCAGCACACGGCGAGATCCAGGCTGCCGTCGGCGACCCGGGCGGCCTGGGTGTGGGAGGGCGCGATCCACGCGTCGATGTGCAGCTGGGCCACGGCGGAGGTGCGGGCGGTCAGGTCGGCCGGCAGCCAGTTGACGTATCCGAGCCGTACCGGATCCGATCCGGACAGGCGGCGGGCGCGGTGCTGGAGGTCGTCGGCCCGTTCCAGCAGGGCGCGGGTGTGGGGGAGCAGGGCGGAACCGGCCGGGGTGAGCGACACCGAACGGCGGTCACGGTCGAAGAGGCGCACCCCGAGATCGCGTTCGAGTGCCTTGATCTGCTGGGACAGGGACGGGCCGGCGATGAGCAGCCGCTCGGCGGCCCGGCCGAAGTTCAGCTCCTCGGCCACCGCCACGAAGTACCGCAGTTGGCGCAACTCCACGCCCGCCATCCTACGTCCGGTGGGAGGCTGTACCTACCAGCAGCGAGGAAGCCGATCGTGGCGTCGGGCCTGGTGGCAGGCGGACGATGACGACCACAGGACGCGACACCGTCGCGGCGCTCGGCTCCCGTCGGACACCCCGTCGAGTGCCGGACACCTCATCGAGCGGAGCAGGGTCATGCGAGAGTTCCTGGTCGAGATCACGACCACCGTCCCCGAGGGAACCAGCCAGGACGAGGTCGACCGGCGACGCGCGGCCGAAGCCGTCCATGCCCGGGAACTCGCCGCCACCGGCCACCTGGCGCGGCTCTGGCGCCCGGTCGGCGAACTGCGCAGCATCGGCATCTGGCGGGCCTCCGACGAGGAGGAACTCCACGCGAAGGTGCTCGGCACACTGCCGCTCCGCCCGTGGATGACCTTCACCGTCACCGCACTCCAGTCCCACCCCAACGACCCGGGCGGCCCCGACGCCACGCCGTGACGGCTCACCCCCCCCGCAACGACTCCCGTTCGCGGCCACCGCCAGCGTGCACCCGCCTGAGGCAGGAGCGTGCAACCAGCGGGCGTGCGGCGTACGTTGGGACGCCATGCGGATCACGAAGTACACCCAGATCAACGATCGCGGCCTGGACAGCGTCAATGCCTGGCTCGCCGAGTCGACCGACAGCGGCTACCGCTATCTGGCGCCCGGCGAATCGCTCTGAGCCTGAGCCTGAGTCTGAACCTGAACCCGAGCCGTCAGTGGGCGATGCCGTCGATCAGGTCCCGGGCGCCCTGGCGCAGCAGGGCCACCGCGACGGAGGTGCCGAGGGTGGCGGGGTCGAGAGGCCCGGCCCACTCGTGGGCGTTGAGCTGGGTCTTGCCGTCCGGGGTGAAAACGCAGGCGCGCAGGGAGAGTTCGCCGTTTCGTGCGGCCGTGGCGTAGCCGGCGATCGGGGAGTTGCAGTGGCCCTGGAGCACGTGCAGGAACATGCGCTCCGCGGTGGCTTCGCGGTGGGTGTCCGGATCGCCGAGTGCGCTGACGGTGTCGATGACCGTCGTGTCGCCCTCGCGGCACTGCAGGGCGAGGATGCCCGCGCCGATCGGCGGCATCATGGTCTCGGGGGAGAGGATCTCGCTGATCACGTCGGTGCGGTCGATGCGCTCCAGGCCGGAGACCGCGAGCAGCAGCGCGTCCGCCTCACCCGCCGCGAGCTTGGCCAGGCGCCGGTTGGCGTTGCCGCGGAAGGGCACGCACTGAAGATGCGGGTGGGATGCGGCCAACTGGGCGATGCGGCGCACCGAGGAGGTGCCGATCCGGGTTCCGTCGGGCAGCTCGTCGAGGGTGAGTCCGCCGGGGTGGATGAGGGCGTCACGGATGTCGTCCCGCTTGAGGAACGCGGCGAACATGGTGCCTGCCGGGAGCGGCCGGTCGGCGGGCACGTCCTTGACGCAGTGCACCGCCAGGTCCGCCTCGCCGGCCAGGAGCGCGGCGTCGACCTCCTTGGTGAACGCCCCCTTGCCCTCGACGAGGGCGAGATCGCCCATCCACTTGTCGCCGGTCGTCTTCACGGGCACCACTTCGGTGCGCAAGTGCGGGTGGAGCGCTGCCAGTTCGCCTTGGACACGCTTCACCTGGGCCAGCGCCATGGGCGAGTCGCGGGAGACGATACGGATCAGTTCAGGGACGGACATGCCGACACGATAGACCCTTGGAGCCACCGGTCCGTCATCGACCGGAACGCGCCGACGGCGTCGGACTCGCCGCCTGCGGAAACAGTTGCTGTGCTGGCGCGGGGGGCGCCCCCCCCCCCCCCCGCCGCCCCCCCACCCCCACCCCCCCGCGAGGATAAACAAAA
>NZ_JBHXSU010000007.1:164077-495764 GCF_042715345.1 Streptomyces sp. NPDC058697
TTTATATAACTTGCGGGGGCTGGTCCGACCGGGCCGAATCGCGGCCCGTCGGCGCGTCTGTGTCTCCCGGGGGGGGGGGGGGGTGGGTTGGGGGGGGGGGGGGGGGCCGCCCCCCCCCGCGCCCCCCCCCCCCCGCCAGTCCCTCAGACCGGGGTCCGCTCCACGGGGATCCACAGCTCCGCGTCCGCGTGCGTGGCACCCTGCGACAGCCGGGTCCGCAGGATCTCGGGCCCCGGTCGGCTCTGGTACGGATTGGACGGGAACCACTGGGTGAACACGTCCCGCCACAGGTACTGGAGCGCCTGCGGGAACGGCCCGGAGTTCTCGAAGACGGCCCATGTCCCGGCCTGGACGGTGAGCGCGTCCATGTCCTCGGGCACGTCGGCGTGGGTCACCACGCCGTGGTAGTAGTCGAGTTCGGTTCCCTCGGCGCGGCTCTCGTCCAGATTGTCGCTCACCGAGATGATCCCCTCCGGCTGCTGATCGGACAGCCGCTCGATGCGCTGGATCGTCTCCTGGCCGATGCCCCGGATGAAGTCGGCGATCGCCGGGTTCATCCCCTCATGCACGAGGGGGACACGCGCCTTCCTGCCCACCACTCGGAACTCCTCCTTCTCCACGACCCTGTACCGCATGCTGCTGCTCCCTTCGACGACGAGTCGGAAGGACATCCGGGGCTGGGACTGCAGACTCGCACCGGCCCGCCTGGCCTCGCCGGGACCGATGCCGTGCATCGTGCGGAACGCACGCGCGAACGCCTCCCCCGAGCTGTAGCCGTAACGCACCGCGATCTCCAGCAGTGTCCGTTCGCCTGCCAGCACTTCGGCTCCCGCGATCGTCAGACGTCTGCGCCGGATGTACTCCGACAGCGGAATCCCCGCCAGCGCCGAGAACAGCCGCCGGAAGTGGTACTCCGACGTCACCGCGATCCGCGCCAGTTCGGACACCTCGATGCGCTCATCGAGGTGGCACTCGATGTGCTCCATGGCCTGGTTGAGCCGCTCCAGCACCCCGGTCTCCTTCCCTTTCGATCACCAACGTTAGGAAGGACCCACCCCGCCGGACCCGACATCCTGTGCCCGGTTCGGTCGGGCACGACGGGACTTCGTTCGCCGGGGCCGATCCAGGACGACGCCGTCGAAGCCCCTGCGCGAGCGCGTACCCGTCACCCCTGAGGGAGCCCCCGCACCGGATGCTTGCTCATGATCGAGACCCGGTTGAAGGCGTTGATGGTGAGCGCCACCCAGATCACGGCGGATATCTCGTCCTCGGTCAGGATCTGGCGGGCATCCGCGTAGGCGTCCGCCTGGGCGTTCGCGTTCGCGATGTCGGTGGTCGCTTCCGCCAGGGCGAGCGCGGCCCGTTCCCGTGGCGTGAACAGTTCCGTGTCACGCCAGGCGGGCAGTACGCCCAGGCGTTGTGTGGTCTCGCCGGCGCGCAGAGCGGCCTTGGTGTGCACATCGAGGCAGTACGCGCAGCCGTTGATCTGGGACACGCGGAGGTTGATCAGCTCCACGAGGATGCGGTCGAGACCCGCGTCGGCGGCGGTCGCACGGACGGCTTCGGAGGCCTGGACCAGCGCGTGATAGGCCTTGGGGCTCTGCTTGTCGATGAAGACCCGCCTGCCCGCGGTGCCCGTCGTCGTGTCGCTCAAGCTGAACTCCTTCGGCGGGCCGTCCCGGCCCTGATCGTTGCGTCGCGTCCGTCGCGCACGTGTCGAGATCATCGTCTCAGGCCTCATGCGGCGCCTGACGTTCAGGGAATTGAAACCGTTCAATCGCCTTGCGTCGTGACTGTGACGGGCCCGGCTGAAGTCGCACCCTCATCCGACTGTCCGTCAAGAAATCCCTGCACACTCATTGACCCTTGCCTCGGGCGCCCCTACGTTCACGTACGTCCAACGCCGTGAATCGATTCATCATTCTGCGTTAGGGGCCCGTAGTGATAAGTAGGAGGAACATCCTGGCGAGCGCGGCGGCCACGGTTGCCGGTGTGGCCGCCGGAGCAGGGCCGGCCGTCGCCGCGCCGGCGTCAGCATCAGCTCCGGCGTCCGCGCAACGCGGCGCCCTGCGCGTCACCGCGCCGACCGTCGAGTACGTTCAGCACCCTCTGGGCCTCGACGTGCAACACCCGCGCCTGAGCTGGCCGATGGCCTCGGAGAAGCCGGGTTCGCGCCAGAGCGCCTATCAGGTCCGCGTCGCCTCCAGCGAGTCGCGACTGTCCCGCCCGGATGTCTGGGACAGCGGGAAGGTCGTCTCCGGCGATTCGTCCCTCGTTCCGTACACGGGCCCTCAACTCAAGCCACGGACACGCTACTTCTGGTCCGTGCGGGTATGGGACGGCGACGGCGAGGCGTCCGGCTGGAGCGCGCCCTCCTGGTGGGAAACAGGCCTCATGGGCGCCGCGCAGTGGTCCGCGAAATGGATCTCCGCTCCCGCCGCCCTCACGGACGCACCGTCCCTCGAAGGCTGCGACTGGATCTGGTTCCCCGAGGGCGAACCGGCCAACAGTGCGCCCGCGGCGACCCGTTGGTTCCGTCGCACCTTCGACCTCCCCGGCGGAGTCACGGCGGCGACCCTGGCCATCACCGCCGACAACGTGTACGCCGTCTCCGTGAACGGCACCGAGGTGGCCCGCACCGACCTGGCCACGGACCACGAGGGCTGGCGCCGCCCGGCCGTCGTCGACGTACTCGCCCAGGTGCGTGCCGGCAGTAACGTCCTCGCGGTCTCGGCGACCAACGCGAGCGTGGGCCCCGCCGGCCTCGTCGCCGTCCTGACCGTCCAGACGCCCGCCGGCGAGCAGAAGATCGTCACCGACACCGCCTGGAAGTCGACGGACAAGGAACCCGCCGACGGCTGGCGCGACGCAGGCTTCGACGACAGCGGCTGGCCGGCGGCGAAGAAGGCAGCCGCGTGGGGAGCCGGGCCGTGGGGCAGGGTCGTCCCGGTCGTGTACGCCGCCAACCAACTGCGCCACGAGTTCCGGCTGCCGCGAAAGAAGGTGTCACGCGCACGCCTGTACGCCACGGCCCTCGGCCTGTACGAGGCACACCTCAACGGCCGTCGCGTGGGCCGCGATGAGCTGGCCCCCGGCTGGACCGACTACCGCGAACGCGTCCAGTACCAGACGTACGACGTCACCAAGCTCGTGCGCCAGGGCGGAAACGCCATCGGCGCCTACGTGGCGCCGGGCTGGTACGCGGGCAACGTCGGCATGTTCGGACCCCACCAGTACGGTGAACGCCCGGCGCTGCTGGCGCAGTTGGAGATCGAGTACGCCGACGGCACGAGCGAACGCATCACGTCCGGCACCCAGTGGCGGGCCGCCTCGGGGCCGATCGTCGCCGCCGACCTGCTGGGCGGCGAGACGTACGACGCGCGCAAGGAGACCGCCGGCTGGACGTCACCCGGCTTCGACGACCGGACATGGCTCCCCGTGCGCGCCGCGGGCGAGGCCGCTCCCGGCCTGATCGTCGCCCAGGTGGACGGCGCGGTCCGCGTGGCCAGGGAACTCCCGGTCAAGAAGGTGACCGAACCCAAGCCTGGAGTCTTCGTGTTCGACCTGGGCCAGAACATGGTCGGCTCGGTCCGGCTGCGTGTCGCGGGCCCCGCGGGAACGGCCGTGCGGCTGAGACACGCCGAGGTCCTCAACCCCGACGGCACCCTCTACACCGCGAACCTGCGCACCGCCGCGGCGACCGACACGTACATCCTGAAAGGCCGTGGCGAGGAGACGTACGAGCCGCGCTTCACCTTCCACGGGTTCCGCTATGTCGAGGTGACCGGGTTCCCGGGCACTCCCTCGGCGAAGGCGATGACGGGCCGCGTCATGCACACGGCTGCGTCCTTCACCTTCGAGTTCGAGACGAACGTCCCGATGCTCAACAAGCTGCACAGCAACATCACTTGGGGGCAGCGCGGCAACTTCCTCTCCATCCCGACCGACACACCCGCGCGCGACGAACGCCTGGGATGGACGGGCGACATCAACGTCTTCGCCCCGACGGCCGCGTACACCATGGAATCGGCCCGCTTCCTCACCAAGTGGCTCGTGGACCTGCGTGACGCCCAGACCGCCGAGGGCGCGTTCACGGACGTGGCGCCCATGGTCGGGACGATCGGCAACGGCGTCGCCGGATGGGGCGACGCGGGCGTCACGGTCCCCTGGTCCCTGTACCAGGCGTACGGCGACCGGCAGGTGCTTGAGGACGCCTGGCCGTCCATCCAGGCCTGGTTGAAGTACCTGGAGAAGAACAGCACGAACCTGCTGCGGCCGGCCGGCGGGTACGGCGACTGGCTCAACGTCTCCGACGAGACACCGAAGGACGTCATCGCCACCGCGTACTTCGCACACAGCGCCGACCTCGCGGCCCGGACGGCCGAGGAACTCGGCAAGGACCCCGCCCCCTACCGGGACCTGTTCGAGCGCATCCGCAAGGCGTTCCAGGACGCCTACGTCACCGCAGACGGCAAGGTGAAGGGCGACACGCAGACGGCGTACGTCCTCGCCCTGTCGATGAACCTGCTGCCGGACGCGCTGCGGAAAGCGGCGGCCGACCGGCTCGTCGCGCTCATCGAGGCCAAGGACTGGCACCTTTCGACCGGCTTCCTCGGTACGCCCCGGCTGCTGCCCGTCCTCACCGACGCCGGGCACACCGATGTCGCCTACCGGCTGCTCCAGCAGCGCTCCTACCCCAGCTGGGGCTACCAGATCGACAAGGGCGCCACCACGATGTGGGAACGCTGGGACTCCATCGAGCCCGACGGCGATTTCCAGACACCGGACATGAACTCCTTCAACCACTACGCCTACGGCTCGGTCGGGGAGTGGATGTACACGAACATCGCCGGCATCTCGGCGGGCCGCCCCGGCTACCGGGAGATCGTCATCCGTCCCCGTCCGGGCGGTGAGGTCACCTCCGCACGCGCCACGTTCACCTCGGTCCACGGTCCGATCTCGACGCGGTGGGAGAAGCGGTCCGGCGGCTTCTCCCTGACGTGCACCGTGCCCGCCAACACGTCCGCCGAGGTATGGATCCCCGCGGACGATCCGGACGCGGTCACCCACACCCGCGCGACGTTCCTGCGCGAGGAAGACGGCTGCGTGGTGTACCGGGCAGGGTCCGGTACCCACCGCTTCACCACGTAACGCGGCTGCCGGGACAGCTGAACACGTCGGCGCGGGCTGCCTTGTGGCAGCCCGCGCTGCACATCGAGATCGTCGTCAGGATTCACAAAGAGGGCCGCTCCACAAAGACGGCCGCGGGTTCGCGGTCACAGGACCCGTCGTCTACGCCCGAGCCAGGTCTGGGCCACCACCACGACGGCGAGGAAGGCGCCGCTGACGACCTGTTGGTAGGCGGAGTCGAGGGAGCCGATCTGGTTGATGACGTTCTGGATCACCTTCAGCAGGAGCACCCCGACGATCGAGCCGCTGACGAAGCCGAAACCGCCGGACAGCAGGGTGCCGCCGATGACGACCGCCGCGATGGCCTCCAGTTCCATGCCCGAGCCGAGGATCGTCACGCCCGACAGCAGCCAGGCCGCGTTGAGCGCGCCCGCGAGGCCTGCGCACAGCCCCGACACGGCGTACACCGCGATCTTCGTACGGGCCACGGGCGCACCCATCAGGGCCGCCGCGTCCTCGTTGCCGCCGACCGCGTACACGTACTGGCCGAATCTGGTCCGTCGCAGTACGACGGCTCCCAGTACGAACAGGGCCACCGTGATCCACACGGGCACGCCGATCCCGAGCAGGGAGCCCTGGCCGAGTGTCGCGAAGAAGGAGTCCTTGTCGACGAGATAGGTCCGTGAGCCCTCGTCGGTGATCGCCAGCAGGATGCCGCGCGCGCCGAGCATGGCGGCGAGGGTGACGATGAACGGGGCCAGACCGGACCGGGCGATGAGCAGTCCGTTGACCAGGCCGATCAGCCCGCACACCGCGAGCGGGAGCAGCAGGGCCACCGCCGAGCCGTACTGCGAGCCCCAGGCGGCCACCACCCCGCCGAGGGCGAAGAGCGAACCGACCGACAGGTCGATCCCGCCGGTGACGATGACGAACGTCATGCCGAGCGCGACCACGGCGAGGAAGGCCGAGGACAGCGCCATGTTCTCGAGGTTGTCGCCGGTCAGGAACGTGTCGAAGCTCAGTGACGCCACGACCATGGCCATCAGGAGGGTGACCAGGGCCCCGTGCTGCTGGGCGAGGGCGCTGAACCGGTCGGCGCGACCCGGTCCGCGTTCCTCGTCGGTGATCTGCTGGACGGCGTCGGGCTGCATGTCGGCTTCCGTGGTCTCGGTCGTCATCGCTTCCCCCGTTCGCGGGCCGCGTAGACGGCGCCGACGATCACCACGGCCTGGGCCATCTGCGTCCACGACGGCGGCAGGTCGTGCTTGACGAGCGTGGTGGTCAGCAGCTGGATGAGGACGGCACCGGCGACCGTGCCGCCGATCCGGACCCGGCCACCGGACAGGGGAGTGCCGCCGACCACCACGGCGGTGATCGCCGACAGTTCCATGAGCGTGCCCAGGGAGGTCGGGTCACTGGCCGTCAGCCGGGCGGTGGCGAGGATGCCCGCCACCGCGGCCAGGGCGCCGGAGCAGGCGTACACCACGATGAGGATCCGGCGTACGGGCAGGCCGGCGAGGCGGGCCGCCGGCCGGCTGTCGCCGATGGCGAGCAGTTGTCGCCCGAAGGTGGTGCGGCGCACCACGAAGGCCACCAACAGGGCCAGGCCGACGGCGATGAGGACGAGATACGGCACGCCCAGCACGTCGCCGGAGCCGAGCGCCGCCATGCCCGGATCGCGTACGTCCTTGAGCTGGGGGAGCAGGACCAGGGCGAGGCCGCGACCGGCGACCATGAGGGCGAGCGTGGCGACGATCGGCTGAACTCCCAGGTGGGCGACCAGTGTTCCGTTCGCGAGCCCGATCAGGATGCCGCCCGCCACCGCCACGAACACGGCGATCCAAGGCCCGTAGCCGAGATAGAGGGACAGCAGCGAGGTGGACAGGGCCATCACGGAGCCCACCGACAGGTCGACGCCCTCGGTGCCGATCGCCAGCGCCATGCCCAGCGCGACGATGAGCACCGGGGCGACCTGGACGGCCTGGGTGCGGAAGTTCTCCGCGGAGACGAAGTGATCGGTGAAGGCGAAGTTGAAGACCAGAAGTGCGGCGACGCCCGCGTAGACGCCGTACTCCTGGAGCAGGCGCAGCAGCCGGTCGCGGTCCACCCGGCCCTGCACGAGGGTGAGTTCAGTCATGGTGGCTCCCGGCGGGTTCGGCCGCGATGGCCCGCATCAGCGCGTCCTCGGTGACGTCGTCGCCGGTCAACTCGTCCACCACCGCCCCGTCCTTGAGTACGACGATCCGGTCGCTGCCCTCGATCAGCTCCTCGGTGTCGGAGGAGATCAGGAGCACGGCCAGTCCGTCGTCGGCGAGTTCGTCGATGAGTGCCTGTACCTCAGCCTTGGCGCCGACGTCGATGCCGCGGGTCGGCTCGTCCAGCAGCAGCACTTTCGGATGCAGCGCGAGCCAGCGGGCCAGCAGCACCTTCTGCTGGTTGCCGCCGGAGAGCTCGCCCACTTTCTGGTGCGGTCCTGCGGACTTGATGCGCAGCCGCTGTACGAAGGTGTCGACGATCCGGTCGATACGGGCGTCGTCCACCAGGCCGAACCGTGAGAGCGAGGGCAGGGCGGCCAGCGCGATGTTCTCCCGTACCGAAAGACCGGGGACGATTCCCTCGGCCTTGCGGTCCTCCGGCAGGAGGCTGATTCCGGCGCGGATCGCGGCCGGTGTCGAACCGGTGCGCACGGGAGCGCCGCCGACCGAGACCCGGCCCGAGTCCGTCGGCAGGGCCCCGGCGACGGCCCTGGCCGTCTCGCTGCGGCCCGAGCCGAGCAGCCCGCCCAGGCCCACCACCTCGCCCGGGCGGATGGACAGCGACACGTCCCGCAACTGGTGACGGACCGTCAATCCCTCGGCGTGCAGCATGGGTTCGGCCGAGGCGTGGTGGGATCCGGTGAACTTGGTCAGGCCCTCGCTGCGGACCTCGCCGATCTCCCGGCCCAGCATGAGCGAGACCAGACGCAGGCGGTCGAGGTTGGCGAGGCGGCCGGTGTGCACCACGCGGCCGTCGCGCAGCACGGTGACCGTGTCGCAGATCTCGTACAGCTCGTCCAAGCGGTGGCTCACGTAGACCACGGCGATGCCGCGCTCGCGCAGCATGCGGATGACGTCGAACAGGGTGCGCACCTCGCGCGGTTCGAGTGAGGAGGTGGGCTCGTCCATGATCACCACACGGGCGTCGATGGCGACGGCACGTGCGAGGGCGACCATCTGCTGGGCCCCGACGCCGAGTTCGCGCAGCGGGCGGCGCACGTCGACGCGGATGCCCAGGCCGCGCAGCGCCTCGTCCGCCTCCCGGTGCAGGCGCCGGAAGTCGATCAGACCGAGCCGGCCGCGGGGTTCGCGGCCGAGGAGGAGATTGCGGGCCACGCTCATCAGCGGGACGAGGTTGACCTCCTGGTAGATGGTCGAGATGCCGGCCTGCTGGGCCTGCAGGGGGGTGGTGAAACGGACCGGCGTGCCGTCGTGGACGACCTCGCCCGCGTCCGGCCGGTAGACGCCGGTGAGTACTTTGATCAGGGTCGACTTGCCCGCGCCGTTCTCGCCGACGAGGGCGTGGACCTCCCCGGCGCGGGCGGTGAAGTCCACGTCGGACAGCGCCTTCACGCCGGGGAAGACCTTGGACACGCCGGTGACAGCGAGCATCTCAGTACGCCTTGTCGAGGTCCGACTGGGCGTTGGCCTCGGTGTAGGCGCTGTCCTTGATAACGATGTCCTGAGCCACCTCGGAGCCCTGGGTGAAGGTGTCGAGGGTCTGGAAGGCGAGCGGTCCGAAGCGCGGGTTGGACTCGATGACGCCGTGGATCCAGCCGTCCACGATGCCCTGTACGGCGTTGCGCGTGCCGTCGATGGTCACGATCTTCACGGCACCGGCCTTCTTGCCCGCGCCCTTGAGGGCGTTGACGGCGCCGAGGCCCATCTCGTCGTTCTCGGCGTAGATGCCCTTGATCCCGGGCTTGGACTGGATGAGGTTCTCGGTGACCGACTGGCCCTTCTCGCGGGCGAATTCGCCGGTCTGCTGGAACACCACCTTGAGACCGGGCGCCTTGTCCTTGATCCGGTCGACGAAGCCCTTGGTGCGTTCCGTGGTGACGTTGTTGCCCGCCGAGCCGAGCAGGATGGCGAGGTCGCCCTTGCCCCCGGTCGCCTTGATCATCTCGTCGGCGGCCCGCTTGCCCTGCTCCACGAAGTCGGAGCCGATGAAGCTCACATAGTCCTTGCAGGCGGTGGCGTTGATCTTGCGGTCCACCGTGACGATCGGGATGTGCTTGGCCGCCGCCGTGCGCAGGACCGGTTCCCAGCCGTCCGAGTTGAGCGGCGCGATGACGAGCAGGTCGGCGCCCTTGGCGATGAGGTCCTGGACGTCGCTGATCTGCTTGGAGAACTGCGACTGGGCGTTGGCGGTGAGCAGCTTGACGCCCCGCTTCTTTGCTTCCGCCTCGATCGAGGCGGTCTCCGCGATCCGGAAGGGATTGGCCTCCTTCTCGGACTGGGAGAAACCGACGGTGGCGCTCTTGAGGTCGAGCTTCTCGCCCCCGTACGCGTCGATGGTGCAGGCGGGGCCGGATCCGGCGCTGGGCGAGGCGACCTGCTGGCCGGCGTCACCCTGCTGGGGTGCGGCCTTGTCGCTTTCGGAGGAGTCCTCGGACTTGGTGCATCCGGTGGTCAGGACCAGGCTTGTCAGGAGGCCGGTGGCGAGGAGGGTTCGAGCGGAGGTACGACGGAGAAGTGCGGTGGGCTTCATGGGAGTTCCCCAAACGGCGCGGCCCCGGCGCTGAGAGCGCTCCCGGGGAGTTCGGCACTTGCGGTCAACATGGCGTGCACGTCGTTCAGGGGAGTTTTTTACATCGTTGGAAGGACGCTGTAAAGCCTTCCGTCCGAAATCTCGGCCAGTTGGTCCGGACCGTTTTCAGCGTCGTCCGAGGGTGCTCTCCCGCTCCACCAGCCGGTATTCCGCGGTGAGTTCACGTCCGCCGGGTTCCTGACGGCCCGACAGGCTGCGCAGCAGCGAGGCCATGGCGAGGCGGGCGATGGCCTGTTTGTCCGGCGCGATCGTGGTCAGTGAGACGGCACCGAAACGGCTCTCGGCGATGTCGTCGAAACCCACCACGGCGACGTCCCACGGCACCCTGAGCCCGCGCTCGTGCAGCACCCGCATGGCGCCGATCGCGATGAGGTCGTTGTAGGCGAAGACCGCGTCGGGCCGGATGCCCGAGTCCAGCAGCCGGGCCATGGCCCGGGCCCCGTCGTCCCGGTCCCAGCCGTCGACGGGCACGACCATGTCGTCCGTGGTCGGCAGGCCCGCCGCCGTCAACTCCGCCCGCCAGCCGTCGAGTCGCAGATGGGCGGGGCGGTTCGCGGAGTCGGTGCGGGCGCCGAGGTAGGCGATCCGGGTCCGGCCGCGGCCGATCAGATGACGCACCGCTTCCCGCGAGGCGGCCACGTTGTCGATCGCGATGTGGTCGAACGGGAGGTCGTACTCGCGCTCGCCGAGCAGTACGAGCGGTACGTCGTCGGCCCGGCCGTGCAGGTCCTCGGCCTCCAGTTCCAGCGGGCTCAGGATCAGCCCGTCGATGACCCGGGCCCGGAAACCCTGGCTGACCAGCAGCTCCTGCTCACGGTCGCCGCGCGTGTGGTCGAGCAGGACCGTGAACTCGTGCTGGGCCGCCGCGTCGATCACCGCGCCGGCGAGCTCGGCGAAGTAGGGATTGCCGAGCTCGGGAACGGCGAGCGCGATGATGCCCGTACGGCCCTTGCGAAGATGGCGCGCGGTGAGGTTCGGCCGGTAGCCGAGCTCGTCGATCGCCTCCTGCACCTTGGCGCGCATCGTGGGTGTGACGTGCGGATAGTTGTTCACGACGTTGGAAACGGTCTTGATCGAGACGCCGGCCCGCTCGGCCACGTCCTTCAGGCTGACCCGCAAGGAATCTCCTCGGCATCGACAGGGGCTCCGCGACCGGAGCTTTGTCATGGACCTGGACAGCGGCCGAGAGCCCGTGCTCTCATGCCAACTGCCTCTGCTTCCAACGTTGTACAGACTGAAGCACCGAGCCGCCACCCTTCCTCAACCAAGGAGGATTCGTGCGCATCAGACCGTTCACACACAGCCTCGCCCTGCTCGTCGCAGCAGTGCTGGGTGCCGCGGGACTGGCCGCAGCACCTGCCGCGACGGCCGCGGAGGATCCCGAGATCCACGGCCTCAAGGGTGAGTACTACACCCAGTCCGCCCCCGGCGCCTTCGACTTCCACGAACTCAAAGCCACCGGATTCGACCCGCAACTCGACTTCGACAACCTGGAACCCCGTCTCCGCTCGGCGACCGGACGGTCGGACGACGTCTCCGTCCGCTGGACCGGCCGGATCGTGCCGGAGAAAACCGGTCCCACCACCTTCTCGATCATCGGGGACAACGGCTTCCGCCTCTGGGTGGACGGGAAAATCGCCATCGACCACTGGGTCGACGACTGGGACCGCGAACAGACCGGCGCCCCCGTGGAGTTGACCGCCGGCAAGGCCTACGACATCAAGATCGAGTACTTCGAGCACTACGGAGGCTCCAACCTCCACGTGCGCTGGACACCGCCCGGCGGTACCAAGACCGCCGTCCCCCAGTCGGCCTTCCTGCTGCCCGAGGGTTACGACTACAACGGGGCCATCGCCACCACGGTCCTCAAGGACGGCCGCACTCTGCGGCTCGACTTCGCCCAGCAACTCGCGGCCGCCCCGGCCGGTCTCACCGATCACCTGGACGCCGTGATCGGCGGAGCCACCTGGCCGCTGGGCCGCGCGCGACTGGATCCGGCCAACCCGAGATCGCTGCTGGTCGCGCTCAAGGAACCCGTGGTCGGCAACAAGACCGGCACCGCGCGCGGCGCCGCCGATGTGCGCTACGACGGATCGGGCGGCCTCTCCGGCAAGGACGGCAACGTTGTCAAGGCCTTCTGGAGCAGCGGCGCCAACAAATCCACCTACCAGCTGAGCACCCCGTGGGGCGAGAAGGTCACCCCGGCCAACGCCCACCGCGAGTACCCCAGGCCGCAGCTCACCCGCGCCGACTGGAAGAACCTCAACGGCACCTGGCAGTTCGCCGCGGCGAAGGCGGGCGAACAGCCCCCGGTGGGCCGGAAACTCGCCGAGAAGATCCTCGTCCCGTACCCCGTCGAGTCCCAGCTGTCGGGCATCGAGCGGCACGAGGACCGCATGTGGTACCGGCGCACCTTCACGGTCCCGTCCGACTGGAGGATCGGCTCCACCAAGCGCCTGCAGCTCAACTTCGGCGCGGTCGACTGGCGCTCCGA
Source organism: Streptomyces sp. NPDC058697 (assembly GCF_042715345.1). Lineage (NCBI taxonomy): Bacteria > Bacillati > Actinomycetota > Actinomycetes > Kitasatosporales > Streptomycetaceae > Streptomyces > Streptomyces sp. NPDC058697. Next base: position 176,508 of record NZ_JBHXSU010000007.1, read on the forward strand.
GGTCTACGTCAACGGCACCAAGGTCGCCGAACACAAGGGCGGCTACGACAAGTTCAGCGCCGACGTCACCGACGCCCTCAAGCCCGGCCGCACCCAGGAGCTGATCGTCGGCGTCTACGACCCGACCGACGCCGCGAGCGGCGAGAACCCGCCCGTCGGCAAGCAGCGCCTCGACCCCAGCGGCATCTGGTACACCCCGTCCTCCGGTATCTGGCAGACCGTGTGGATGGAGCCCGTCGCCACCGACCACGTCGACTCACTGAAGCTCACGCCGGACGCGGGCACGGGCACCCTGACCGTCGAGCCGCAGGGCGTACGCCCCGGACTCGCCGTCACCGCGACCGCGTACGACGGCAAGCGGAAGGTCGCCACCGTCACCGGACGCACCGGAAGCCCGCTCACCCTGAAGATCAAGAATCCCCGGCTGTGGTCGCCCGACGACCCGTTCCTGTACGACCTGAAGGTCAGCGTCGGCACTGACCGTGTCAACAGCTACTTCGGCATGCGGTCCATCACCGTGGAGAACATCAACGGCACTCCCCGAACCGTCCTCAACGGCAAGCCGGTCTTCATGATGGCCACCCTCGACCAGGGGTTCTGGCCGGACGGCCTGCACACCGCACCCAGCGACAAGGCCCTGGCCTACGACCTGAAGATGCACAAGGCGATGGGCTTCAATTCGGTCCGCAAGCACATCAAGGTCGAACCCGACCGCTGGTTCTACTGGGCCGACCGGCTCGGCCTGCTGGTCTGGCAGGACATGCCGTCCATGACGGCGGGCGTCAACCCGTCCACCGCGGCCCGAGCCGAGTACGAGCTCGAAATGAAGCAGATGATCGACGAGCACATCAGCAGCCCGTCCATCGTCATGTGGGTCACCTTCAACGAAGGGTGGGGCCAGTACGACGTGGGCCGCATCGCCACACAGGCCAAGGCCTGGGACCCGACCCGCCTGGTCAACAACCAGTCGGGCCTCAACCTCGGCGCCGACGGCGGCACCGGCGACATCATGGACGAGCACGGCTACCCGAGCCCCGCACTGCCACCGCGCCCGGACGGCAAACGGGCCACGGTCATGGGCGAGTACGGCGGCCTCGGCCTGGCGGTACCCGGACACGCCTGGTCGGTGCAGCAGTCCTACGTCGACGTCGACCCGGCCACGTACACCGACGACTACCTCACCAAGCTCGCCGAGGTGCACGCCCTGGCCTGCAAGGGCGGCAACGGCGCGGTCTACACCCAGATCGCGGACGTCGAGGGCGAGCTGAACGGGCTGATCACCTACGACCGCAAGGTCGTCAAGCCCGATGTGCCACGGGTCAAGGCGGCCCACGAGGCACTGATCAACGACGTGTCGCGGCCGACTCCCGCCGGCTGCACCTGACCCGGACCGCCCGGCGAGTGACTCATCTCCGCTCGCCGGGCGGCTCCGGTCCCACCATCTGCTCTTTCTGGTCTTCCTGCTCTTCGCGGACCCGAACTGCCGTCACCTTCGCCCGATTTCTGGCGGCATGGGGGCATCCGGGACACGCCTGCGTGGGAAGGATGCCCGTGTGACGGAACAACACAGCACCCGCTTCGACGACATGGCCCTGTACGACCTCCAGCACGTCCGCAACGTGCTGACCCCTCTCCTGAGCCGCCTAGGCCCGCTCACCCCGGGCGACCTCGAACCGTACGACCAGCTCCACTACCTCGGTCATCGCGCCCTCGACCACGCCGTCGCACAACTGAAGATCACCCCCGGCGCGGATGTCGTCGACATCGGCTCCGGGCTCGGCGGACCGGCCCGCTATCTGGCCGAGAGGTACGAGTGCCACCTCACCGCGGTCGAACTGCAGCCGGAGCTCCACCGGTTGAGCGAGGAACTCACCACGCTGTGCGGACTGTCGGAGCGCGTCCGGGCCGTCGAGGCCGATGCCCTGACTCTGGACGGCGAGGGCTGGACCGGGCGGTACGACCACCTGATCTCGCTCCTGGCGATCCTGCACATTCCGCGACGCGAGGAACTCTTCGGCGTCTGCCGAGACCTCCTCCGGCCCGAAGGCACCTTCTACGTCGAGGACTTCTACATCCGTCGCCCCCTGACCGACGACGAGCGGGCCGATCTCGCCGACTTCGTCGCCTGCCCCTACCTCCCCGACGAGGCCCGGTACCGCAAGGACCTGGAACAAGCAGGCTTCACGGACGTGACCTGGACGGACGCCACCGACCTGTGGCTGCCCTGGGTGCGCGACCGCGCCGATGCCTTCCGGCGCGGATACGAGGAGCGCGTACGACTGCACGGCGAGCCGCTCGCCGGACGGTTGCTCCGGTTCTACGACACGGTGAGCACACTGCTCGCGGGCGGCGGGATCGGAGGCGTACGGATCACCGGGCGGCGGGGCTGAGCGCCTGGGCTGAGAAGTGGCGGAGCTGAGAGGAGCCGGGGCTGAGAGGCGCCGGGGCGCTGAGGGGCGGCGGCCGGAATCACGGGAAACGGACGGTGACGGCGAGGCCGCCGGGCCGGCCGGGTTCGGCGGTTGCCTCGGTTCCGTGGGCCTCGGCGATGGAGCGGACGATGGCGAGGCCCAGCCCGTGCCCCGTGGTGCCGATGCGGTCCTGGCCGAGGCGGCGGAACGGCTCGAAGAGGTCCGGCACCCGGTCTGCGGGTACCGGAGGCCCGGTGTTGGCCACGGTCAGCGTGCGGCCGTCGACGAGTACCCGGACCCGGCCACCGGGGTGGTTGTACTGAATGGCGTTGCGGACGAGGTTGGTCAGCAGGTGGCGCAGCAGCACCGGATCACCAAGGACGGTCAACCGCCGGTCCGCAGACACCTCTACGTCCACTTGCTCCCCCTCGGCCTGCGGGGCGAGCTCGGCCGCCACCAGCCGGGCCGCGGCCGACAGGTCCACGGGCTCGGTCTCTTCCAGGCCGCGATCACTGCGGGCGAGGAGCAACAGCGCGCTGATCAGGTGCTCGGCCTCACGGTTGGCGGTGAGCAGGTCCTCGCGTACGTCGGCGAGACCGTCGGGGAGGGGATCGGCGAGGCCGACCTCCAGGCTGGTGCGCTGGACCGCGAGGGGCGTCCTGAGTTCGTGGGAGGCGTTGGCGACAAAGCGCCGCTGGCTCTCGAACGACTTCTCCAGCCGGTCGAGCATGGAGTCGAACGTGTCGGCCAGGCGGTGGAGTTCGTCGTCGGGACCGGTGAGCGCCAGCCGCTGATGCAGGTTCTGCTCACTGATCCGCCGGGTGGCCTCAGTCATCGCGGCGACAGGCCCGAGCGCCCGCCCGGCCAGCCACCGGCCGAGCAGTCCGGCCAGCAGCGCCATGACGAACAGCCCGACGGCCGACCAGAGGACCATCTGACGCAGGGCGGTGTCCTGCACGGCCTGTACGGTCTGGTCCAGCTGCCGGATCATGGCGAAGTCGTCGCGAGGCCCGACCGGCGGCGAAAGAGTTCCCTGGGGATCCGTGGGTTGCGCGCGCACCGCGGCGAACCCGCCGCCGTTCGGCAAGTCGCCCTTGGTGATCTCGATTCCCTTGACCTGCTGGGCTGTTCCAAAGCGCGCGAGCAGCACCACGAAGGCCAGCAGCGCCGCGCCCGCGAGCAGGAAGAGCACGGAGAAGGCCGCGGTCAGCCGGGCACGGAACGGCATGCCCCTGAGCAGCACCCGTGGGTTCAGTCGCACAGCCGGTACCCCTGACCCTTGTCGGCGGTGATGAGGCCGGGGTCGCCCAGCTTGCGGCGCAGCCGGCTGACGACGGCCCGTACCACGCCGGTGCGCGGGTCGAGGTTCTCGTCCCAGAGGGTGCGTACGAGTTCGTCGTGCGGCACCGCCACCCCCTGAGCCTCCATCAGCAGCCGCAGGACCGCGAACTCCTTCGGTGTCAGTTCCAGCGGCCTGCCCTCCACGGACACCTCGTGCCGCGCCCGGTCCAGGGTGATGCCCTCGTGCCGCAGCGCCACCGGTGGCGACTTGGGCACTCGGCGGCCGAGCGTCCGTATCCGGGCGACCAGTTCGGCGAAGTCGAAGGGCTTGGCCAGGTAGTCGTCGGCGCCGAGGGTCGTGAGCCCGTACACCTTGTCCGTGATCCCGCCGGCCGCGGTCAGCATCAGGATCCTTGGTGGGTCGGTGAGTTCACGCAGCCGCCGGCACACCTCGTCGCCCGTCATGACCGGCAGATCGCGGTCGAGGATCAGCACGTCGTAGTCGGTGAGCAGACACATCCGCTCGGCCTCGTCACCGGAGACGGCGAGATCGACGGCCATCGCCTGCCGACGCAGACCCGTGGCGATCGTACGGGCGAGAACACGATGGTCCTCGGCTACCAGAACTCTCATGCGCCCCATGAAACCCGGCGCGGCATTGCAGCGGAGTAAGGACGGCTGCCGCGGTGGCACGCCCCCGGCCTCGCCGGACCGCGCCCTTATGCCCCTGTAACGCGCTTATCCCGCTGCAAAGGGCGCCCTGCTTCTGTCGTGGCCATGAACTTCGTCAAGCGCGCCGGGCTGAGCCTGCGTGCCAGGAAAGTCAGGACCGCCGTCCTGCTGGGGATCTTCGTCGTCATCTGCACCCTGCTCCTGGGCGGTTTCCTGCTGCAAGGCGCCACCGCGCGTCAGCAGGCGGACGCACAGCGGACGATCGGCGTCGATGTGACGTTGAAGGGCAAGGCCCTCACTCCGGCGCTGGCGGACCGGCTCGGGGCGTCCCCGCAGGTTCACCGGTACAACCCTCGGCTCCTGATCGAGGCCGACGGCCGCGGTATCGAGCCGCTGGAGTCCGACGTCCCGAGGCCCGGCGGCAACCGCGCCGGGGCGAAGATCGGGCGTCCCCTGGCACTGAACGGAGTGCGGGACTCGGGGCTGCTGCTGCCCTTCTCGTACGGCTCGAACAAGATCACAGCCGGGCGTGGGATCAGTCCTGAGGACGCCGGCCGCGGGGTCGCTGTTGTCGAGAAACGGCTGGCTTCGAAGAACGGCCTCAAGGTGGGGGACACCCTTCGCGCGCAGTCCGCCGACGGGAAGCGCACCGTGCCGCTCACGGTCGTCGGGATCTACCGCGACTCGACGCCGGACCCTGCGAGGTGGACGCCGCCGCACCTGCTGCCCGGCAACACGCTGTACGTGCCGGTCCGCACGGTTCAGCAACTGAGCCCAGGCACCGCCGACTTGGCCGAAGCGGTCTTCAGGATCGGCTCCCCGGAACAGGCCGAGCAACTGCATGCCGAGGCCCGGCGGCTCCTCGGCACGGGGTCGTTCGACTTCCGCGTCAACGACAAGGCGTACAAGGACCAGGTCCGTCCGATCCAGCGCGTCGGTACCTTCTCCAGGCTGATCGTCCGGCTCATCGCCGTGGCCGGGGCGCTGGTTCTCGGGCTCATCGTGATGCTGCAGATCCGGGAGCGCCGCGACGAACTCGGCATGCTGCTGTCGCTGGGCGAGAAGAAGTGGAAGCTCATCGGCCAGCACACCGTGGAAGTGGCCGCCGTCGCCCTGCCCGCGGTGGCCGTCGCCGCCCTGGCCGGTCAGATCGCCGCCCAGCAGGCGGGCGACGCGCTGCTGGGCCGGCAGGAGTCCGCGGCCTCCCCGCGACCCCGTGCCCCGGACCCGCCGGCGGACCCGCCGGAGATACGCGTCGAGCCGTCCGACCTCGGCAAGGTCGCCGGTATCGGTCTCGGTATCTCCCTGGTCTCCACCGTCGTCCCCGGCATCGGAATCCTCCGCCTCCACCCCCGCTCCATCCTCACCGACAGCGAATAAGCACCGCACCGACACAGACCGGGAGAGCCGACCGACATGAACTTCGTCAAACGCGCAGGGTTCAGCCTGTGGTCCCGCAGGGGCAGGACCCTGATCACCCTGTGCACCTTCCTCGTCATCTCCGTGATGGTGCTGGCCGGTGTACTGATCCAGGACGCGACCGCCCAGGCCAAGGACGAGGCCAAGCGTTCCGTGGGCGCCGAGGTCAATCTGGTGATGGACCTGAGCGGCCAGAACGCCGCCGGTGGTCTGGCCCCTCGGATCGGCGCCGCGACGGTGGAGAAGCTGGGCGCGTCCACGCTGGTCCAGAAGTACAACTACTCCATGTTCGACCGCGGTGTCGTCAAGGGCGGCACCGAGCTGGTCACCGGGGGAGCGGACACCGCGGCCTCCGGCATGGGTCCCGATGGCACCGCGACTGTCGGAGTCCTCGACTCGGCCCTGCTGCCCGACTTCCGCAGTGGCAAGTTCCAACTCCTGTCCGGAGCACACCTCACCGCCGCGGACAAGGACAAGCGCCTGCTGCTGGTCGAGGAGAGGCTGGCCCGGAAGAACGGCCTCAAGACCGGCGACAAGATCACCCTGGGGGCGAACGAAGGCCCTGCCAAAGCCGAGTTCACCGTCGCCGGGATCTACCGGGACCCGCGCCCCAGCTCCGAACCCGAGCCCGAGTACTTCGTCGACCCGGCCAACATGCTGTACGCGTCCATCGGCGGCTTCGCCGGACTCAACGCCACCCAGGACGCGTCCCTCCAGGTCACGAAAGCCACGTTCCTCCTCCAGGACGCCGGAGACCTGGGGAAGTTCAAAGAGGAGGCCGAGCGGATCGCGGGGTCCGAGCTCGACGGGTTCGAACTGGACGCCAACGACAAGGCGATCCAGCAGATGACGGGCCCGCTGGACAGCATCGCTTCCACCGCAGCCCTCGCGATGTGGCTGATCGGTGTCGCGGGCGCCGCCGTGCTCGTCCTCCTCGTCAACCTCGCGGTCAAGCAGCGCCGCAAGGAGTACGGCGTACTGCTGGCCATGGGCGAGAAGAAGTGGAAACTCGTCGCCCAGCAGGCGCTGGAGATCGTCGCGGTCGCGGCCCTCGCGATCGGACTGAGCTCCCTGTTCACCCAGAACCTGACCCAGAGCGCGAGCCGGTCGCTGCTCGGCCAAGAGGCCGCCGAGGCCCGGCACAAGCTCGACTCGTGGCAGGCTCCGGCTCCCGGCAGCACCGGCATCGACCAGGGCATCGACCCGAACGACCAGCCGGTGGAGAACGCCGACCCCATCGACAGCATCGACATACGCCTGGACCCCGCGGCCTTCGCCACGGTGGGCGCCGTCGGCCTGGGCCTCGGCCTGCTCGCCACCGCAGTCCCGGCCGCCTCCGTACTGCGGCTCAGCCCGCGGACCATCCTCACGAAGGGCAAGTGACAGCCACCATGACCACCGCCCCCACCACCGCCAACGAAACCCCGCCCGTCCTCCGGCTCGACGGTGTCAGCCACGCCTACATCGGCCAGCGCCGCCGGACCACCGTGCTCAAGAACATCGACTACAGCTTCCGACGCGGCACGTTCTACACCGTCCTGGGGCCCTCGGGCAGCGGCAAGACCACCCTGCTCAGCCTCGCGAGCGGCCTCGACGCACCCACCCGGGGCACCATCAGCTTCGACGGCGAGGACCTGACCAGACTGGGCCTCGGCCGCTACCGCAACAAGCACGCCGCCACGATCTTCCAGCACTACAACCTGCTCACCTACATGACCGCCCTTCAGAACGTCACCACCGCCATGGAGATCACCGGCGTGAAGCCGGGCAGCGGCGGCCGCAGGGCCCGCGCTCTGGAACTCCTGGAGCGGGTCGGCCTGGACAGGCACACGGCCACGCGCAACGTCATGAAGCTCTCCGGCGGCCAGCAGCAGCGTGTCGCCATCACCCGTGCCCTGGCCTGCGACGTCGACATCCTCTTCGCCGACGAACCCACCGGAAACCTCGACGAGGACACCGCCCAGGGCATCATCGACACCTTCCGCGACCTGGCCCACGAGCAGGACAAGTGCGTGGTGGTCGTCACCCACTCCCAGCGCCTGGCGGCCCAGTCCGATCGCGTCCTCACCCTGCGCAAGGGCAGGTTGACGGAGTGACCCCTGGGCGGCTCGCTCGCCGTACGCGGCTACTCCGGGAGCTCCAGCATGGGTTCACCACAGGACTGGCATTCGGCGTAGACGTCGAGATCGTTGAGTATCTCGGCGTACTCGGGGTGGCCCTTGAGGGCCGCCGTGGCGGCGAGCAGATAGCGAGTGGTGATCTGGTCGTGCTCCGCCGTGGCCAACGTGTCCGCCAGCAGGGTCATGGCCTCGGGGAGGGCCTGACGATAGGCGTCCGCGATGTCGTCGGGCAGGTCGGCGGGAGTCTCGCCGAGTCCGCCGGAGCACATCGCCACGAGGCCGACGACGTACAGATAGTCGTCCCGCTTGGCCGGAGGCAGCCCGCGCGCGATCGTGACGATGTACGGCACGGCCGCGTAGGCGGCCGGCCAGGCGGTGCCCTCGGAACACAGGTACGGCCACAGGTCGTTGAAGTGCCCGCCGTTCATCGGGTCGGCCATCAGATGGCGCAACTCGTCGGGAACGAAGGGGGCGTCGGGCGAACTGCCCTGCCCGTTGGACCAGCCCCGGTGGTCGAGGGCGGGCCAGCGCGGGTCGTCCAAAGGCATCATGGGCGGAAAGTGTAGGTGGACCGGATCGCCCGTCGGCCGGGAGGCCCCGGTGCCTCTCGGCAGCGAACCGACCACCTCCGCAGAGCCGAGCGCGCCTAGAGGGAAGCGAGCAGCCCGTAGAGGAGCGGGATACGCGGCGCGCTGTCCGGCAGTCGCCACCAGCCGGACGGGGTGCGGATCATCTGCGGGAAGCGTGGCCAGGGGAGTTCCTCGCTCTCACGGAGCCGGACGATGTGCAGGCCGGCCCCGGCCAGTGCGTTGATCACCTCGTCCAGGCCGTGCCGCCACTCGAAACTCTCCGTCGCGCCGTCGACCGCCGGGCCGTCGGTGTACGTGTGGGTGGAGTTGCCGCGGATGGCGCCGCGCCCCTGGAGATAGTCGTGCCGCAGGAGAAGGTCCGGGCCCTCGTCGGGGGCGGGCTTGGGACCCAGGGCGTTGAGCAGGGGGTGGAACTCGACGAGGTACAGCCGTCCGCCCGGCTTGAGGAGACGGGCGATCACCTCCGCCCAGCGGTCCAGATCCGGCAGGTAGCACAGCGCCCCCTTGCCGGTGTAGACCACGTCGAAGCGTCGTTGGCCCAGCGCGTCCACCGCGTCGTACACATTGGCGCGGACGTAGTCGACGGCGCAGTCCGCCTTCGCCGCGAAGTCCCGGGCCGCCGCCACCGATGCCCCGGAGATGTCGAGTCCGACCGTGCGCGCTCCACGCCTCGCGAACGCGAGGGTCTCCGTGCCCAGATGGCACTGCAGATGCGCCACCTCCCGCCCTGCCAACTCGCCGAGGTCCTCCCACTCGAAGGGAGCGAACCAGCGGAACGGATCGGGTTGCTCGTCCACACCGTAGAAACGGCTGGCCAGGTGTACGGGAGTCCGCGCGTCCCAGTTCGCCCGGTTGGCCCGCATCATCTCCCGGACCGCGGGGTCGAATCGCTCGGCAGCCTCAGTCATGGACCCATCCAACCGTGAAGTTCCGCCCTGCCCAAGCATCTCGGTGGATCTCCCCAAGTAGTCCTCCGGTGACCGATGAGTTGTGGAGCGGGCCGCGGTCTACCCCTGCGAAAGACATCAACACCCCACAACGAAGCTGGAGTTCATGCCATGAGCGCAACCACGTCCCAGACCCGTTCCGCCGCCTCGTCCCTGTCCGTCGCCCGGTCCGCGCGGCTGCTCGACACGCGCCCCGTGTGGCTGGTCGGTATCCTCGCCACGCTCGCCGGTGCCGTCGTGACCGAGGCGTTCGGGCTCATCGCCCGAGGCGCCGGAGTACCGATGGAGGCGGCCAGTCCCGGCGCCACGGAAGCGGCGGAGATCCCAGTGGGCGGCTTCTTCGGAGGCGTGCTGTTCTGGTCGGTCGTCGGCATCGTCCTCGCGGTGGCCCTGGCTCGCTGGGCGAAGCGGCCCGCCCGCACCTTCGTGGTGACCACCGTGGCGCTCACCGCCCTGTCCATGGCCGGTCCGGCGGTGGCCCCGCACACCGCGACCTCCACCCAGTTCGTCCTGGCGCTCTCCCACCTGGTGGCCGCCGCTGTGATCATCCCCGTGGTGGCGCGCCGGCTCTCCCACCGGCGCCCGTGACGCATCGGACGACGTGCGGCACCGGTGGCGGCCGGCCCACATGGGCCGGCCGCCATTGACGTCGTGTTGTGCCGGCGGTGTGCCATGGCTCAGCCCCGGGCGTCCTCACTCCGAGGTGGCGCCGGCTTCGAGGTCAGGCGCAGAGAACGCGGGTCTCGGGCGTGTAGACCGGACCGCCGCTGGTGTTCGCGCTGTCGCTGAACTCGGCGTAGAAGTACGAGTAGAAGCCGATGTTCCCGTTGCAGCCGGAGTCGGCGGCGACCTGCAGGGTGAGGGTCACGGTCCGGCTCTGACCGGGCGGGATCGTGGCGCCGTAGTTGGTGCCGAGGTTGGCGGGTCCGGTGCCGGAACACGGAACGCTGCCGGCTGCCGTGGCCAGGCTGCAACCGGTGAAGCTGTACTTGAGATCGGGCCGCTGGGTGGTCAGCCAGGTCGGCTCGATCGTCTGGTAGATGAACCAGACGTCGTAGGTCCTGTTGTTGGTGAGCGTCATCGACAGATTCACCGTGCCACCCGGGGACGTGGTGGCGCTGTCCGTGGTGAAGGTCAGATCGGCCGGGCCCGGTTCGGCCGCGCTCGCCGTGGGCGCGAGACCGAACAGGGCGAGGACGAGGGCGAGGATGCCGGTGAGACCGATGCGTCTCATGTGTGTTGATCGCATGACCCGGGAGGCTAGGCAAACCGTGAACGCACCGTCTTCCCCGACGGCCACATCCGGAGCGACGCTCGGCCGGAAGTGTGCGTCCGGTGATGTCACCGTGAAGGCGCCTCCACGAATGGCCACTTCCTGCATTCCCGCACGACAACGCGGAATCGAGAACCCGATGGGCGCGGCACGCCACGTCGGACGGCTCCCCGGAACAGGTAGGAGCGGCGCGGCGGTTATGGCGGATACAGGATGCGTCGGCCGCCACTGAACGAGCACGGCCGCGTGCGACGCGATGGCAGTTTCGGTCAATCGTACGCATTTGGGCCACGCCCGTATCCGCATGGCCGGCTCCGGCCCGTGATCACGGGAACCGGCGTGTGCGGGCTCGTGGTGTTCGCGTTAGGGTTCGATCAATTGTCGTATCGGTGACGTCGAAGTGGGCTCCGGGCGGGGGACTTGTGACCACCACGCAACCGGTCGTCGGCGCGGAAGACGATGACCGGAGCATGTCGTCGGCCGGTCGTTCCCGATTACGCCGCCTACTCAAGGCACCTGGTCTGGTCTTCTTCCTACCAGCGCTCGCGACACTGCTCAGCTGTCTGTGGGGGATCGATCGACGGAGCGCCTGGCGGGACGAACACGCCACCTGGTGGGCGGCGTCGCTGTCGTTCGGGGACCTGTACGAGCTCACCCGGAACGTCGACCTGGCCATCGCGCCGTACTACGTGTTCATGCATCTGTGGGTCTCGCTGTTCGGCGACTCCCTCACCGCCCTGCGGCTGCCCTCCGTTCTCGCCATGGCCGTGGCGGGCGGACTGGTGGGCCTCCTCGGCCGTCGTGCGGTCGGCAGTACACAGGGCGGGCTCGTCGCGGGCCTGCTCTTCGCGCTCCTCCCGACCGTGGCACGGCACGGACAGGAGGCGCGACCGTACGCCTTCGCCATGACGGCGGCCCTGTTGGGCTTCCTCGCACTGCTGCGCGCACTGGAGCACCCGGCGCCACGACGGTGGGTGCTGTACGCCCTTACCGTCCCGCTCATGGGCTGGTCGCACCTGGTGGCCCTCACCGTGCTCGTCGCCCACCTCGCCGCCGTGCTGGACGCTCGGCGCCGGAGTGACCGAAACGTCCTGGGTGCGTGGTTGATCGCGGTGGGCGGAGGGCTGGCGCTCGTCGTGCCGTTGGTCGTCCTCGCCCGCACCCAGGCTCAGCAGATCGCCTGGAACACGCCGGCCTGGAACGACATCGCCGCCATGCCCTACATGCTCTTCCGGTCCCCGGTGGCCACCGTCGTCGTACTCGGCGGTGCGGCCGTGGCGCTGGTCGCGGCGTTTCGCCGGAGGCGGGGCAACGAACGTGATCCCGGCCCCGGTTCCCCTGCTGGCTCCGGTTCCGGCCTCGGCCCCGGTTCCGGCTCCGGTTTCGGCCTCGGCCCCGGTTCCGGCCCCGGTTTCGGCCTCGGCCGTGATGCCGGGCTGCGGGCCCGCCTCACTCCGCTCACTCCGCTCGCGCTGTGGGCCCTGGCGCCGTTCGTGCTCACCGCGGCAACGGCCCGCTGGCTGCATCTCTTTCTCGACCGCTATCTGCTGTTCACCGTCCCGGCCTGGATCCTGCTGGCGACGATCGGCCTCCACCGGCTCACCGCCCGGCCCCGGGTGGTCCGCCGCGTCGCCGTCGCGCTGGTCGCCGTCATCGCCGCGTTCGCGCCGTTCGACCGGAGCACGGTCACACGCAACACGCCCCGCGAGCCGGACTACCACTCCGTCGCCCTCAGGATTCTCGCCGACCAGCGCCCGGGCGACGGCATCGCCTACACCCACCGCCTCAAGCCGCGCCGGGCCCTGGACTTCGAACTGCGCGAAGGCGCCAGGCCCCGGGACGTCCTCCTGCATGGCACCCCCCAGCAGCGCGCCGATTACGAGGCCGGGGAGTGCCCGGACCCCCGCCGCTGCGCCGCCGGATACGAGCGGATTTGGCTCGTCGCCGCCGGCCGGAGCAAGGACCCGTTCTCCGGCATGGGGCAACGGAAGTCGCGATTGCTGCGGGAGGAGTTCCGTACGGTACGCACCGCGGACTTCGCGAACGTGAGACTCCTGCTGCTGGAGCGCGGCCCATGACCGCCCCGCTCCAGCAGTGCCGCGCGTCACCGTGGCGGACGCCGACGCCTCAGACCGACACCCGGGCCTGGGCCATGGCGTGTTGGGCGTCCCCTGCCATGCGCCACAACGCTGCCGAGAGCCACATCAGGATGGCGCCGACCAGGACGTGCAGCCCGCTCGTGAGCGGACTGTCGGACAGCCCGGTGAGGAACGCGAACAGCGGCAGGACGACGGCGTAGCCCCAGGCCGGAATCGCCGGGAACACCCGGGCGCGGATCATCGCCGCCCCGAACAGGGCACAGCCCACGGCGAACACGGCCGCACAGCCGATGAGTACGGGGATCGTCGGGCCGGTCAGTACCTCGTCGATGACGTCGTCGTCGAAGTAGAACAGCACCAGGTTCGAGGCGAACGCGGCAGCGCCGAACAGGCCGAGACCGATGAGGTTCACGATGTGCGCCACCTCCGCGAAGCGTCCGGTGGCCGGGCGCTGCCGGAGTTGCAGCGCGGTGAGCAGGAGCAGGGCAAAGGCCGGGGAGAGGCCGAGCGGGACGCTGGTAGCGCTGGTCTCCCCGGTGAACGCCTCGACCAGCGCGGGCAGGGCGATCAGCAGACCGGCCAACGCCCCGCACAGGGCGCCGGCGCGGAACGTCGATGAGGTGATGGGTGAGGCAGTGGGCGAGGACATGAGGCTGACTCCGGTTGCTCCGACGGTTCTGACGGTGGGACAGGCCGCAACCGTAGGGAGCCGCCGGTCAGCGGCAGGAGGTGCAGAACGGGGACATCGACTGCCGGAAGTCACCATCTCCCGCGCGCCCTCCAGCCGTTCGGCTCATGTCGTTCGGCCCGAACCGCGCAGAGTTCGAGCGGCGATGCCGCTGGGCCGCCGGGTTCGGCCTAGCCTGGCGACAGCTGGTGGGGGGGTTTGCATGGCGGCGTACGGGCCCGTGCGATGGGTGCCGCCGCTGCTGTACGGCGCCGTGCTCGTGGGCGGTCTGTACTACGCGGCGGCCGGACTGGGTGACGGCCCTGGGCCGTCGGTGTGGCGGACGGTCGGCTTCGTCGCCGTGATCGGGGCGCTGCTCGCCCTGGAAGCGGCGGGTCACCGCCGTCCCGCGGCCCGGGTGCCGCTGCTGCTGGCGCGCTGCGCCCTGATCGGCGCGGCGGTGGTCCTCGACGCGTCGGACCTGGCCCAAGTGCTGTTCGTGCTGCTGCCGTTCACCGCCTACTTCGCCTTCGGCCGTACGACCGCACTCGCGCTGGGCGCGCTCTGCCTGGCCGGTCTGCTCACCTTGTACGTGCTGACCGCTCCCGGCTGGTACCGCGACCTGGAGCACGTCTCCGACCTGCTGATGCTCTCCGTCGGTCTGGTGCTGGCGCTCTCGATGGCCGCCGTGGCCGTCGGCGAACAGCGCGCCCGGCGCGAGCTGGAGGCGTACGCCGAGCGGGTCGCCGAGCTGTCGGCCGCCACCGAACGCAACCGGCTGGCCAGGGACATCCACGACAGCCTCGGGCATCATCTCACGGCGATGTCCGTGCAGTTGGAGATGGCCTCGGACTTCAGGGCCCTGGACCCCGACGCGGCCCAACGGGCGCTGAACGAGGCGAGGCGCTCGGTGAAGCTCGCACTCGGCGACGTACGGCAGTCGGTCCGCGCGTTGCGCGGCGAGGCGGCGCACCCCACGCTCTCGGCCGCGCTCGCCGGCCTGGCCCACGGCGGCGAGGCCCGTCCGGTGGTCACCGTCGAGGTGACGGGCGACGAGGACGGCCTCGGCACGGCCGAACTGACCACCCTGTACCGGGCCGCCCAGGAGGCGGTGACCAACGCGCGCCGCCATGCGCGGGCCACGCGGGTGACGGTGGCGGTCCTGCTGGCCGAGGACACCGCGCGTCTGGTGGTGACCGACGACGGCCGCGGCTTCGCACCGGACGCGGCCGCCCCCGGGTTCGGGCTGCTCGGGATGAGGGAACGGGTGCATCTGGTGGCGGGGAGCGTGGACATCGAAAGCGGCCCGGATGCCGGAACCCGGCTGACGGTGACCGTGCCGCGCGGGAAGACTGCGTGGGGATGACGCATGGACGAACGCGGGCGGAGATGACCATGGACGACCAGGAGCCGGCGCCGCCGGTGCGGGTGCTGGTGGTCGACGACCAGCGGCTCATCCGGGACGGTATCGCCTCGCTGCTCGCCATCCGGCCGGGCATCGCGGTCGTCGGTACTGCCGTGGACGGGCGGGACGCCGTGGCGAAGACACTCGAACTGGGCCCGGACGTCGTGCTCATGGACGTCCGGATGCCGGAGATGGACGGGATCGAAGCGGTCGCCGTCCTGCGCGGCCGGGCCCCTGAGTGCCGGGTGGTCATGCTGACGACGTTCGAGGACGAGGAGTACGTCGTGCGGGCGCTGCGGGCCGGCGCCCACGGATACCTGCTGAAGGATCTGCCGGCCGAGGAACTCGCTCACGCGGTCCGCCTGGCGCACGCGGGCGTCACCCAACTCGACTCGTCCGTCGCCCGCCACCTCACCGCCTCCCTGCCGGCCCCCACGCCCGCCCCCGTCGCCAGGCCCGAGCCCGCCGAGACCGCCGCCGTCCTGAGCCCGCGCGAGACGGACATTCTGCGGCTCGTGGCCCAGGGTCACACCAACCGGGAGATCGCCGCGCGGCTGTACCTCAGCGAGGGCACGGTCAAGAACCACGTCTCCCGCATCCTCACCCGCCTCGCCCTGCGCGACCGCACCCAGGCGGCCCTGCGCGCCCGGGACCTCGGCCTGCTGTGAAGAAGCGCGCACGTCGTCGTCGAGAACCGCGCGCGCCGGTGTTTCAAGTGGCCGCCGCCCGCCGCACTGTTGCAGTTCACCACCAGCGGGCACGAGTCAGACATGTATTGCTGCCTCTCCGCTCCCCACGGTGGCCTGCGATCCGCCGCACTTCTCGCCCCCGCCCTGCTCCGAGCCCTCCACGCCGCCGCCCGCCGCAGTACGACACAGATACGCCACCCCCGCGACCCGGACGCCGTGTCCGCCGTCAACCTCGAACTGGTCACCCTCACCGAGGACCTGGCCGTCATCACCTGGTACACCGGCGTGACCGGCAGCGACGACGGATTCGGCCACCTGATCCCCGCGGTGACCGAGGGCGAAGTCGTCTACGGCACCCACCCCGCCCGGCTGAACCGCACCGCCTCCGAGGGCCGCCGCACCGCCCACCACCACGTGGAGCTGACGGATCTGGAACCCGGCCAGACGTACTACTACCAGGCCCGCTCCCGGGGTTCGGCGGCCACACCCACACCGCTGCACCTCGTGAAGGGCAACGCCGTCGGAACCTCGCTGCACGGGTTCGGCTCGCGCGGCGGCCCGTACTCCTTCACGACGCCCCAGCCTCCGCCGGGCCGCCATCTGAGGACGATCGCCCTCTGCAACGACCTGCACCTGGGGGAGACCACGGCCGGGCTGGTGGCCGGAGTCCCCTTGATGCGGGGCGTCTCGCAGCGGCTCGGCCTCGCCCCGTATCCGGAAATCATGGGCCGGGCCCTGGTCGACGAGGCCCGCCGGCGCGGAGCCGACCATCTGCTGGCCGCGGGCGACATCTCGGCCGGTGGCGCGCCGCGCGATCTGGCCGAGGCCAGGCGGATCCTGGACGGCTTCGGCAGGCACGGGCACGACTACTTCGTCGTCCGCGGGAATCACGACCGGCCCAGAAGACCGACGAGCGGCCATGAACCGTCCGGCGACAGCTTCCTGGACGAGTTTCCCGGCGGCGACGGACCCGCGTACTTCGCACGCGATCTCGGCGGTCTGCGGATCGTCGGACTGGACACCTACGAGAAGAAGGGCAACGGCAGTGACTCGGGCGGACTCTCACCCGGCCAACTGTCGTGGTTCCGAGCGAGGTTGAGCGAGAACAGGGACCAGCCGACCATGGTCTTCGGACACCACCCGCTGACCGTACGCCATTCACTGTTCCCCGTGATGAGCGGGCAGCGCCTCAACCGCCGCCAGGCCCGCGCGATCCTCGACGCCTACTCCGTCGCCCCCGGCGTCTTCCTGCACCACGCCGGTCACACCCACCGCAACAAGCGCACCGTCCTCCCACAGGCCCGGCACGTCACGCTGCAGGAGGTCAGTGCCGTGAAGGAGTACCCGGGCGGCTTCTGCCTGCTCCGGATCCACACGGGCGGCTACGCCCTCAACTACTACAAGACCAGCAGCGGACCGGCCCGGGAGTGGAGCGAGCGCAGCCGACGCGTGGCGGCCGGTCTGTGGCCCCAGCACGCCCTCGGCCGCTCGGTCTGCGACCGCAACAGCGTCGCGGTCCGCGATCTCTCGGGCATCACCCCGGCCGCGTCGCGCGGCCCGGTCCGTGGGGCTGCCCAGCAGGCGGGCTGACGCGGGCCTACTGAGCGTCGCCCCTGGCGCCACCCCACTCCCGGTACGCCGCGACAGCGGTCGGCAGCGTCGGGAAGATCAGACCGGTGCCGACCGACTCCGTCAGGCCGTACGCGTCCAGCTCGTCCATCAGGTCCTGCTTGACCCGGGCGAGGGCGAACACGATGTCGCGCCGGGCCAGTTCGAGGCGGAGGGCGTCGACGGCGTCCAGAGCGGTGATGTCGACCTCGACGTTGGCCTCGGTGTTGAGGACGAACCAGCGGACCGGGTCCCCCTGTTCGTCGACGGCGGCCAGGGCCCGGCGCCGGAAGTCCTCGGCGTTTGCGAAGAACAGGGGCGAGTCGTAGCGGTAGACCAGCAGGCCGGGGATGGTGCGGGCCTGCGGGTAGTCGTCGATGTCGTGCATGCCGGCCACACCGGGGACCACTCCCTCGACGGCATCGTGCGGACGGGCCACGCGGACCAGCAGCTCCGCGACCGAAAGGCCGACGGCGACGATCACGCCGTACAGGATGTCCAGGGCCAGCACCCCGGCCAGACAGCCGAGGGCCAGCAGGAGTTCCCTGCGGCGGAAGGACCTCAGCCGGCGGAAGCCCGCCAGGTCGATCATGCGGACGGCCGCGTACACGACGAGCGCGCCCAGCACGGCCGACGGCATGCGGGTCAGCAGCGGGCTCAGGAAAAGCAGCACTGCGAGGACCACCCCACCCGCGACCAGCGCGTACGCCTGGCTGCGGGCGCCCGCCGAGGCGGCGAGCGCGGTCCGGCTGGCGCTGCTGCTCACCGGGAAACCGTGCAGCGCGCTCGCACCCAGGTTGGCCGCGCCGAGGGCCAGGAACTCCTGGTTGGGGTCGAGGCCGGGGCCCTTGTCGCCGGAGGAGTCGTCGGAGGAGTCGACGGTGAAGGCACGCGCGGTGAGGATGAAGTCCGTGTAGCCGACCAGGAGGACCCCGAGGGCCGGCAGGACCAGGTGCGCCAGTTCCGTCAGGTCGGGCACGGCGAGGCCGGGCAGCCCCGACGGAACCTCGCCGATCACCTTGATGCCGTACCGGTCGTCGAGGTCGAACACGGCCACGGCCGCCGTGCCGAGCACCACCGCCAGCAGCGGGCCGGGGACCGTCCGGAGGAACCGCGCCACCGCGAAGAGGAACGCGAGCGTGACGGCGCCGAACAGCAGTGTCGCCCCATGGACCTGCGTCAGGTGCCGTACGAAGGACCAGAGTTGGGCGAAGAAGGCGGAACCCGTCGTGTCCACGCCGGTGAGCTTGGGCAGCTGGTCCACGATCATGATCAGTGCCACGCCGGCGAGGTAGCCGATCAGGACGGGCCGGGAGAGCAGGTCCGCGAGGAACCCCAGCCGCACCGCCCACGCCACCACGCACAACAGTCCCACCGTGACCGCGAGACCGGCCGCCAGCGCCGCGTAACGGTCCGGGTCTCCGGCGGCCAGCGGGGCGACCACGGTCGCCGTCATCAGCGCGGTCGTCGACTCCGGGCCGACCGACAGCAGGCGAGAGGAGCCGAACACGGCGTACAGCGCGAGCGCGGGCAGGATCGCCCACAGTCCGGCGACCGGCGGCAGACCCGCCACGCCCGCGTACGCCATGACCTGCGGGACGAGGTACGCGGCCACGGTCACCCCGGCCAGCAGGTCGCCCTTCAGCCACGAGCGCCGGTAGCCGAGGAGCGTGCCGAGTCCGGGCGCGAGGCCGCCGAGGAGAGTGCCGGGCCCCGGTGCCGGATGCCCGCGCCCCGGAACCTGCCCGCCCGCGCTCCCTGCCATGAGTCTCCTTCTGCCGCGTGACCTCAGGATCCACCGAGTGGCGGACGGCCGCGAGACGCCGGCCTGGCCGATGTCCTCCGGCTGAACGCGTCAACGAGTGCACCGAGAGCGCACCGACGAGGTGCCGTGCGGCCGGATCACGGCAAGGATCGTCTACGACCCCGGTGAAGGAAGGTGAGGACGGTGGAGCTTCCCCCGGTCGTCGGTTTCGACGGCTCCGGACCCGCTGCGCCGCGGCCGGCTCAGAGGCTCGCCGCGTGATCGGGGACGTATGTCTGCAGATCGCGGGGCGGGCGCCGGTAGCCGGTCGAGGGCGGCCGGGGCGGCAGCTCAAGCACCGGCGGCGGCACCTCGTGGTACGGCACGGAGCCGAGCAGATGGGCGATCATGTTCAGCCGGGCCCGGCGCTTGTCGTCGCTCTCCACGACGAACCACGGCGCCTCCGAGATGTCCGTGTGCACCAGCATCTCGTCCTTCGCCCGGGAGTACGCCTCCCAACGGGTGATCGACTCCAGGTCCATCGGAGAGAGCTTCCAGCGCCGCGTCGGATCCTTCAGCCGCTGCCGGAACCGCTTCTGCTGCTCCGTGTCGCTCACCGAGAACCAGTACTTGCGCAGCAGGATCCCTTCCTCCACCAGCATCCGCTCGAAGATCGGGCATTGACGGAGGAAGAGCTGGTACTCCTCCTTGGTGCAGAAACCCATGACATGCTCGACACCGGCGCGGTTGTACCAGCTGCGGTCGAGAAGCACGATCTCCCCGGCCGCGGGCAGATGCTCGACGTACCGCTGGAAGTACCACTGGGTGCGCTCGCGCTCGGTCGGCTTGGGCAGTGCCACGGTCCGCGCGACGCGCGGGTTGAGGTGCTCCGAGACGCGTTTGATCGTGCCGCCCTTGCCCGCCGCGTCCCGTCCCTCGAAGACCACCACGAGCCGGGTGCCCTCGGCCCGCACCCACTCCTGGAGCTTCACCAGCTCCGTCTGCAGACGGAGCAGCTCCTGCTCGTACGCCGCGCGCGGCACCTTCGCCGTCTTCTTGCCGGCCATGCCGCCTCCTCCGCTCGATGACGTCCTTCGATGACACCCACGGAGTCACCATGACCAACGTCGAACACCAGGACAGCACCGTACTGACCGACGAGGAACTGCGCACCCTGGACGCCCACTGGCGGGCCGCCAACTACCTTGCCGTGGGCCAGATCTACCTGCTGGCCAATCCGCTGCTCACCGAGCCCCTGGCACCCGCGCACATCAAGCCCCGGCTGCTGGGCCACTGGGGGACCTCGCCCGGCCTCAACCTCGTGCACACGCACCTCAACCGGGTGATCAAGGCCCGCGGGCTCGACGCCCTGTGTGTCTGGGGTCCCGGTCACGGGGGTCCCGCCGTCCTCGCGAACTCCTGGCTGGAGGGCAGCTACAGCGAGACCTACCCGGACGTGTCGCGCGACGCGGCGGGCATGGACCGGCTCTTCCGGCAGTTCTCGTTCCCCGGCGGCGTGCCCAGCCATGTGGCCCCCGAGACACCGGGCTCGATCCACGAGGGCGGCGAACTGGGCTACTCGCTCGCGCACGCGTACGGGGCCGCCTTCGACAACCCCGATCTGCTGGTCGCCTGCGTGATCGGTGACGGCGAGGCGGAGACCGGGCCCCTGGCCGCCTCCTGGCACTCCAACAAGTTCCTCGACCCGGTGCACGACGGCGCGGTCCTGCCGATCCTGCACCTCAACGGCTACAAGATCGCCAACCCGACCGTGCTGTCCCGGATTCCCGAGGACGAGCTCGACGACCTGCTGCGGGGATACGGACACGAGCCGATCCATGTCACCAGTGACGACCCGCGCGAGATCCACCGCGCCATGGCCGGCGCCTTCGACCACGCCCTCGACCGCATCGCGCTGATGCAGAGCACGGCTCGTGAGGACGGCGTGTCGGAACGGATCCGCTGGCCCATGATCGTGCTGCGCACCCCGAAGGGCTGGACCGGACCCGGCGAGGTCGACGGGGAGCCCGTCGCGGGAACATGGCGTGCGCACCAGGTCCCGCTGGCAGGCGTACGCGAAAACCCCGACCACCTGCGGCAGTTGGAGACGTGGCTGCGCTCGTACCGGCCCGAGGAGCTCTTCGACGCCGACGGCCGGCCCACCGCGGACGTCCTCGCCTGCATCCCCGCGGGAACCCGCCGCCTGGGCGCCACCCCGCACGCCAACGGCGGCCTGCTCGTACGCGACCTGCCGGTCCCCTCGCTCGACCGTTTCGCCGTCCACGTCGACAAGCCGGGCGTCACCTCGCACGAGCCCACCCGGGTCCTCGGCGACCTCCTCGAACAGATCATGAACGACACGTCGAGCCGCCGCGACTTCCGGCTCGTCGGCCCCGACGAGACCGCCTCCAACCGGCTGGACGCCGTCTTCAACGCCAGCGGCAAGGCCTGGCAGGCACAGCTGCTCCAGGTCGACGAACACCTGGACCGGCACGGCAGGGTCATGGAGATCCTCTCCGAACACCTCTGCCAGGGCTGGCTGGAGGGCTATCTCCTCACCGGACGGCACGGCCTGTTCTCCTGCTACGAGGCGTTCGTGCACATCGTCGACTCGATGGTCAACCAGCACATCAAGTGGCTCAAGACATCGAGGGAGTTGCCGTGGCGGGCCCCGATCGCCTCCTTCAACTACCTTCTGACATCGCATGTCTGGCGCCAGGACCACAACGGCTTCTCGCACCAGGACCCCGGCTTCGTCGACCACGTCCTCAACAAGAGCCCCGAGGTCGTACGGGTCTATCTGCCGCCGGACGCCAACACCCTGCTCTCCGTGGCCGATCACGCCCTGCGCAGCCGCGACTATGTGAACGTCATCGTCGCGGGCAAGCAGCCCTGCTTCGACTGGCTCTCCATGGACCAGGCCCGCGTCCACTGCGCACGGGGAGCGGGCATCTGGGAGTGGGCGGGCTCCGCAAACGGAGACCGCGAGCCCGACGTGGTCCTCGCCTGCGCGGGAGACGTCCCCACCCAGGAGATCCTGGCCGCCTCCGACCTGCTCCGGCGCCATCTGCCCGAACTCGCGGTCCGGGTCGTCAACGTCGTCGACATGGCCCGGCTGCTGCCACGCGCGGAACACCCGCACGGGATGGGCGAGTTCGAGTACGACGGCCTGTTCACCACCGACAAGCCGGTGATCTTCGCCTACCACGGCTATCCCTGGCTGATCCACCGCCTCGCCTACCGCCGCACCGGCCACGCCAACCTCCATGTCCGCGGCTACAAGGAGATGGGCACCACCACGACCCCGTTCGACATGGTCGTCCGCAACGACCTGGACCGCTACCGCCTGGTCATGGACGTCATCGACCGCGTCCCGGGCCTCGGCGTCCGCGCCGCCGCGGTACGCCAGCGGATGGCGGATGCCCGCACCCGCCACCACGCCTGGATCCGCGAACACGGCACGGACCTGCCCGAGGTCGCCGACTGGACCTGGACCGCCTGAACATCCCTTCTGCGAAAAGGAGTTCATCGTCCGGGCCCCTATAGACCCTCCGCAGCCGTCAGTGCCTCCAACGCGCTGGCCTGGGTGCGCCAGTCCGACGGGTTGGGGCCGGCGCCGGACCAGCGCTGACCCAGGCGGTTGAGGGGGTCCCGGTCGGTGGCCCAGATCGAGTCGGCCTGCTTCGTCACGTAGGCCCGGTGGTTTGCCGACCCGGTGGCGTCCGCCAGGTCGGCGAAGTGCCGCATGAAGATGCCCTTGAACTGCTTCTGGTTGTCGTCGCAGGAACCCGTGCCGACATCGCAGGACTCGGTCAGCACGCCGCCGCGGGTCAGTGCCGGCGACGACATCGCGGCGTCGGCCAGCCGCTCGGCCGTGTCCAGGTACCGGCTGGTTCCGGTGGACCGCCACAGCTGGGTGAAGGCTCCGATGGCGAGGCCCTGGTTGTAACTCCACACGGTATGGCCGTTGTTGCCGCAGCTCGCGTTCAGCCCGTCGTTGACCAGACCGGAGGAGTTGATCAGCCCGCTGCCCAGATACCAGTTCGCGGCCGTGGTCGCCCGTGAGCCCCACACGGTGTCACCGGGGATCCGCTGGTGCAGCGAGGTGGTCAGCCACAGATACTGCCCGTTGGTCACGGCGTTCTTGTACGTGCGCTCCCGGTCCCACCACACACCGCCGCCGCAGGTGCCCGGATCCCAGTACTGGTGCACGTAGTTGGCGATCGTCACGGCCTCGTCCAGGTAGCGCCGCTCGCCCGTGTAGTCGTACGCCGTCAGCCAGGCGATGGCCCACCAGCCCGCGTCGTCGATCGCACGGCTGATGAAGTGCCCCTCGATCGGGTCCGAACTGCGCACGCCCGCGGGGAAGACGCCGCGGTTCTGCTCGAAGGTACGGGCGATCACCCAGTCGTAGTCGTGGCGTCCGGTGCGCTCGGCGAAGTCGATGATCGACGTGGTGGCGACGGCCGAGTTCCACCAACTGCTGCGCCACCAGCCCTCGTTGGTCTGGTACGACGCCATCAGCGCGTCCGCTCCCGCACGGGCCCGGGTCGGTGCCGGCCTGGCCCAGGCGGTGCAGCTGCCTTCCTGATGGGAGGCCTCTCGGCCGCAGGCGCGGACGGCCCCGCCATAGAGCAGGCCCCGTGGGTCCCGGGTGGCGAACATGGCCGTACGGGTCGAAGTCGCCCCGGACGGGACGCTCGTACGGCCGAGGGAAGCGCCTTCGGGCCAGCTCGCACCACTGTCCCAGGAGCGGTCGAGCCAGATCTCGTCGCCCGCGCCGCCGCCCCCGACGACGCCCCAGGCCATGCCGTTGCGCTGGTCGACATGCAGGCTGATGGTGCGACCGAAGAGGGTGGTCGACGGTACGGGGGTGTCGTCACCGGAAGCGGTGGCCGGGTCGGCGCCGTCGCAGAACGAGCCGTCGCACACCTTCGGGTACGCCCAGTCGGTGCAGGTGACACCACCCGCGTCACCGCAGGCACGGATCCAGCCGCGCCGGTGTCCGACCGGGTCGGTGATGTTGTACATCAGCGTGCGGGTGCCGGTCCAGGTGCCGGGGATGCTCGCCCTGCCGAGCACGCCTTCCCAGGTGGCGCCCCGGTCCCAGGACCGGTCCAGCCAGACCGACTCGCCCGTCGTTCCGTTGTCGATGCTCGCCCAGGCCATGTTGTCCGGGTCGGAGACATGCAGCCGGACTATTCGGCCGTTGATGGTCTTGTTCGGCACCGGGAAGGTGTCCTGCCGGGCCTTGGAGGGGTCCAGGGTGTCGCACGCCAGGGCACAGACCGGTGTCGCGGCATGGGCGGCTGGCGCGGGGAGGGCGACGAGGCCGGTCAGGGCCAGTAGCAGCGCCAGGAACAGGGTCAGGGGTCCGCCGAGGACCGGGTGGGGCCGCGCCGACATGACGTACCGCCAATCCGTGGGTGGCTGTGCGCGGAAGGGTGGGGTGGCCGCCCGGGAAGGGCGGCCACCCTGAGAAGCGCTTGCTGTCCGTGAGCGGTCGTGCTCAGGGAGCCCAGGGTGCCGAGATCGCCCAGGTGGTGTCCGGGACGAAGCTCGCCGGGTTGTCCCAGGTGTGCGTGCCGCCCTGCTGGGCGAGCCACAGTTCCGCGTTGATGTGCCGCAGGTACTGGCGGGGGAAGCCCGACGCCGACAGCCGGACGCCACCGGGGCCCTGCACCGGGCACCAGGTCGCGTCCTCCTTGTAGAGCATGGAGTTGTCGTTCGTGTCACGTCGGACGCGGAACTCGCGGTGGCGCAGGTACTCGCCCGGATAGTTGCGGGACTCGAAGGAGTAGCAGAGCCGGTTGGCGAGACCCGGCTTCACCTTCCAGGTGGCGTCCTCCTTCAGCAGGGCGGTGCTGCCGGAGTTCACCACCTCGGTGAAGCCGAGCCCGTCCTTGTGACGGAGGTAGCGGTCGGTGTAGCCCGGCGTGGTCACCTGGATCGACACGTACTGCTCCACCGGCAGCTTCACCGTCGGTCCGACCGTGCGGGACGCCGTGATGAGGGCCTGGTTGGCTGCCCGGACGCGGGCCTCGTCGACCTTGACGACCTGACGGTCGTAGGTCAGCAGGCCGTTTGCCTCGTTCTCGACGTCCGTGATCTGCGTGTAGACGGCCGCCGACAGGCCGCCCGCGGGCATCGAGTTCTCCCGGATGCCGTCGAGCAGCCCGACGAGCCGGTCGTTGAGGGCGGACAGGCTCGGCTGGTCCTCGTAGCTGAACCCGCCGCCCGGATACCACTCGTGGCCGGTGACCCGGATGCCGAGGCCGCCGTACTCGCCCAGCACGGAGGCGCGCACCGGCTCCGTCGGAGTGTTGCCCGGGCCGACGTAGTTGTGGTTGTCGACCACGTCGCCGTTGCCGCCGTCCTGGGAGCCGCAGCAGTTGACGCCGCTCATGTTGTCGACGAGCCGCGTGGGGTCGTACGACTTGACCATGTCCGCGATGCGGGCCTGGTCGTACTGGCCCCAGCCCTCGTTCTGATTGACCCACAGGATCAGCGAGGGTGAGCTGCGGTGCTCGTCGATGATCGCGCGGTACTCGGTCTCCCACTGGGTGCGGGCCGCGGCGGACGGGCTCTTTCCGCTGTCCATGGCCGGCATGTCCTGCCACACCAGCAGCCCCAGACGGTCCGCCCAGTAGAACCACCGCTGCGGCTCGACCTTGATGTGCTTGCGGACCATGTTGAAGCCCAGGTCCTTGTGCTTCTGCAGGTCGTACCTGAGCGCCGCGTCGGTGGGCGCGGTGTGGAGGCCGTCCGGCCAGTAGCCCTGGTCCAGGGTGCCGCTCTGGAAGACGAACGACCCGTTGAGCACGGGGCGTTGGACACCGTTCACGTTCCGCACCGCGATCGACCGCATGCCCGTGTACGAACCGACCCGGTCGCCGCCCGCGCTGCCGCTGAGCTCGGCCGTGACGTCGTACAGGAACGGGTCCTCCGGAGTCCACAGACGGGCGTTCGGCACCGGCACGGAGAACTGCTGTCCGACCGACCCAGTGGCGGTGCCGACCTGTGTGCCGCCATCGGAAATGGTGACCTTGACGTTCGCGCCGTCGGCCCCGGCGGCGCGCACCGTCACCCGCAGGGTGTTGTCCTGGAGGTTCGGGACCATGTCGAGCCGGGTGATGCGGGCGGCGGCGGTCGGCTCCAGCCAGACCGTCTGCCAGATCCCGGACGTGGCGGTGTAGAAGATGCTGCGCCCGGCGTGCGGGGTGACGTCCTGAATGCGCTGCTTGCCGACGGCCTGGCCGCCGGTCTGCGTGGCGTCGTAGGCGGAGACGACGATCGTGTTGGTGCCGCCACCGTTCAGCAGCGGTGTGATGTCGTACGAGAAGGAGTCGTAGCCCCCTCGATGGACGGCCCCGGCCTGCTGCCCGTTGACCCAGACCGTGGTCTCCCAGTCGGAGGCGCCGAAGTTGAGCTGGACGCGGCGGCCGTTCCAGCCGGACGGGACGGTGAAGGTGCGCTTGTACCAGAGCTTGTCGTTCTCGGTGATCTTCCGCTGGATGCCCGAGAGCGCGGACTCCGGTGCGAAGGGCACCCGGATCTGCTCGCCGAACGTCGCCGGCTGACCGGCGTCGCGGGATGTGACGGCGAAGTCCCAGATGCCGTTGAGATTGGCCCAGTCGGGGCGGGTGAGCTGCGGTCGCGGATACTCGGGCAGCGGGTTGTCGACCGGGACCTGGTCGGTCCACGGCGTCGTCATCGGCGCGGGTTTGGGGGTCCAGGCCGCCGCGGCTGCGTCGGCGGGGGCCGTGCCGGAGGTGAGGAGGCCGGTGAGGGCGAGTGCCAGCACCGTGGCGGCGGTCGTGACGCGCCGCCAGGTCGAGGGGGGTCTCAGCACGGTGATCGCTCCAAGGTCTCGGTGACGCACGGAGGAACGCCGCCCGCAGGACGGTGGAACTTGTTCAGCACGGGATGACTTGCTGCACGAACACCACAGCATTCACCCGGCCAATTGTCCAGACCAACGGCAGACAACGTTGTCGGGCGGTCGATGAACTCCCGCTTCATGGCGACGCGTTGAACAGGTCGAGGGCGCTCTGCTGCCGCGCCGCGTCCAGCTTGTCGACCGGACCGAACCAGCGAAGTCCGTACTGGTCGAGGGCGTTGCGGTCGCTCGTATGGGCACGGTCCGCCTGGCGTTGCAGGTAAGTGGTGTACGGATGGTCCGGCAGCGCGGAGTTGAGCTTGCCCAGACCGCGCACGTGCGCGCCCTTGAAGGACGGCCCGTCGCCGCCGCAGTCGCCCCCCTCGCAGGGGTCGCGCAGGATGCCGTCGGCGGTGTGGAGCGAGGAGGTGGTGGTCGCGGCATCGGCGATCTGCCGTGCGCGGGTGAGGAGTTGGCCGTCGCCGGTCGCCCTGTTGAGCTCGGTGAGGGCGCCGAGCAGGACGCCCTGGTTGTACGACCAGACGGGCTGGCCGTTGTTGCGGCAGGTGGACAGGTCGACTCCGTCGTTGACCAGGTTCGAGCCGTTGATCATGCCGGTGCCCTGGAACCAGGACCAGCCGGCCCGGGCCCGGTTCAGGTACGTCGTGTCGCCCGGAATGCGGTTGTGCAGGGCGGCGCTGAGCTGGATGTAGAGGGAGTTGGCGATGGCGTTCTTGTACGTCCTCGCCGTGCTCCACCACACTCCGCCGCCGCAGGTGCCGTCCCAGTACGCCGCCATGTGGTCGGCGTCCGCGCGGGCGGTGTCCAGATAGCGGCGGTCGCCCGTCAGGTCGTACGCGGCGACCCAGGCGAGCCCCCACCAGCCGGTGTCGTCGATGTACTCGTTGCGGAACTGCCCGTCCTTCGCGTTCAGGTTGAGGTTGTACGTGCGGGAGATCGCGTACGAGTAACTGCCCATGCCCGTCACCCGGATGTTGTCGACGACGGCGTTGAGGGCGTTGGCCGAGTTCCACCAGCCGGTGGTGTCGAACAAGCCGGTTCCGTAGTTGTAGAAGGTCATCAGCCCGGTGGCCGCCGCGGTGCGCCGGTTGCCGGCGTTCCATGTGGTGCGGGCCCACGGGGTGCACGCGATCTCGGTGCGGTCCCCGGCCCTGCCGCAGGCGCGCAGGGCGCCGACGCCGTGGTTGTTCCAGTCGTCCACGTTGTACATGAGCGTGCGCCAGCCGCGTTGGCCTGCCGGGACGGTGGTGTCGCCGAGCTTGCTGCCCGAGCTCCAGGTGCGGCCGCCGTCGAAGGAGCGGTCGAGCCAGACCTCGTCGCCCGGGTTGCCGTTGCCGATGGACGCCCAGCCCATCGCATCGGTGTCGTCGAAGTGGAGGGCGATCGACCGCCCGTGGACGGCCGCCGTGACCGGAGTCCGGTCGCCGGGGGAGAGGGCGGGGTCGCGGGCGTCGCAGTACTCGTTGCAGATGGTCGCCGCCGCGGCGGAGTCGGCGGCTGACGCCGACTGCGGGGCGAGGCCCGCCAGCAGCGCAAGGGTGAGGGTCGCGGCCGACCGTCTGAGGATTCGGGGTCTCGGAAGGAGAGTCATGGGGCCTCTCTGTCAGGGCAACGCCCCTGAGTCTTGCCGTGGGACCGGTCTCGTTCCTTCACGGACGACATCGGTGCGAGCGAAGGCCGGGGCTGTGGAAACGAACATGAGAGCGCTCTCGGAAGGTAGTGAGGGGGAGAGGGAGCGTCAACGGTACCGACGCACAAGGGAGTTGAACGTGGGGCAAGCGGGGGCATCCTCCGCGGCGGACGGGCACCGCCGGACAGGCCCTGACGGCCTCGTGCCCGGTTGGCCGGTGGCCAGGCGCCCACGTTCTTCCGTCAGCGGGGGCGAAGCCCGTCGAGCATCATCCGCAACAGGCGGGTCCGCCGGTGCGGCTCGGGCGGCAGCTGCCCGCTGATCCAGGCTATGGCCGCGGCCAGATGCCGTATGTCGTCGGCGTCGGAGTCCGCGCGGAGTGCGCCGGCATCGGCGGCGCGGCGGATGAGTTCCGTGCCTGCATCGATGGAAAGCCGGCAGTTGTCGCTCTCGTGAACCGGTGTGCGAGCGAGGGCCTGGGCCAGGCCGTCGTACATGCCGCACTGCTCGATGTACGCCTCCAGCCAGCGGCTGACCGCTTTCAGGGGGTCCGTCTCGTCGAGCAGTTCGACGCCGAGCCGGTGCAGGTCGGCCAGGCCTTCGTTGATCACCGCCAGGATCAGGTCGTCCCTGCTCGGAAAGTGCCGGTACAGGGTGCCGGGGCCGACTCCGGCCGCGCGTGCGACATCGTCCAGCGACGCGGTCACGCCATGACGGGCGAACGCCTCGCGGGCGGCTTCGGTCACCGAACGCCGGTTGCGTACTGCGTCGGCGCGCAGTGGACGCGCGCCCGATCCGGTAGCCACAGCACCCTCCTCGGTAGCCGCTCCGCTATACGGAGACTGTCTCCGTATAGTATTCGGAGACAGTCTCCGAATACTGCGTGAGGAGTCCCGCCATGGGATCCAGCCCCTCCATCCTGCACGGTCCCCTGAGGCCGGCCGGCGTCGGTGTGTGGAGTGTGCCGTTGCGCTACGGCGATCCGGGAAGGGCTGCCGAAGCCGCCGCGGAACTCGAGGAGCTCGGATTCACCGCCCTGTGGCTCCCCGACACCGGCGGATCGGTGCTCGAATCGGTGGAGAACCTGCTGAAGGCCACTGTGCGCACGACGGTCGCCACGGGCGTCCTCAACCTCTGGATGCATGACCCGGCACAGGTCGCCGCGGCCTACGCCGAACTGCGAGAAGCACACGACGACCGGTTCCTGCTCGGCATCGGCGTCAGCCAGGCGGCGGTGGTCGACGCGTCGCTGGAACCCGGCCGGTACCGGAAACCGCTGGCCGCGATGCGCGCGTACCTGGACGACCTGGATGCCGCACCCGACCCGGTGCCCAGCGACCACCGGGTGCTCGCCGCGATCGGCCCGAAGATGCTGAGCCTGTCGGCCGAGCGGGCCGGCGGCGCGCATCCCTATCTGATCCTTCCCGACAACACCCGCGAGGCCCGCGAGATCCTCGGGACCGGACCGCTGCTGGCGCCGGAACAGACGGTCGTCCTCACCGATGACGCCGACGAGGCGCGCACCATCGGCCGGGAGTTCCTCAGTGGCTACCTGTCCTATGCCACCTACGCCAACAAGATGCTGCAGTCGGGGTTCTCCCCCGACGACGTGGAGACCGTCAGCGACCGGCTCGTGGACGCGCTGGTCGCGTGGGGTGACGAAGACGCCATCCTCCGCCGTGTCGACGAACACCTCGACGCAGGCGCCGACCACGTCGCTCTTCAGGTGCTGACCGGCGACATGATGGAACTCCCGATGCGGCAGTGGCGCCGGCTGGGAGCGGCACTGGGCGACCGAGGCGCGACGGCGTAGCCCGTTCTGCCGATGCGCCAGTCGGCTCCCGCGGCGGAGCACCGTCGCGTGTCGCGGTTCCGAGCGCCGTGATGTCGTCGGCCGCGACCGCCGTGCCGTGTCGCGTCGAGCCGGCAGAACGCCAGGCCCCACGAGAGACGTCGGGCCTACCTGCGTACGACATGCCGCCGCGGGCGTACTGCGTCCCCAGTAGTCCCGGTGCCTACCACGGCATGACGACGGGGAGGGCCCCGCCGGGGGAGCCTGAGCTGGTATCCGAGACCGACTGCTCCGCGCCCGCGATCAGGGTGGCGTGTGCCGGTCATCGCCCGGCGTCCGAAGGGGAAAGCCGACCGCGTCGCGCACGCCCGCGCGACGTGCCTCTCTCCCGGACTCCCGCACTGGGAGGCAGCACACACGATGAAGGCCCGCATCACGCTCGGACTGGCCGGGGTCGTCTCGTGCGCCGCGTTCCTCACAGCGGTCGCCGTGACCAGGGACGGCGACGGTGGCACGGCATCGGCACTCCTGTCGGCCCCGCGCGGACCGTACGTCGCTCTGGGCGACTCCTACACGGCCGGCCCGAAGATCCCCGACCAGAACGGCAGACCCCCGGGGTGCGACCGCTCCGACCGGAACTACCCGGCGCTGGTCGCCGACGGCCTCGGCCTCGGCGCGGCGGAGTTCCGTGACGTCAGCTGCAGTGGGGCCACGGTTGCCGACCTGTCCGCCCCGCAGTCCACGGACGACGGCGTCAACCCGGCCCAGCTGGCGGCCGTCAGCGCCGCGACCGGCCTGGTCACAGTCGGCGTCGGCGGCAACGACATCGGCTTCGGCTCGCTGATCACCGCGTGCGTCAAGGACGGCGTCCGGTACCAGATGGAGAGCCGCTTCGAGGACGGCGCGCTGAACGACGCCCCGTGCCGGAAGCGGTACGTCTCCGGTGGCACCGACCAGGTGGCGGCGAGGATCGACACAGCGGGCGAGCGGCTCTCCGCCGCGCTGCGAGACATCGGCCGCCGGGCCCCCGAGGCACGGGTGTACGTCGTCGGCTATCCCGCGATACTGCCGGACGACGGCCGCGGCTGCGAACGTGCGACGGGCCTGGCGCCGGGTGACGTGAGCTACCTGCGGGAGAAGGAACGGCAGCTCAACGCCATGCTGCGGGACAGCGCGAAAGCCGCCGGAGCCGGGTACGTCGACACCTACACGCCCTCCGTCGGCCACGACGCCTGCGCGGACAAGGACGTGCGCTGGATCGAGCCCCTGATGCCTGCGGCCCCGGCGGCCTCCATGCACCCCAACGAGCGCGGCGAGCGAGGCATGGCGCGGGCCGTGTTGCGCGCGGTGCGGGCAGCAGGCTGAAGGCGGGCCACCGAGTCGCCGCCGGACGGTACGGCTGCGCCGCGAGCCAAGCCGGCCCTGGCCCTGGTCCTCACCGGGTCCGGGCGGCCCGCCCGCCGGGCCCGGCGCCGTCCGTCACCAGCCGGTCAGCAGCAGGTGGTTGAGAAGCAGGGCGAGCGTGGCCTGGGCCGCGAGCCAGGTGCGGGGGCGGGTCAGGAAGGCGCACGAGGCCAGTAGCCACATGACGAACGGCAGCCAGATGCGCTCGGTCTCCGCCTTGCTCATCCCGGACAGGTCGGCGATGAGCAGGGCGGCGAGCGCGGCGGCGACCAGCACGGCGAGGCGGAGTTCGGCGGAGGCGCCGGGCATGTCCGCCCAGCGCAGGACCCGTTGGCGCAGGGTCGAGCCGACCCGTACGGATCCGCCGTGGAGGTCGGGTGTGCGCCCGCGCAGAGCAGCGTCGGGGGAGGAACGTGCCCTGAGTCGTCTCCGGGTCTCCAGGAGCGTGGCGCCGGTTCGTCGCAGGCCCGCCACCGTCGCCGGACCCACGATCAGGACCGTGCAGGCGAGGTTGGCCCACACCCAGTAGCCGTAGGGCCGGATGCCGCCGGCTCCCTGGTAGTAGCGCTCGACGAGCAGCCGATACGCCTCCCACCAGTTGAAGCCCGCGAGGGTGAACACGACCGGGACGACGGCGACTCCGGCGAGGGCGTAGGGCAGCGGCCGGATTCGTCGTGGGCCGAGCAGCAGGACGGCGCCCGCGATCACCGCGAAGAGCGTGAGCCCGTAGGAGAGATAGCAGGTGAGGCCGAAGAGGAGGCCGGAGGCGAAACCGGTGAGCCGCGGCCGGTGTCCGGTGACCGCGAGGGCGAGGAACGCGATCGTCCAGGCGGCGACCGCCGCGAAGTAGCCGTCCGCGGACGTCCCCATCCATACCGCGGCCGGTGCCATCACCAGGAACGGCGCCGCCCGGCGCGCGAGTGTCTCGTCCGCGAGCGCCCGCACGGCGACCAGTACCGCCACGCACGCCGACGCACCGACGGTGATGCAGAAGGCGCCGGCCCAGCCTCCGCCGCCGAGTCCGACCCGGTCGAGCAGGACGAACGTGACCGTCGCCGCCGGAGGATGACCCGCCACATGCGCGGGCCAGTGGTCGGGGGAGTGGATCAGGATGTGTCCTGTGAAGTCCCGCAGCGTCGCGGGGATGTCCTGGAAGCGGTCGATGACCCGCAGGTACTCGTAGCTGGTCGTGAGCCGGACGGCGACCCCGCGCTGCCAGCCGTCGATCAGCGCCAGTGACCACGTCCACGCCATGGCCGTACCCCAGGCGGCGCCCAGCAGCGCGCGCCACGGCAGCCGGGCGGCCACTCGCGGCCCGTACGCCACGACGCCGACCGCGACGACGATCGCCGCAGGGGTGCCTGGACCGAGGTGGGGGCCCCAGTTCGCGTACAGGGGAGGCCACCCCACGTGCAGGGTGCCGTGCTCCCGCTCGATCGCGGTGCCGACCAGCGCGGCCGCCACGACGAGCAGCGCGGCGGCCGCGGTCGCGTACAGGTCTCGGAGAAGATCACGGGTCACGGGGGAACGCTAGGCCGCGGGGACCGCGCCGAGGCCGTGGCGCGTGCGGACGTCAGCGTTTCGTCATGTGTTGAAGGACCCTTTTCGCAGGTGCGGCGGCCTACGGTCGGCGCATGTCACGGTTGCCCACCCCGCCTGTCTCGCCCACGTCCCCCGGTTTCTGGCGCAGTCCCGTACGCGGTCCGTGGTTCACGTCGGTGCTCGGTGTCGTGCTGCTCGGCGGGATCACCGCGCTGTTCGTGACGGGGCTGCTGTCGTACGCCGCGTACAACCCGGATCTCTCGCCGGTCAACGACAAGACCCCGGACAAGGGACTGCTCGGCTTCTACCTCTTCGCCTGGCCGACACATCCTTACTGGCTGTACCGGCTCACCCAGGGCGTCCATGTCACGCTGGGCATCACGCTCGTCCCGGTCCTGCTGGCCAAGCTGTGGTCGGTCGTTCCGAAGCTGTTCGCGCTGCCGCCGGCCCGGTCGCTCGCGCACGCCCTGGAGCGGATCTCCCTGCTGTTCCTCGTCGGCGGTGTGCTGTTCGAGTTCGTGACGGGTGTGCTCAACGTCCAGCTGGACTACCTCTTCCCCGGCTCCTTCTATCCGCTGCACTTCTACGGCGCCTGGGTGTTCTTCGGCGCGTTCCTGGTGCACGTGGTGCTCCGGGCCCCCGCCGCCGTACGCAACCTGCGTCGTATGCGGGCGGGGACCGGCCCCGAGGAGGAGGCGGGCGGGGAGCCGGACTTCCCGCTGGTCTCCCCGCGGCCGGCCGAGCCCACTGTGTCCCGGCGTGGCGCGCTGTGGTTCGTCGGCGGCGGTTCACTGCTGTTGTTCGGGACCACGGCCGGACAGAACTTCGACGGTCCGCTGCGGCGCACCGCCCTCCTCGCACCGCACGGCGCCGCCGATCCGGGCAACGGTCCCGGCGGCTTCCAGATCAACAAGACGGCCGCGTCCCGGGGGATCAGCGCGCGGGAGACGCACGAGGACGTGTGGCGGCTGGTCCTCACCGGACCCTCCGGGACCGTCCGGCTGAGCCGCGCCGAACTGCTCGAACTGCCGCTGCACAGTTCGGCGTTGCCCATCGCCTGTGTGGAGGGCTGGTCGACCGGCGACCAGTGGTGGCGGGGCGTACGGCTGCGGGAACTGGCCGTCCTCGTCGGGTACGACGCGGAAGCGGCCCCCGACGTCATGGTGGAGTCCCTCCAGCGACGCGGCGCCTTCCGCAAGGCCGCCCTGCGGTCCAACCAGGTGCGTGACCCGCGCTCCCTGCTCGCCCTGGACGTCAACGGCGAGCCGCTGACCCCCGATCACGGCTACCCGGCCCGGATCATCGTGCCCGCGGCGCCCGGTGTGCTCAACACCAAGTGGGTGGCCCGGATGACGTTCGGAGACCTGTGATGCGCAGAGCGTTCCCTCCGCTCGGCAGCCCGCTGCAACTGCTGCTCCTGGCCTGCTCGTTCGCCCTCGCCGGATACGCGGGTGTGCGTCTGCTGTCCGACGACTGGTTCGGGGTGACGCTGTGGTTCGTGGGCGCGGCCGTGCTGCACGACCTGGTGTTCCTGCCGCTGTACGCGGCCGTGGACCGGGCCGTCACCGGAGTGCTCGGCGCCGCCGGCCGCCGGGCCTGGACCCTGTACGTCCGGGTGCCGGCGGCCTTTTCCGGGCTTCTGCTGCTGGTGTGGTTCCCGCTGATCAGCGGCCGGGTCGCGGACGGCTACGAGTCCGCCACCGGCCTGTCCGCGGACGGCTTCCTCGCCCGCTGGCTGCTGATCACCGCCGTGCTGTTCGGCGGTTCCGCCCTGTTGCTGGTGCTGAGGCTGCGCAGGGAGACGAAGCAGCGGCCACCGGCCGACCACTGATCCACGGTGCGCCAGCCCAGCGGGCGGGCGTACCGCAGCAGTGCCCGCGTACCGAGCCGGGCCCAGGGGAACGCGGCCCCGGTGTCACCCCGGGCGTCGGTGCCGCGCACGATACGGACGTCCGCGCGCTCGTCCACGTCCACCGGGGCTGTCTCGGCGATCAACAGGCCGCCGGGCAGCAGTAGTTGGGCCACTCTGCGGAGCAGGGCGCGCGGATCGCCGCCGATGCCGAGGTTGTCGTCCAGGAGCAGAGCGGTGTTCCAGCGGCCCTCGCCCGGCAGTGGTTCGAAGACCGAGCGCCACAGGGCGGGTCCGCCGAGGCCCAGGGTGTGGTCGACGGCGGCCTCGCTGACGTCGACACCGAGCGCGATCCGGCCCCGGGCGGCGAGTTCAGTGACCAGCCGTCCCGGCCCACACCCGACGTCGAGGACGGCACCCTCGCACCGGTCCAGGACCTGCCGGTCCACGGCGTCGGCCCGCGCACACCACCGCTCTACATCCAGCGGCAGCAGCCAGCCGTCGCCACGGCGCAGGAAGAGCGGCCCACGGCCGGCCCGGAGGGCGTCGGCATAGGGGTCGGCCGACCAGCTGTGCCCGCCGGGGTCCCGCGCCATCACCTCGTGCGCCGTGCTCATCGGCGGCCGGCCGTCCGCAGCCGGGACAGCTCCGCGGCGAAACAGCCGTGCGGCGCCAGGGCGGCGACCGCTTCGGCGTCGGCGGACGTGTCCACGTCCCGCAGCCACGGCAGATCGCGCACCCGCAGGCCGGCCGCGACGAGCCGGGCGCGCTGTACGGCGCCGGTGCCGGGCGTCGACATCGGAACCCCGCGCAGCAGCTCCGGGTCCGGCTCCGCCAGCCCGAGCGCCCAGAAGCCGCCGTCCTCGGCCGGGCCGAAGCAGGCGTCGTACCCGTCGAAGCCCGCGGTGAGCAGGGCGGGGGTGACCTGCGGTGTGTCCATCCCGATCAGCAGGGCCGGTTCGTCGCAGCCGGCGAAGGCCGCGGCCAGCCGTTCGTCGAGGCCGCCCGCACACTGCGGTACGACGTCGAAGCCGGGTGGCAGCCAGGGTCCGGGCTGTCCGTCGAGGACCAGGACCCTGCGTCGGGCCGGTGTCGCGGCCACCGCGCGCAGGGTGTCGGTGAGGGCCGCCTCGGCGAGCGCCGCCGCCTCTTCGGGGGTGAACGGCGGCGTGAGGCGGGTCTTCACCCGTCCCGGCCGCGGTTCCTTGGCGATGACGAGCAGGGTGGTCACCGGCGGGCTCCTCCTTGTGCCTGTGCTGTGGCCGCCGTGGGTACGAGGGGTCGCTCGGCCAGGACGCGGCTCATGTCCCGAACCGCCTGCCAGGTGCCGCGCCAGGTCCCGGTCACCTTCGAGGCGCCGGACCGCGGCAGATACGGGACGTCGTGCTCGGTGACGTGCCAGCCCGCGTCGGCGGCCCGCACGACCATCTCCAGCGGGTAGCCGCTGCGCCGGTCGGTCAGGTCCAGGGCGAGCAGCGCCTCACGGCGGGCGGCACGCAGCGGACCGAGATCGTGCAGGCGCAGACCGGTGCGGCGGCGCAGCATCAGCGCGAGTGCGAGATTGCCCGCCCGGGCGTGCACGGGCCAGGCGCCGCGGCCCCGAGGCCGGCGCCGCCCGAGCACCAAGTCGGCCTCGCCGCCCCGGACTTCGTCCACGAACGGCACGAGCAGGGCCGGGTCCAGCGAGGCATCGCAGTCGCAGAAACACACGATGCCGGCCGTGGCCGCGGTCAGTCCCGCATGGCAGGCGGCGCCGAAGCCGCGGCGCGGTTCACGGACGACGGTGGCGCCCAGTTCCCGGGCGATCTCCGCCGAGCCGTCGGTGGAGCCGTTGTCCACGACAAGGGCACGCCAGCCGGACGGAATGCGGGCGAGTACCCAGGGCAGTGCCTCGGCCTCGTTCAGACAGGGGAGGACGACGTCGACGTCCTCAGGTGTGGAGGGGGTCATCACGGCTCTCACCCTACGAACGCAAACCACGCATATCGGTCTTCGGCTCCTTACGAAACACGGACGTCAGGGCCGGTGGACCACTCGAGAGCGACGCTCAAAGGCACGCGGTGCGAGGCTGGCCGTATGGAACAGCAACCGCACGAGTCGGTGGCGGGCGCCTCCGCCGACGGACGGACCGGGACGGCACGCGTCCTCGTCGTCGACGACGACCCCACGGTCGCCGAGGTCGTCTCGGGCTACCTGGATCGCGCCGGGTACCTGGTGGACCGGGCCGAGGACGGGCCGACCGCCCTCGCAGGCGCCGCCGCACACTGGCCGGACCTGGTGGTACTCGATCTGATGCTGCCCGGCATGGACGGCCTGGAGGTGTGCCGCCGGCTGCGCGGCCGCGGCCCCGTGCCCGTCATCATGCTCACCGCCCGCGGCGACGAGGACGACCGCATCCTCGGCCTGGAGGTGGGGGCGGACGACTACGTCACCAAGCCGTTCAGCCCTCGGGAGCTGGTGCTGCGGGTGGAGTCGGTCCTGCGCCGCACGAGGCCCCGCGCGGGCACGCGTTCCCACAGCGCGGCCGGACTCACCGTCGACCCGGCCGCGCGCCGCGCCACCAAGAACGGCGGCGAACTCGCCCTCACCCTGCGTGAGTTCGACTTGCTGGCGTTCTTCCTGCGGCATCCGGGCCGGGCGTACAGCCGCGAGGACCTGATGCGGGAGGTGTGGGGCTGGGACTTCGGCGACCTCTCGACCGTCACGGTCCACGTCCGACGGCTGCGCAACAAGGTCGAGGACGATCCGGCCAGGCCCCGCCTGATCCAGACGGTGTGGGGGGTTGGCTACCGGTTCGATCCCGCAGGTCCCGCAGGTCCCTCTGATCCTGCCGACCCTTCTGGTCCTTCCGGTTCCCCCGGGTCTTCCCCTCAGGGCGAGGAGTGATCATGCGCGACACCCTCCTCATCGCTCTGTACGCCTTCCTCGGTGCCGGGGCGGCCGGCCTGCTCGGCGCGGGAACACTGTGGATGCTGCGCCGCCGCTCCCTGACCACCTCCCTCACAGTGGTGGCCGCCGTCGCAGTGACCGCGATGCTCGCGGGCACCCTGGCCGTGGCTCAGGCGATGTTCCTGTCCGCACACGACCTGTCCGTGGTGACGACGGTGGTCGCGATGGCGGCCGTCGTCTCCCTGGCCGCCGCCCTGCTGCTGGGCCGCTGGGTGGTCGCCCGCAGTCGCGAACTCGCCCTCGCCGCCCGCTCCTTCGGCGACGACGGCGACTTCACGGCACCCCACGGTGCGGCCACCGCTGAACTGGCCGCGCTCAGCCGCGAGTTGCAGACCACCAGCGCGAAGCTCACCGAATCCAGGCAGCGCGAGCGCGCCCTGGAGGCCTCCCGCCGTGAACTCGTCGCCTGGATCTCGCACGATCTGCGCACCCCGCTCGCGGGCCTGCGCGCGATGGCCGAGGCGCTGGAGGACGGTGTCGCCGCCGACCCGGACCGCTATCTGAAGCAGATCCGCACCGAGGTCGAACGCCTCAACGACATGGTCGGCGACCTCTTCGAACTCTCCCGCATCCACGCCGGCAGCCTGGCTCTGTCGCTCTCCCGGATGTCCGTCTACGACCTGGTCGGCGATGCCCTCGCCGGGGTGTATCCGCTGGCCCGCGAACACGGGGTGCGACTCGTCGGCGACGGCGTCGAGCCCCTGCCGGTCGAGGTGGACGGCAAGGAGATGAGCCGTGTGCTGGGCAACCTCCTGGTCAACGCGATCCGGCGCACCCCCGCGGACGGCACCGTCATGGTGGCCGCCGAACGTCTGCCCGACGGCGTGGTGTTGTCCGTGACGGACGGCTGCGGCGGCATCCCCGAGGAGGACCTGCCCCGCGTCTTCGACACCGGATGGCGCGGCACCCACGCCCGCACGCCTCCGGCAGGCGCCGGGCTCGGCCTGGCCATCGTCCGCGGCATCGTGGAGGCCCACCAGGGCCGGGCCACCGTACGCAACATCCCCGGTGGCTGCCGCTTCGAGGTGGTGCTGCCCGCGGCCGCTTCCTGAAGCGGGCAGCACCACCGGTCCAAGCGAGGCTACGCGCCACGCATCCCGGCTCGCGCGAACTCCCGCATGCCCTCGGTGAAACCGACCTCCGGCTTCCACCCCAGCTCCGCCCGCAGCCGGGACGAGTCGGCCGTGATGTGCCGCACGTCGCCCAGCCGGTACTCGCCGGTCACGACCGGCTCGGGCCCGCCGTCCGCCGCGGCCAGCGCCCTCGCCATCTCGCCGACCGTGTGCGGCTCACCGCTGCCGGTGTTGTACGCGGTGAGCGCTCCTGCGGCCGAATCCGCCTCCAGCGCTGTCGCATTGGCCGTCGCGATGTCCCGTACGTGCACGAAGTCGCGCCGCTGACGGCCGTCCTCGTACACACGCGGAGCCTCACCCCGGGCGAGCGCCGAACGGAAGAAGGAGGCGACTCCGGCGTACGGCGTGTCCTTGGGCATCAGGGGCCCGTACACGTTGTGGTAGCGCAACGACACCGCCGACCCACCCGTCGCGCGCGCCCAGGCGGCGGCCAGATGTTCCTGGGCGAGCTTGGTGGTGGCGTACACGTTGCGCGGGTCCACCGGCGCGTCCTCGCCGACCAGCCCCGGCGACAACTCCTCCCCGCATGCCGGGCACCGCGGCTCGAAGCGCCCGGCCGCCAGGTCGGTGACGTCCCGGGGCCCGGGCCGAACCACCCCGTGCCGAGCGCACGTGTACCTGCCCTCCCCGTAGACCACCATCGAGCCGGCCAGCACCAGGCGCCGGACGCCCTTCTCGGCCATGGCCGTGAGCAGTACGGCGGTGCCGAGGTCGTTGCGGGAGACGTACTCCGCCGCGTCGGCGAACCCGGTACCAAGGCCGACCATCGCCGCCTGATGACACACGGCGTCCATACCGGCCAGGGCACGGGCGACCGCCTCCGGGTCCCGGACGTCCGCATCGGGATCAGCACGTACGTCGAACACGGCGGGCTCGTGCCCGCGCGCCCGAAGCGCCTCGACGACATGGGACCCGATGAACCCGGCACCGCCGGTGACCAGTACTCGCATGCGCCCACGTTAGGGCGGCACACCGGCCGGACCCCCGGGCCGCGCGCACCACGTCACGAGTCCGTAAGACGCTGCGCTGTCCGCAAGGCCGGTGCCTCGTTGCGCTTGGCCTGCAGCAGTTGCCGGCGCTTGTCGTCCTTGAAGGGCCAGGTGTGCGAACCGGGCTTGCGCGCCTCGTCCGCCAGACGCTTGAGCAAGCCCTTGTAACTGCTCTCCTTGATCTTCACGGCAAGGCGGCCACCGATGGAGAACCTGTTCGCGCTGTCGTCCTTGGAGGCGAGCTGAACGGTGGCCGCGCGATGGCCCAGGCTGACGCACAGGCCGAAGAAACCCACGCTGATGGACGCGGGCTGCTCACCCGCGATCCGGCTGAGCACCGT
This sequence comes from Streptomyces sp. NPDC058697, assembly GCF_042715345.1. Taxonomy (NCBI): domain Bacteria; kingdom Bacillati; phylum Actinomycetota; class Actinomycetes; order Kitasatosporales; family Streptomycetaceae; genus Streptomyces; species Streptomyces sp. NPDC058697. Next base: position 216,962 of record NZ_JBHXSU010000007.1, read on the forward strand.
GTCGGCGGCGTGCGCGCCCAGCGGGCCGGCGGCCTGGCAGCTCATCCGCAGCGGCAGATCCGACGGTGCCGCCGAGTCCCCGGCCGCGACGATCCGCGCGTCGTCCACACTCGTCAACGTCTCGTCCGTGAGCAGGCGGCCCAGGGCGTCCGTGCTCAGCCCGCTGCGCAAGGCCAGGTCCGGCACGCCGAAACCGGCGGTCCAGACGGTCACCCGGCTCGGCAGCTCGCGGCCGTCGCTGAGCCGCACGGCATCGCGCGTCACGGCCGTCACCCTCGCGCCGGGGCCTTCGAGTACGGTCACGCCGAGTTTGGCCAGCTGCTTGGCGATCGAGCGCCGAACGCGGGGATGCAGATACGGCCCGAGCGTCTCGCCGCACACCAGGGTGACCCTGCGGCCCGCCTCCGCCAGCTCGGCGGCGGCCTCGATGCCGAGCGGACCGGCTCCGACCACCGTCACCGCGGCCGTCGCCGGCGCGTCGTCGAGGACCGACCGCAGCTGCTGCGCCTCCTCCAGGGCCGCGATCGGGTAGGCGAACTCGGCCGCTCCGGGCACGTCCGGGTCGGCGCTGCCGCTGCCCACCGCGTAGATCAGGTAGTCGTAGCCGACGGTGTCCCCGGCCGCCAACTCCACACTGTGCTCGGCCGCGTCGATCCGCGCGGCGGTGTCGACCACCAGACGGACGCTCGGGGCCAGGACCTCTCGGTAGTCGACGACCATGTCGTTGGACCCGCCCACCGCTTGGTGCAGGCGGATCCGGTGAACGAAGACCGGGCGCGGGTTGATCAGGGTCACGGTCACGTCGTCGCGCTGCGTCAGGCGGTTGGCCGCCATGACGCCGGCGTAGCCGCCGCCGATCACGACCACATCAGTGTTCTCAGCCATGGTCTCTCCCTCGTTCGCAGTGGGTTCGGCCTCAAGACGCCGCCCGACCGGACCTTGTGACAGGTTGTGAGGCAGACCACTTGAGGCCACTTCAGACCACTTCGCATGCGTGGAGCGCGGCGCGTTTGAGCCTGTGACTTCAGCTGATTCGGGCAGTGGGGGCCGGCGCGGCCTCGGAAGGAGGCGGGACGTCGTCGCGCTCCACACCCTCCACACCCTCCACACCCTCCACGTTCTCCACGGCGATGCGGGGCAGCCGGCGGTCGAGCGGCCGGGGCAGCCACCAGGCGGCGCGCCCCAGCAGTGCCATGGACGCGGGCACCAGCACCATGCGGACGATCGTGGCGTCGAGCACGATGGCCGTGGCCAGCCCCAGGCCCATCATCTTGACGAGTGGCGAGGGGTTGGCGACGAAGCTGAGGAAGACCACCGTCATGATCAGCGCGGCGGAGGTGATCACGCGGCCCGTGACCGCCATACCGCGTGCCACCGACTCGGTGGGGTCACCCGTGGCGTCGTACTCCTCGCGGACGCGCGAGAGCAGGAACACCTCGTAGTCCATGGACAGGCCGAAGAGGACCGCGAAGAAGATCGTCGGCAGGGGCGAGACGATCGGCAGGGTCTCATGGAGGTTGAACAGCCCTCCCAGCCAGCCCCATTGGAAGACGGCCACCACGACGCCGTACGCGCCGCCTATGGACAGCAGGTTCATCACGGCGGCCTTCAGCGGAACCGCGACGGACCGGAACACCAGCATCAGCAGCAGGAACGACACCACGAGGATCGCGGCGATGAACACCGGCAGGGTGTCGGCGAGTTGACGGGTGAGATCGTCGGTCATGGCGGTCAGGCCCGACACCGCGACATTGTCGGGGATGATGCCGCGGACGCGTTCGAGGGTGTCGGAGGTCGCGGCGTCCGCAGGGGCGGTGGTGGGCAGCACGGGCAGCACGACCGTGTCCCCGGCCGCGGAGAACCGGGGCTCGCCGAGCGACGCGATGCCGGGGTCGTCGGCGACACGCCGGGACAACTCGGGGATGCCCTCGGCGTCCACACCCGGGTCACGCAGGTCTGCGACGAGGAGCAGTGGGGCGTTGAAGCCGGGACCGAAGCCCTCCGCCAACAGGTCGTAGGCGCGGCGGTGGGTGGTGCTGGTCGTGTCGTTGCCCGCGTCGGGGAAACCCGTCTCCATGCGCAGCGCCGGGATCGCCAGGGCCAGCAGCACCGCGGACCCGGCCAGCAGGTAGGGCCACGGCCGACCGGAGACGCGGTGCGCGAACCGCCACCATGCCGTCTTCTCGGGGCTGTCGGACTTCTTGACGCGGCGCGTACGAAGGCTCCGCCGCCCCTTGTGGATGCGGTCGCCGAGCAGGGACAGCAGGGCGGGCAGCAACGTCAGGGCGGTCGCCACGGCGAACAGTACGACCAACGAGGTGCTCAGGCCGATCGAGGTCAGAAAGCCCAGGCCGGTCAGCGCGAGCGCGCTCATCGCCACGACCACGGTGCCCCCGGCGAACAGCACGGCCGCGCCGGACGAACTCATGGCGTTCGACAGCGCGGTGGAGTTGTCCTGGCCGGCCGCTCGGTTCTCGCGGCAGCGCGCCACGATGAACAGGGCGTAGTCGATACCGACACCCAGGCCGATCATCGCGCCGATCGTGGGCGCGGCGGTGGACACGTCCGTCGCATTGGCCAGCAGCACGATGCTGCCCAGGCCGGCCGCGACGGCGACCAGGGCGAGCGCGATCGGGACCAGCGCGGCCACGATGGTGCCGAACGCGACCACCAGGATGACCAGTGCGCTCAGCAGGCCCGCCGCCTCCGCGCCCGAGGTCGGAGTCTCGGCGTTGATGAACACCGCGTCGCCCCCGAGTTCGGCGACGACACCGTCGCCGCGTACTGGCTCGATCGCGTCGTTGAGGGCGTCGATCTGCTCGGGGCGCACCTTCATCGACGGTACGTCGAAGTCGATCTGGACGTAGCCGATCCGTCCGTCGGGCGAGACCGAGCCCGCGGTGAAGGGATCGGTGACCGTGGCGACGTGCTCCACCTCGGCGGCGCGGCCGACGGCCGCCTCGACAGCCGTCCGGTGGCGGTCGATCCGCTCTCCTTCCGGCACGGCGAAGACGGCGACGGCGCTGCCGCCGGACGCTTCGGGGAAGCGCTCCTCCAGCAGTTCCATCGCCTTCTCGCTCTGGCTGCCGGGAGCGACGAGGTCGTCGACGAACGAGCCGCCGACCAGCCCGGCAAGGGGCAGCACGAGCGCCAGGGCGGCCACCCAGGCCCCGATGGTCACCCACGGTCGGCGGGCGCTCGCGTCGCCGATACGGCGCGTGAGTCGATTCATGGCTGCAACTCCTGGGAGACGGCCGCCGACCGGCGGCACCTGTTGGCTGGGCTCGTGCGGGATGGCCGCCGTCCGGTGGCACGGTCGGCTGGGCTCGTACGGGACAGCCGCCGTTCGCGGCACCGGCCGGTGCGCGGCGGCAGGAGGTGTTCGAGCGGTTCCATCGTGGGCGCCGACGCCGCTGCCGTCTCCCGCCGTCAGGAGGGTTGGACGCCCCCACGCGCGACGGGAAATACGAGCGAACGTCTCCGCCGGGGGACGGAGGACCGCATCCGCCCGCAGGCGGGTGACGGTGCCTCGGAGCTGGACTTACGATGGCTTGCCCGGCGCGTCGCGGTGCCTGCGCCAGGCCATGGGACGCTTCCCGGCCAAGGCACCGGCCGCCTCTCGATGGAGCGACGATGATCCGCACGGCTCCGCATGCCGAGACGCCCGGCCCCGGCCGCAGGGCGCCGGGCAGGTTCCGCGGCCCGTTCACGCGCTGGCCGCGGGGCGCGGACGCCGTCCTCGCGACTGTGATTTTCCTGCTGACCGCGCTCCTGGAAGAGGGGCCGGGGGACTCCCTCGTCGTCCGACCGGTCGCCCAAGTGTTCGATCCCGCCCTCCTGCTCATCACCGTGGCCGGCGCGGCGCTCTACCTGCGTCGGCTCAGGCCGGTCCCGGTCCTGTGCGTCGCACTCGTGGCGTGGGCCCCGACGCTGGGGAGCAGCTACTCCGTTCTGGGCGGGATGGTGATCGTCGCGCTCTACAGCGTCGGCAGGCACGACGACGACAACCGGTGGGGCCCTCTCGGCGTCGGCGCGGCCATCGCCGCGCTCACGATCGACGGCATCCTCCTTTCCACCCCCTGGGAGGACATCGGCTTCGGCTACGTCTTCATGTTCGGGGCCTGGTATCTCGGCCGGCGCCTGCGACTTCGAGCCGGGCGCGCTGCCAGGATCCGCCAGGAACAGGCCGCCGAGGCACGGCGGATCGTGGCCGAGGAGCGCACCCACATCGCCCGTGAACTGCACGACGTGGTCGCCCACCGGGTGAGCATGATGACGGTGCAGGCCGGTGCGGCCCGGATGGTGGCCGCCGAGGATCCGCAGGGCGCCCTGGAGGCGATGGCGGCGGTGGAGGAAGCGGGACGCCAGGCGCTGGACGAACTGCGGCACCTGCTGGGAGTGTTGCGGCCGAACGCCGAGCGCGACGGACTGGGCCCTCAGCCGGGCCTGGCCGACCTGCCCCGCCTGGTCGCCGAGGTCCGGGAGGCGGGTCTGGACGTCTCGGTCACCGGAGGCATCCGGGACCCCCTCCCGGCCCGGGTGGATCTCTCGGCGTACCGCATCGTCCAGGAGGCACTGACCAACGTGCTCAAGCACAGCGGACCGCAGACCCGCACCGAGGTGCGCCTGCGCGCCGAAGGCGACGGCGTCACCATCGTGGTCCTCGACGACGGCCGCGGTACCGCCGTCCGCTCCGTGTCGGCCGCGCACGAGGGGCTGCCCGGCCACGGCATCGTCGGCATGCGGGAACGAGCCCTGCTGCTCGGCGGAAGCCTCGACGCCCAGCCGCGTCCCGGCGGCGGCTTCCGGCTCACCGCCCATCTGCCCGCCAAGGGGGAGCCCACGTGAGCATCCGCGTCGTCGTCGCCGACGACCAGGCGCTCGTACGCCGCGGCTTCGCCATGATTCTCCGGGTCCACCACGACATCGAGGTCGTGGCCGAGGCGGGGACCGGTATCGAGGCGATCGAGGCCGTACGCCGGCATCGCCCGGACGTGATCCTCATGGACATCCGCATGCCGGAGATGGACGGCCTGGAAGCGACCTCCCGGATCCTTCAGGAGGCCGACTGGGACACCCGGGTACTGATCCTGACCACCTTCGACCCGGACGAGTACGTCTACGAGGCGCTGCGGTCCGGCGCCAGTGCCTTCGTGCTCAAGGACATTCCCCCCGAGCAACTGGCCACCGCCGTACGCACCGTGGCCGAGGGCGGGACACTGCTGGCCCCCTCGATCACCCGGCGCTTCATCGACCGGTTCACGCAGCGTCGCGTCAACACCGTCGCCGCGGCCCGCCTTGAACGGCTCACCGGCCGCGAGGGCGAGATCATGACCGCCGTCGCCCGGGGCGCGAGCAACGCGGAGATCGCCGAGCAGCTGTCCATCGGCGCCGCCACCGTCAAATCACACGTGTCGAGCATCCTCACCAAACTCGGGCTGCGCGACCGGATCCAGATCGTGATCTTCGCGTACGAGAGCGGCCTCGTGGAAGCGGGCGACCACGACGTCGGCCACTGACGACGTCAGGGGGTGAGCCGCTGGTGCCCTACGTCAACCGGTGACCGTGACCAGCACCCGGCCGCGCCCGCCCGCGTCGACCCGGTCGTGGGCCTTGGCGATGTCCTCCAGAGGGAAGCGGTCGCCGACGTCGACGGTGAGGGCGCCGGCCGCGGCTGCCGCGGTGAGGTCGCGGGCGGCCTGTCGTTTGGCCGGGGCGGGGAAGTCGTCGCTGCCGAGCAGACGCACGGTCACGTTGTTGAACAGCAGGGGCCAGAAGGGGAGTTCGGTGCGGTCGGCGTGGGTTCCGTAGGCGGCGATGACGGCGTCGAGCGCGGTGACCTCGTTGTCCAGGTCGGCGTTGGCCGACAGGGACACCTCGACGACGCGGTGCACGCCGTCGGGGGCGTGCGCGCGGATCTCGGCTGCCGGGTCGTCGGCGTCCAGGGCGACGGCGTGGGGGATGGTGGCCGGGTCGACGCGGTCGAGGTCGCCGCCGCGGCGGACGGTGCCGATGACGGTGGCGCCGCCCCAGTGGGCGAGTTGGGCGGCGAGGGAGCCGACGCCGCCGAGCACGCCGTGCACGAGTACGACCCGGCTGTCGACCGGGCCGTCCGCGAACACCGCGCGGTGGGCGGTGATTCCGGGGATGCCCAGGCTCGCGCCGAGTTCGTCGCCGAGGTGGTCGGGGAGCGGGACTGCCTGCTGATCGGGTACGACGGTGTACTGGGCCGCGGTGCCGAAGGGCCGGTAGGACTGGGCGCCGTAGGTCCACACCCGCTGTCCCACGCGGCGGGCGTCGACTCCCTCGCCCACCTTGTCGATGACACCGGCGGAGTCGCTGTGCGGGATGACACGCGGGTAGGGCATCGAGGAGCCGAGCCAGCCGCGGCGCTTCTTGGTGTCGCCGGGATTGATGCCGGACACGCTCACACGGACCCGTACGTCACCGGGGCCGGGCTCGGGGTCGGGCAGTTCGCCGATGTGCAACACGTCGGCGGCGGGGCCCTGTTGGTCGTACCAGGACGCGAGCATGGACGTACCTCCGGTGTCTCTCAGGCGGTCGCGGGGCTCTCGGGGGGTTCCTCGCCCAGCGCCTCGCGGAGCCAGGTGCGTTCGGCGCGGCTGGTCGCGCGGGCGGTCAGGAGCAGGCCGCGCCGGTATGGGTCGGTGAGCTCCTCGGCGCGGATCGGCCGGTCACCGTCGTAGAAGAAGCTCGCGGGCTCCTCCAGGAAGGCCAGGCGTCGGCGCAGTACCGCGTGCTGTTCGGCGACGTCGGGGAGCAGTGAGAGGAACGACAGCACCGTGTAGAAGCGGGTGTGGTCGGTGATCTCGTGGTCGGCGGGCCGGCGCAGGCGCTGGAGCATGTCGGTGCGGCCGGTTTCCGTGAGGCTCAGCAGGTAGCGGGCGGCACCCGCGCGCGGGTCGGGTTGCCGTTCCAGCAGGCCGGCCTTGGCGAGGCGGTTGATGGCCGGGTAGAGGCTGCCGTCACTGACCGGGCGGGTGTAGCCGGTCAGATGGGAGACACGGCTGCGCAGTTCATGACCCGGCAGCGGGCCTTCGGCGAGGAAGCCCAGAATCGCGAGTTCCAGCATGGGGCCATCGTCTCACAGTTGCATCGAATCGATATGAACCTCGAATCGATGTCCCAGCTTCCTCAGCGTTGGAGAGCCTCAGCGGTCTTCCGTGGATCGTCCGCCAGAATGTGGTCCGCGAGCTGCCGTACCTGCTCCTCCACGGACTGGTCGCGGGTGACGAACAACTCGAACTCGTAGTGATCCGCAGGCTCGTTCGGCCCCCGGGCCTGGCGGAACGCGACATCAACACCCTCGGGGCTGGTGAACGCCTCGGGGAGATCGGGCTCCTCGCGGCGTGGCGAGACACTCGTGAGAACGCACTCCCAGCGTGCGAACCAGCCGCTGTCCACAAGGGTCTGTTCAAGGAGCCGGGCAATGGTGTCCACCGGCTCTTCCCAACTCCGGTCGGCCGCGGCTCGCGCGAGTTCAGCCTCGTACTGGGCGGCATCGAAGCGGAAGTCCATCGGTACGGCGGTGATGTCGCTGGTGTTTTCCCAGGCGTCCCAGATCACCTGATCGCCCTCGCGGCGCATGGTGACGTACAGGGCGCCGCAGCAGCCGGCCGTGCAGGTCGGCTCGGTGATCATGATCCTGCGGGGTTCCTCCGTGACGGCCAGCGGCCAGCTCTCCGCCGGACCTTTCCAGCGGTCGCAACTGACTGCCAGCCCTTCCGGGTGGACCTCCTTGAGGACGTCCGCGCCGTCGATGAGGGGCCGTACCTCGGCCGCCGGTCGAGCCGAGTTCATGTCCTCGGCGAGCCGATGGTCGATGCGGACGTCGACGCACCGGTCAAGATGGTGCTGACGTACTTCGCCGACGACCCCGGCCCGACCTGGAGCACCTGGCGAAACTTTCAGTGCATGTGAGAGCAGTCGGCGTCAGGGTCCCGCGTGATGGCGATCACGTCGTCGAGCCGGTCGCGCACGGCGAGCAGGTCGGTGATCCGCTGGTCGATGCGGACCCGCTCGGCCTCCAGCTGGTCCAGGAGTGCCGGGGGCGCTTCACCCGAGTCCACGCACGGCAGCACCTCGCGGACCACTCTGCTCGGGAGGCCCGCGGCATACATCTGCTGGATCAGCCGGACTCGGGGGACGGCGGTGTCGGGGTAGTGCCGCTGGCCGCCGGGGCTGCGTTGCGCCTGGAGCAGATCCTGTTCCTCGTAGTAGCGCAGCGCCCGGACGCTCACTCCCGCCTTGTCGGCGACCTCACCGATACGCACCGGTCCTCCTCCGTCCGCCGGGCGGCCCGCCCGACTTGCACCTGACGCCAACGTCAGCTTTTAGCGTAGTGGGGGTCGGCGCTCGCCGAACATTCACCCCACTGATGTCACCAACGGCCGGTCAGGCCGTGTGGAAAGGCGGAACGTCATGCGCGCAGTCCGGTATCACGAGTACGGCGGCGTGGAGACCCTCGTGGTCGAGCAGGTGCCGGACCCGCATCCCGGGTCCGGCGAGATCCGCATCCGCGTCGCGGCGGCGAGCGTCAATGCCGTTGACTGGAAGGTGCGTTCCGGGGCGGTGCGCGAGGTGCTCGCCGTGGACCTGCCCGCGATTCCCGGGCGTGATGCCGTCGGCGTGGTCGACGAGATCGGCGAGGGCGTCCAGGGGGTGAGCATCGGTGACCGTGTCTTCGGGCTGGGCGGCGTCACCGGCGCGACAGCGGAGCTGGCCGTGCTCTCGGCCTGGGCCCACGCGCCCACCGCGTGGACCGACGAGGAGGCCGCAGGCGCCGGTCTGGCATCCGTGACCGCGATGGGCGGCCTGAAGGCGCTCGGTCCCCTGCGGGGGCGCACCCTGCTCGTCGAGGGCGCCGCCGGAGGTGTGGGCAGTGCCGCGGTCGAGATCGCGGTGGCTCAGGGCGCCACCGCGATCGGTACGGCCGGCGAGCGCAACCACGAGTTCCTCACCTCCCTCGGAGCCGTTCCCACCACCTACGGCACCGGCCTCGCGGAACGCCTGGCCACCCTGGCTCCGGACGGTGTCGACATCGCGCTCGACACCGCGGCCTCCGGGTCCCTGGCCGACCTCGTCGCGATCGTGGGCGACCCCGCTCGCGTGTCGACGATCGCCGACTACGCCAACGCGCAGCGCCTGGGTGTGCATCTGGCCAACGCGGAGAACGACTCCACGCTCCTGGCCGAAGCGGGCGAACTCGGCCGGCAGGGCCGCTACACACCGCGCGTCGAGCGGACCTACCCGCTGGAACAGACCGCGGAAGCGCACGCGTACGCCGAGCGCGGACACACGCGGGGAAAGATCGTGGTCCACATCTGAGCCTGCCCCATCGTCCGGGGCCCACCGCCAACTGGGACGTACAGGATCCAGGGCGTCTCCACACGGTGTGCGGAGACGCCGCGGCCTTGACGATCTCCATGAACCTGAGGACTCTCGAAGGTAGTTGACGGTCCGTCAGTCAAGTCGGATCGTGGTGCGCTGTCATGGGAGGGGTTCAAGAGTGCCGGACAACGAGTTATCCGATGAGGGGACGACGTTCCCCTTCCGGCCGGGTCCTCATGGCAGCCCACCGCGGGACTACGCCGGCAGGCGGAGTGCCTGCCCGCTGGCCCCGGTGGTCCTGCCCAGCGGGGACGAAGCGCTCCTGGCCACTACCTACGACGACGTGCGTGCAGTCCTCGGAGATCTGCGCTTCAGCCGCAATCTGCGCTACGCGGGCGCGCCGCGCATGCTGTCCGACGCGGACTTCTCCGACGACCCGAACGCACTGGTCAACATGGACCCGCCCGAACACACGCGACTGCGGCGCATCGTCCAGGCCGCCTTCACTCCTCGGCGGGCGGAGAGCTGTCGGCCCCGCATCCAGACCGTCGCGGACGAACTCCTCGCGGAGATGCGCGCCGGATCACCCCCGGCGGACCTGATGACGGCCTTCGCGTTCCCGCTCCCGATCAACATCATCTGCGCGCTGCTCGGCATCCCGGCTCAGGACAGCCCTCAGTTCCGCAGCTGGTCGGACATGTTCCTGTCCACGAGCACCGCCGACGCTCCGGAACGCTCCAAAGCCGGGGCGGAGTTCGCTGCGTACGTCGACGCCCTGATCGCCGCGCGCCGCCGCGCCCCGGGCGAGGATCTGCTCGACAGTCTCATCAACGCCCATGACGCGGATGACCGGCTCAACGAAGTCGAGCTGGCCCGCATGGTTCGGGGGCTGATCATCGCGGGACACGAGACCACCGGCAATGTCATCGGCCGGGGCATCCTCACGCTCCTTCGGCACCCGGACCAACTCGCCGTACTCCGCGATGATCCGGCGCTCCTGACTGTCGCCGTCGAGGAGATCCTCCGTATGGAGGTCCCGGGCCACGGAGGGCTGTTGCGCGTTGCCACCGAAACCCTGTCGCTCCCGTCAGGGGGCACTGTCAGCAAGGGACGGGGTGTTCTCGCCCCGGTCGTGGCCGCGAACTTCGATCCCGAGCACTTCCCGGCCCCGGACACGTTCGATGTCCGGCGCGCCGACAACAAACACATCACCTTCGGACACGGGCCGCACTTCTGCCTGGGCGCCAACCTCGCGCGCGTCGAACTGCAGGTCGCCATCGGATCGCTGATCCGGGAGTTCCCCGGCCTCGCGCTCGCGGGCAGCGCCCAGGAACTCACCTGGACCAGCGGAAGCCGGGTCTGCAGCGTTTCGCAACTCCCCGTCACCTGGTAGGCGCACCGTCGAACCATCCGCGCACCGTCGAAACATCCGTGACCTACTTACGGAGTTGCCTGCGCAGCGCGGGGGCGGAGGCGTGCGCCCACACCGTGGACACCTCCTGTTCCCGGGTCGCCGCAACGGCCTGCTCCGCGCCGTACAGCAGACCCCAGGTGAAACCGGCTTCGCCGGCCCCCTGGGCCGCCACGGCCAGATCCCTGATCGTGCCGCGGGCGACCACACTGTCCTGGTGATCGCCGAGGACCTTCTGCACCGCCTTGACCCGCTTGCCCAGACGCTCGGCCGGTTTGCCGAGGGCAGGACGGGCCACCTCGGTCGCGTACCGCACCTTCTTCGCCGCCTTGCGGGCCTCGTGCAGCGCCATGTCACGCTTCGGGCCGGGCGACAGGTCCAGAGCGTGGGTCATGTGCTCGGTCAGGCGGTCGTACTCCTTGAGGACAGCCCTGGCCATGACCTTGCCCGCCTTCTTGCCGGCCTTGGTACGCAGCGGAGGCTGTTCCAGCAGCTCGGCGAGGGAGTCGAGCAGGGTCAGGTAGCGGGGCGATCCCAGGGCGTCGAGAGTGCGCTGATGGGACTCGGTGCCACGCACGACGTTCCACGTCTGAAGCCGCGCCACCACGGGGCCGAGAACGAGTTCTTCGGGCAGGACGCCGACGCGGTGGGTGAGGCGCTCCATCAGTACTTCCTGATCGCGCTCGGCGCCCAACTCCCCGGCCAGCCACTTCAGCTCGGCCCGGATCGGGTCCGTGACATCGCGGTCGAGGACGGACCGGTAGGAGCGCAGACAACTGCGCAGCCGGCGGCAGGCGACGCGCATCCTGTGCACCGAGTCGGGCCGGTCGCGTCGTACGGCCGGGTCGAGGGCGGTGAGGGTGCGGATCTGGTCTCGTACGTATACGAGGACCTGCTCGCCGGCCGAGCCCTGGTCCAGGCCCAGGTCGCCGGACCGGCCGGCGCCATCGGCCGGAGCGGCGGGCGTCGCCGTCTCGTCGAGGGCTCGGGCCAGCTTCGACGGGGACTGCGCACGGGCGATGCCCTTCTTGCGCAGCCTCTTGTCCACGGCGTCCAGCAGAGCGGGATCCGCGCCCTCGGCCAGCTCCACTTCCACCTCGTTCCACACGGCACGCCTGCCCTCCGCACGCAGGGACTCCGCGCGAACCGTGTCGATGTTCAACGCGGCACGGAGAGTGCCTTCGGCGTCGACAAGATGCCGCACCTCGCGGGTCGAGCGGATACGGACCACCGGGGTCAGCCTTGCCCCGCGCGTACGGGAGGCCGTCAGGTCGAGCATGGTGTCCGGGACGGCATCGGCGTCGGCGTCGGTCAGAGCCGACCGGATCTCCTCCCGGCTGTCGCCCGGCAACGGCAGCTTGAGATGCCACCCGGCGTCGGAGCCGCCCGTCCTTCGGCGCAACGTGGCCGAGGAACCGGACAGGCGAAGGTCGGCGGTGTCGTAGTAGACCGCGTCCAACTCCTCGGGTCCCCGGTCGACGACCGCCGTGACACCTTCCACACGCTCCAGCCGTGACAGCCAGGAGGCTCCGGACAGCCAGGAGGTGTCGGAGGACGAAGGGACGGCGTACTTACGTTCTGTTTCGCGCATCGACTGGACCATGTAGTACCGGTAGGCGCGATGCGCCGGGTGAAACACGGCCTTGGACGTGATTTCGCAATTCGGTACGCGGGTCGCCGTCTGTGCGACGTGGACCGCTGTTTGCCGACCGTGCGGCTGGATACCCGACGCGCATGGCTGGAGCAAGTAACAGGACGACGAACGGACAGTCGCCGACCGCGAGCGCGCGAGAGGCGACGAAGACCGTGACCCAAGGCGCCGCGGAACCGGCGAAGGAGTCGCAGCGGGCTGCCGCCCAGGCGGCGGAGAGCGCTGGAGAAGCGGCCGCAGCCGTGGGCCACGGCAGCAAGGAAGCCGTGGTCACTCTCGGCGGAGCGGCGTCGCAGAAGGCCAGGGAAGCGGCCAGGACAGTGCAGGGCACCGTCTCCTCGGCCGCCCAGCAGACGATCGGGAAGGTCGGCACGGCATGGACCCTCCTGAAGGCCAGGAAGGTCCTGGCGGTCGCCGCCGGAGCGGGCACCGCCACCGTGGTTCTCTGCTCCTACACACTGGGCCGCCGTGCCGGTCTGCGTCGGCGTGGACCGCTCTCCCGCCTCAGTGGCGGCCGTATCTGAGCAGCAGAACGCCACCGGGGCGCTCCTCGGCACGGGCCCGCGAGAGCTTTCCGCTCTGGCGGGCCCGACCGTTCGACCGGCGTGTACGGGACTGGTCACGGGCCTGGCCCTTCGACCGGCTCGTACCCGGCCCTTCGACCGGCTCGTACGGGGACCGGCGGCCGGCGCGGGGCGGTGTCGGCCACCCACGCCCGCCGCCCGCTGCCCACCGACCGCGCCTGCCGCCCGCGTCGGCACCCGTCAGCGTTTCCTCGGCACACCGGCCGCCAGCTCCGTGCCGACGACGTGCCCGAGCAGGTGGAGCGGGGCCGCCGTCACCCCGGCCCGTTCGACGGCCCGGGCGTAGGCGTGAGCCGTCTCCTGGTCCACCAGGCCGTGCACCAGCGGCAGTTCGGGCAGTGCGGCTCGGAGCAGTGACTCCGTACGACAGGAAGCGAGGGTGTCCTCGATCCAGGGCTGGGCGAGGTAGCCGGCCGCCGCCGCGGCGGGCAGTCCCTCGGCGGGCTCACGGCGGGTGCGGCCGATGTGGAGCAGCCCGCCGCCCAGGACCAGTACGTCCTGCCGCTCCCGCATCCGGGAGAGTGCCCGGGCGGTGTCGAAGCAGTGGGGGAACGAGTCGTCGATCACCGTGGTGCCGGGCTTCAGCCGGTCCACGTCCAGGACCGCGGCGCTGCCGCTGATCGCGGTCACGAGCAGATCGGCCCCGTACACCGCGTCCGGCAGTGCCTGCCGGGACTCCGCCACGTCGACCTCGTCGGCCAGCCCTCGCTCACGCAGGTTCCGGGCCAGTTCCGTCAGTCGTGGTCCGCTGCCTCGTACGTCGCACAGCAGAAGCCGCCGGGGTGGACGGGCGACCCCTGAGAGGAGCAGTTCCAGCGAGGAGGAGCCGATCGAACCCAGCCCGACGAACGCGACATCGAGATCCGCGAGCTTCTGGCCGGTGGCGTCGAGGGCCGCCTGCACCGTCCTGACCACCGACACAACGGTCGCGGCGTGGCCTGTCGTCACGGCCGCCGCCCCCTCGACACAGGACAGCACGTCGAAGCCGTAACCGGTCAGCGACGGGATCATGCCCGCCAGTGAGACGCAGCGCGCGCCGAGCGAAGAAGCCAGCGACACCGCGCGGCCGGTGTGCCGGACGAGGCCGGGGTCCCGGCCGAGTTCGTCGGCGAAGAGCGGCACGCAGACGAAGCCCGACCGGCCCAGTGGCGTCTCCACCGTCTCCAGGAGGCGCGGCGCGCCTTCGGGGAACAGCATCGCGCGCAGCTCGGCGCGTGGCAGCGCCCCGTCGGGCAGGCCCGCCAGCCGCGCCAGATGGTCGGGGGAGGGCAGGTACCCGACCAGCGCCGCGTCCATCGTCTCCCGATGCCTCTGCCGTCGAACCGCCGACCCAGGGCTTGACGCCCGCGTCAGCCGGGCCCGGATCGCGTGCGCGAAGCCGTCCAGCGCGGGCGGCGAGAAGGCCCTCGCGGACCCACGGAGCGTCACACGCAGCCCGTCCCCGTCCGGCCGCACCGCCATGAACACGTCCGTCGCCGTCGACGGCGGAGCGAACGCGCTGTCAGCGTCCTCCCACGACACCGTCAGCGTGCCGCCACCGGGGGCAGCCAGCGCGGAGAAGTCCAGGAAGGTGAAGAAGAACTGCGACGTCAGCGGCAGCCCGTTGGCGTGCCGCGGCAGGACGTCGTCGTGGGTCCGTGCCTCTTCGGCCTCGGCGACGATCCGGCGCAGGGCATCGCCGAAGTCTCCTTGCCTCGGCTCCTGGCCCGCCGCGGCGCCCGGCCGCACCGGTACGGCCGCGGCGAACGGGCCGAAGATCCGGTGCACGTCCGGCAGCGGACGGTCCCGCCCGCTCACCGCCAGCCCGAGGACCAGGTCCGCTTGGCCGGTCGTCTCCGCCAACTGCTGGTAGTAGGCGGTCAGCAGGGGCGCGTACAGGGTGGCACCCGCTTCAGCCGCGAGCGCGCGGAGCGCTGCCGTACGACTCGCGTCGAGCACGAACTCCGCCGAATGGAAGGCGGGGGTGGCGCCGCCGATAGTCGTACTGCTGCCGCTGGTGTCGTCGGGGGCGCGGAGCACCGGGGGCCGGTACGGGACACTCAGCCGGGCTCGCCGTTCCGCGGCGTCAGGCGCTGAGCCGCATCCCGCTTCCGCTCCCTCTGCTGCCGTTCCGGCTTCGATGCCCGTCTCGGTCAGCAGCAGACAGTGGTCGCGGAAGGTGGCGCGAGGTGTGGGCAGTTCGGCGGTGCGGTCGGCGGTCAGCAGGTCGTACGCGTCCGTCAGTTCCCGCATGAGCAGTGCGGCGCTGTACCCGTCGCCGATGAGGTGGTGTGCGTGTACGAGGAGGACGTGCTCGTGCGGAGCCAGGGTGAGCACCCGAAGTCGCAGCAGGGGCCAGGTCCACGGCTCGAAGCGTCGGCCGGCCTCGGCCGTGGCCCGCTCGTCCACGTCACCGCGGTCGCGGAGCGTCTCGAAGACGACCGGCAGTCGCAGCGAGCGCGGCAGTTCCTGCTGGACGGGCGGCCGCGCGCCCGAAGGGAAGACCGTGCGCAGCATCGCGTGGCGTTCCACCAGGAGGTCCACCGCGGCTTGGAAAACCTCCTGGTCCAGGGGGCCGGACAGCCGCAGCCGTGCCAGCCAGGCGCCGCCGCCCGGTGAGAGCTCCTCGGCGAGGAGAAATCCGCGCTGGCCCGGTGTGAGGGGGAAGGGGGCCGTGTGGTCCTCACGGGCCGAGCGGGAGCGCGTGGCGGTGACCGTCCCCGTCCCGCACGCCGGCCCGGCGGCAGCATCCACCGCCGTGTCAACCGCTGCGTCCATTGCCGTGTCCACTGCCGTGGCGAGCGCGGCGAGAGTGCGGTGCCGGTAGACGGCGGTCGGCCTGGGCAACGGTCCCTCCTGCTCCCCGAGCCGGGCGAACACCTGGAGGACGAGCATCGAGTCCCCGCCGAGGGCGAAGAAGTCGTCCTCCCGGCAGACCGTGTCGACCTCCAGCAGTTCGGACCAGATCGCCGCCAGCCGCCGTTCGGTGGGCGTCGCCGGGGGAGTGCCCCGACCGGCGGGCATCGACAGTGCAGCCGGTGCCTTGCCCGCACGGTCCACCGGGGCCGTTGCGCGGTCGGACAGGGCGCGGCGGTCGACCTTGCCGGTTCCGGTCAGCGGCAACGCGTCGACGACCGTGATGCGTGCCGGGATCATGTACGGCGGCACGATGTCCGACAGGTGCCGGCGCACATCGCGGGTGTCCGGCCGGTCGGAATCCGGCCGGTCCGAATCGGGCTGGTCGGAAGCGGGTCGGTCGGAATCGGGCCGGACGGTCACGAACGCCAGCAGCCGCCCTTCGCGCGCGATCACCGCGGCCCGTGCGATGCCGGGGTGCGTCTGGAGGGCCGCTTCGACCTCTCCCGGTTCCACCCGGTTCCCACGGATCTTCACCTGGTCGTCGACACGGCCCAGGAACTCCAGGATGCCGCCCTCGCCGAGGCGTACCCGGTCCCCGCTGCGATACCAGCGGCGACCGTCGCGTACGGCGAACGCGCGGGCCGTCAGGTCCGGCTCGCCCAGGTAACCAGGTGTCAACCCGACGCCGGCGATGAGCAGTTCGCCGAACCCGCCCGGCCCGCACGGCCTGCCGTCGGGGCCGACCACCTGCAGGTTGGTACCGGCTACGGGCCGTCCGATCGGCAGCAGTTGTACGTCATCGGCGGGGCGGACGTCGATGACATGGCAGGTGGCGTTGACGGTCGCCTCCGTGGGCCCGTACAGGTTGGCGATCCGTGTGCCTGTTCCGAACAGGTCGAACCACCGGCGTACGTGCGCGGCGGGCAGCGCCTCGCCTCCGACGTGCACCCAGCGCAGCGCCGACAGGTCCGGTCGGCCCGCCCCGCGTCGCCCCTGCTCCTCGGCGGCCGACAGCAGTTGCTCCCACAGCGTCGGCACGGAGCTCCATACGGTGATCCGCGCCCGCTCCACGTACGCGAGCAGCAGCTCGGGGTCGCGCCGCAGGTCTGGCGGCACGGTCACCACGGTGGCGCCGACCAGGAGCGGTGCGAGCAACTGGCGTACGGAGGCGTCGAAGCACGGCGACGCCGTCTGGGCCAGGCGGTCCTGCGGGCCGTAGCCGAAGGTGGTGACTGCCCAGTCGAGGTAGTTCTCCATCGCCCGGTGGGTGATGGGTACCGCCTTGGGGCGGCCGGTGGATCCGGAGGTGAAGATGACGTACGCGATCGCCTCAGTCTGAGTCTCCGCCTCGGTCTCGGCCTCCGCCGCGGACGCGGGGACGGCGGCCTCTGTGGTCGGCAGATCGTCGACGGCCACGGCCCGAACTCCGCCGAGGGCGGCGGCGGTTGACAGCGTCGAGGCATGGCAGACGACGACGGTGGCACCGGTGCGGGCCAGCTGAACCGCCAGCCGTGCCGTGGGGTGGCCCGCATCCAGCGGAACCCAGCCGGCACCGGCCCGCAGGATGCCCACCACGCCGATCACGGTGTCCGGGCCCGGCTCGGTGAGGAGTCCGACCAGGTCGCCCGGACGCACGCCGAGGGCCCGCAAGCGCGCGGCGAGCAGAGCCGATGCGTGGTCGAGGCCTGCGTAGGTGAGTGTCGTCGCTCCGTCGTCGACCGCGGTTGCCGTGGGCGTGGCACGGAACCGGTCGAGCAGCCGGGCGACCAGGCGCGAGCCGCCGCCCGATCCTGCGAGCGCCACGGACGCCACGGCGGAAGCCGGGGAAGCGACCTCAGCAGATGCGAGAGCAGGCGCAAGAGCAAGCGGAGGCGTAAGAGCAGGCGCAGGCGCAGGCGGTGCGGGGAGCGCAGACAGCGCGGCCAGTTCCTCCAGTTCCGCGCGGTACTCCCGGTCCAGACGCGCCACCGTCCCCCGCTCGAAGAGCGGCAGCGGGAAGTTCCACGACATACGCAGCACAGGGCCGTCCGCCCAGCACAGCAGGCTCAGCCGGGTCGCGGCCGACCCGGTGCCGGCCGCGGTCGCCCGCACGTCCACCGGGCAGTCGGCAGCCAGGCGGGCCGGGAACCGGGCGAAACTGAAGCCCGCCGGGCTCGCCGTGCGGGGGCCGCCGTCCGCGCCGGACAACAGCCCGGCCAGGTCAAGGCTGCTCAGGTCGGCGTGCCGCTCGCTCTCCAGCCATTCCCGGCGCAGCCGCGCCGCCAACGCCACGAGCGGCTCCTCCGGGTCCGCCTCGCACAGCAGTGGAAGCGTGTCGGCCAGCGGACCGACAAGCCGGTCCACCCCGTCGAACCGGTCCTCGCGCCGGGCCCGGGCGACGTTCACGGCGATGTCCCGGCGGCCCGTCCACCGCACCAGGCAGCGCACGTAGGCAGCGAGCAACAGGTGGAACAGCGATACGTCATGCGTGGCGGCCAGCCGTTCCAGGCCGGTGGTGAGGGCAGAGTCGAGTACGCCGTGGTGTTGCACGAGCGGGCCCGACGGAGGTGCGTCGGGATCGCCGTCGTACGGCAGCCGCAACGGTTCGCCCCGCCCGGCCAGGCGTTCCGCCCAGTAACGCCGTGTGTCGTCCAGGGTGTTGGAACCGGTGGAGTGGACGCGCGCTGCCGCGTACGTCGCGAAGTCCAGCGGCGGCGGGAGCAGTTGGGGACGTTCTCCGCGCCAGAGCGAGGTGTACAGGGCCCACAGATCCTCGGCCAGGACGTTCAGGCTGTACCCGTCCGCCGCCGCGTGATGGACCACCAACAGCAGGTGAGCGAGGCTCGGTTCCTGACGGAGTACGACGGCCCGCACCGGCGGTTCGACGGCCAGGTCGAAGGGCCCGTTGCACAGGGCCGATTCGACGTCGGCCACGCTCTGGGCAGTCCCCTCGCGCACCTCGTACCAGCTCTGCAGGGGCATCGTCGGCGCCAGCCGCTGCATCGGCGTGGCACCCGCGCCGTCGATACGCAGCCGCAGCATGCCGTGCCGCTCGGCCAGCGCTGTCAACGCCCGGCCGAGGACGTGGGTGTCCAGCGGGCCGCGAATCGTCAGGCGCAGATGGCCGCGGGCCGGGACGTCCGGGTGCAGTCGGCTGCTGGTGTAGAGCGCCAGTTGTACTGAGGTGAGGGCGAAGGGCGTGCCGTCGGCCGCCACGGGTGGAAGCTGGGCGCGGAGAGCGTCCCGCCGCCCCCGCTCGACGGCATCACCATCAGGATCAGGATCGGCCCCGGGTCCGGGATCGGGATCGGCCACGGTCTGCGCGTCCAGGTGGGCGGCCAGCTCGCGCACGGTCCGGTACTCGAAGAAGAGCGTGGTGGGCCATGGCCGTCCCGTCCTGCGCTCCAGCCGCTTGACGAGGTCGACGGCGCCCAGCGAGTCCAGCCCGAGCGACAGGAACGGGGCGTCGTCGTCGACGGCCGACGCCGGTACGCCCAGCGACTGCGCAAGCAGTTCCCGGAGCACGGAAGCGAAGCTGAAACTGCAGTCCGAGTCCGAGTCCGAGTCCGAGTCCGAGCCGGAGCCGGAGCCGGCCCCGGAGACGGAACGGGAGTTGGAGACGCACGTCGGCCCGTCCGCGCCGGAGGGCTGACGTGCCGCCGATGAAGAGGCCCGCGGCGGCGATATCACCGCAGGTCGCCCCGGCGAGCCGCCAAGGACCGGCCCCCGTACGGACGTCAGGTCGGCGAGTACCAGTTGCGCCGCGTCCATGTCGCACGCCGAACGCAGCGCGGCCAGCGCGGTGGCGGTCGCCAGCGGACGACTTCCGACACGCGCGAGAGCGCCGGCGCCGGCGTCGGCGCCGAGCGAGGGGGTCAACGACGAGGCGAGTCCCGTCTCGGCGAACGGCCCGAGGTTCACCGACAGCCACGGTCGTCCGGCCCGCCGCTCGGCGGCGGCGAAGGAGTCGAGGAAGGCGTTCGCGGCCGCGTAGACGCCGAGCGCCCCGGCCAGCCCGGGCAGCACCGAGGACACGGAGGAGAACGCCACGCACACCCCGGGACGCTGGCCGTGCCGGAGCAGTGCCTCCGACAGGAGCATCGTGCCGAGCGTCTTCGCCTGAAGCGCATCCACTGCTTCCTGTACGTCCGTCGCGCGCAGGCTCCCTGGCCGCACCACTCCGGCCGCGTGGAAGACACCGTCCAGCGCGGGCAGTTCGGCGACGAGCTTGTCGACATCGTCCTGCGCCGCGAGGTCGGCCGGGTGGTAGCGGGCATCTGCGCCGAGCGCCACGAGTTCCTCCACCAGGCCCTCGGGCGGCTGAGGAGAACGGCCCGTGAGGATGACAACCGGACGCCCACGGCCGGCGAGGTCCCGGGCCAGGGCGGAACCGATGCCCCCGCAGCCGCCCGTGATCAGAAAGGTGCCGTCGGCGGGCAGCCACTCCCCGCCGAGGCGCGTCTCGGCCGTCTCGGCCGGTTGCGGGACGACGGTCCGTACGAGCCGCCGCCCCTCCCGCCAGGCGACCACCCCGGCCGCCTGCGGCGCCGCAGCCTCGCCGAGGACGGCCCGGAGCCGTTGCCCGGCGTCGTCGAGGGAGGTCAGGTCGATCCAGTTCGCCACCACGCCGGGGAACTCCTCGGGCACGGCCAGGGCGAGGGCACCCAGCACTGCCTGTGCCGGATCCGAACGCTCGGAGCCGTGCCCGGTGACGTGCACGTCCTCGGTCACGACCAGCAGACGACTGGCTCCAGCCCGTTCGAGCAGCGCGAGCGCTTCCCGGAACGTCGTGACCCACCCACGCTGCATGCGCTCGAACTCGGCGGCCGTCGTCCCGTGCCTGGCCGGCCCGGCGAGCAGGATCACCGTCTGCGCCTGAACGACTCCGAAGTCCGTGGTCGCGTCCACGCCCCGCCCCGCGAGCTGTTCCGCGAGTTCGCGCGCCGCCGTCGCGTCCGGGCCGGTCACCAGTACGGGTCCGGCGGGAGCGTCGTCGGCCAGGGGCGCCGCCTGCCACGTCAGGCGGTGCAGGAGCCCGTCCGCCGAAGCATCGGGCCAGTACCGGCGCCGCTGGTAGGGGTAGGGCGGCAGCGGCACACGCCGACGGCCCGCGTCGAGCGCCGTACGGTCCAGCGTCACGCCCCGCGCCCAAAGGCGCCCCACCGTCGCCAGCAACTCCCGCGCCCCGCCCGGGGTACCGCCCTCGGCGGCCCCGACACGGTCCGGTTCCCCGGGCGCGGACACGACGAGCGCACGACTGCCGTCCGTGTCGTCGGCCCGGTGATGGGCTGCCGCCGCGCGGATCGGGCCCGCGAGGTTCTCGTCCGGCCCGAGCTCGACGAACGTGTCGTAGCCCTCGTCGAGCAGCCGTGCCACGGCCCGGCCGAACAGCACCGGCCGCAGGGCGTGTTCGCGCAGATGGTCCGGGTCGATGCGCGGCTGCCACTCGGCGGTGAGCGTGCTCATCACGGGCAGGTCGGCAGCGCCGGCGTCCAGGGTGCGTGCCGCGTCTGTGAGGGCCTGCGCGACCGGCTCCATCAACGGTGAGTGAAAGGCGTGCGACACCCTCAGCGGGCGCACCACCGCTCCCAGACCGGCGAGCTTCTCCGCCGCCCGCTCGACCGCATCGGGGCTGCCGGAGATCACCAACCGGCCGGGACCGTTGTACGCGGCCACCGCGAGCTCGCCCGGTGCCGCGGCCACCAGGGCCGCCACATCCTGTTCGGCGGCTCCCCGTACGGCCAGCATCGCGCCCGGCGCGGTCAACGTGCCCATGAGCCGCCCGCGTTCCGCAGCGAACCCCACCGCGTCGGCAAGCGACAGCGTCCCGCCGACACAGGCGGCCGCCAGCTCGCCGACGCTGTGTCCGACGAGTGCGTCGGGCCGTACGCCCCAGGCCATCAACTGCCGGGCGAGGGCCACCCCGTGGGCGATCAGCAGCGGCTGCGCCACCTCGGTGGAGGCCTGTGCTTGCGGATCCACCTCCGCGTCCACGCACCAGGACGTCAACTCCCGTCCGTGTACGGCGCCGACGCGGGCCGACGCCTCGTCGAGCGTGTCGCGGTACACCGGTGCCGTCGCGTACAACGCACGGCCCTGGCCCGGCTGCAGTGAGCCTTGGCCGGGGAAGACGAAGACGGTCCGCGGCCGGTTCGCCACGGTTCCGGTGATCACTCCCGGCGGCCGGCCGTCACTCGCGGCGGTCGCCTCGGCGAGCCGTTCCCGGAGGTCCCCGTCGGCCACGACGGCGAGGCGGTGCGGCCCCTCGTCCCGAGCCGTGGCCGCCGTCAGACAGACATCGCCCTCGTCGAGTTCCGGGTGGTCGCGCAGATGGTCCGAGAGACGGGACGTCCAGGCGGCCAGACCGTCCGCACTGTGCGCCGAGAGGGTCAGCAGGTGCGGACCGCCTACCTCGCGCGGGGCAGGCGAGGAATCCGGGGTCGGCGGTGCCTGTTCCAGTACCGCGTGCGCGTTCGTGCCGCCGAAGCCGAAGGCGTTGATGCCCGCCCTGCGCGGACCCTGCGACTCCCAGTCGGTCAGCTCGGTGACCAGGGCGAACCCGGAGCGCTCGACCGCGGGGGAGGGCGACGTGTGGTGCAGCGAGGCCGGCAGTCGGCCGTGCCCGAGAGCCAGCACCACCTTGACCAGCGAGGGCAGGGCGGCCGAGTTCAGCAGGTGTCCGACGTTCGTCTTCACCGAACCGAGCAGCCGCGGCCGCCTGTCCGGATCGGCCGGGAAGGCCTGCGCCAGGGACCGCAGTTCGATCGGGTCGCCGACGGCCGTGCCCGTCCCGTGGGCCTCGACATACGTCACCGACCGTGGATCGACGCCGCAGGTCTCGTACGCCCGGCCGATCACCTCGTGCTGTCGCAGCGGATTGGGTGCCATCAGGCTCAGGGAGGTGCCGTCGTTGTTGACGGCTGTGCCGCGGACGACGGCCAGGATCTCGTCGTTGTCGCGGCCCGCTTCCTCAAGTGGCCGCAGGACGAGGGCAGCTCCGCCCTCGCCGGGTACGAACCCGTCGGCCTCGGTGCTGAAGGCGCGGCTGCGGCCGGTCGGTGACAGGGCCTGTGCCGACTCCAGTGCCTGGTAACCGTCGGGCGTGAGGTGGAGGTTCACGCCGCCGACGACGGCGAGGTCGCACTCCCCGTCCGCGAGGCTGCGCCGGGCCAGGTGCAGCGCCACCAGACCCGACGAGCACGCGGTGTCCACGGCGAGCGCCGGCCCGTCGAGGTCGAGGCAGTGCGCGACACGGGCGGCGACCAGGTTGGGCAGGTTCCCGGTCAGGGCCGTGGCCGCGGGTGGCGTACCGGCCGGGGCCGCGTCGGCGAGGATCTGCCGGTAGCCGCTGTCTCCGACGGCGGCGAAGACGCCGACGCGCAGCCCACGGCGGCGGGTTCCGGCGTAGCCGGCCCGTTCCAGTGCCTCGTGGGCGAGTTCGAGGAAGATCCGCGCCTGCGGGTCGAGCGTGCGGGCCTCCTCGTCGCCGATGCCGAAGTGCCCGGCGTCGAAGGCGGCCGGGTCGTCGAGGAAGGCCCCCCAGCGTCCGCCCGAGCCGGGGGACACCTGCTCGCCCCTCTCTGGCGGGGGCGCGCCGTCCCAGCGGCCCGACGGCACGGTGGTGACGGCGTCCCGTCCGGCGGCCAGCAGGTCCCAGAACTCCTCCGGTGTGCTCGCACCGGGGAACCGGCAGGCCATCGCGACGATCGCCGTCCCGGGTGTGCCGGCTCGGACGGGCACCGGCCCCTGTCCATCGGCCCCCTGTCCATCGGCCCCCTGCCCATCGGCGGCGTACGACCGTCGAACTGACGGAACGTCAACTGTCGCCAGCAGCTGGTCGGAGAGCGTGTTGACGGTGTCATTGCGCATCACGGCCGGAGCGAGGGTGACGTCGAGGGCATGCTCCAATTCGGCGAGCACTTCCATGGCTTTGAGCGAGGTGCCGCCCAGATCGGTGAACCGGTCCCGGTCCGTGAAGGACGCCTCCGGTCGTGCGAGTACGCGCGCCCACACGTCGCGCACCAGCTGCCGTACGTCGGCGCGCGAACGGGGTGGCGCCGATCGCCGTACGCCGTCAGGTTGCCGCGGCCCACCCGCCGCTCCGCCAGGGCCGGACGAGGCAGCAGGCTGGTACGAGCCCGCCTCGAAGCGGGCCCGCATCCGCTGCCGCTGCAGCTTGCCGCTCGTGGTGCGGGGGAAGGCCGACGGCGGGAGAGCGAGGACGCGCACGTCGTCGTGGCCCAGTGCTCCACGAACCCGCCGCGCGACCTGGTCAAGTACCTCCGTCGCGGTGCGCGGCGGACGGCTCCAGGACACGAACACCACGACGCGCTCGCTCCCGGTCACCGGGTCGGTCGAGCCGACCACGGCCGTGAGGCCCGCAGGCAGCCCGGGCGTCGCGGCCGCCACCTCCTCCATGTCCGGGGCGTGGAAGGTGCGGCCGTTGAGGAAGAGGACGTCCTTGTGGCGGCCGCTGACACACAGTCGGCCGTCCCGAAGGAAGCCGAGGTCCCCGGTGCGCAGCCAGCCGTCCGTGAAGGTCTGCGCGGTCGGCTCGGGAAGCCGGTGGTAGCCGCGCGCGATCTGCGGGCCGCCGACCTCGATGTGACCCACCCGCCGGTCACCCAGCGGCCGGCCGAGGTCGTCGGTGATCCGCACCGCGCAGCCGGGCACCGGTACGCCGACGTCCATCACTTCCACGGCGTCGCCGCCAACCTCCCCGTCCACTTCCACCGCCCGGCCACGGCTGAGAGCGGCCCGGTCCAGTACCACGGGTGCCGCCACTTCGCCGAGCGGCGGGAAGGTGACGGCCAGGGTCGACTCGGCGAGCCCGTAGACGGGCGTGGCCGCCCGGGGGTCCAGTCCGGTCGGCCGCATCCTGGCCGCGAAATCACGCCACACCGTCGCCGAGATCGGTTCGGCCCCGACCAGCATCAGCCGCACCGTGCGCAGGTCCACGGCGGCGAGTACCTCGTCGGGGACCCGGCGGACGGTCAGGGCGAGCGCGAAGTTGGCGGCCGACAACACCGTGGCCCGGTGCGCCGCGGCCACGTCGAACCACAGGCGCGGCGACTTCGCGAAGGACAGGGGACCGATCTTCACTTGCTTCGCCCGCACGGCCAGCGGCGCCAGATGAGTGCCGATGAGACCCATGTCGTGGAAGTAGGGCATCCAACTGACCACGACGTCATGCTCGTTGAGCCCCGAGGCGGCGGCCATCTGCCGCAGGTTCGCCAGAACCGCCGCGTGTGTCAGCTCAACCCCCTTGGGAGACCCGGTACTTCCGGAGGAGAACTGCAGGAAGGCCAGATCGTCCGGGCCCGGCACGACCGGCACGACCGGCACGACCGGCACGACTGGTGCGGCCGGTTCGGCGCGCTCCCGCAGCGTCTCCAGCCGCAACACCCGTACACCGTCGGGCAGTTCGGCAGCCACCCCCGCGCAGGCCGCGTCCACCACGACGGGCGGACGGCCGAGGTGCTCCCACACCGGGGCGACCCGACGCGCGTCGGGTGCGAGAGGCACCGGCACCAGGCCTGCGGCGAGCGCGCCCCAGAACATCGGCTGGAAGTCCTCGCTGCGGTCCGCGAGCAGCGGCACACAGGTGCCCGGCTCGACGCCCGCTCCGCGATAGCCACCTGCGACGCGCAGGGACTCGTCGAGCAACTCCCGGAACGTGACCGCCAGTTCGCTGCCGTCCCCACGGACATGGACGACGACCTGCTCAGGGGCCTGGCGGGCTGCGTCCAGCAGTACGTCGAACAGCGATGCAGTCTTCATGGGTCCGTTCGTTCGTGCGTGGGTGAAATGAGCCGGAACAGCGGTGGGTCAGGCCGGGTGGCGAGCCGAAGGCCCTTGACCTCGTCCTTTCGTTCATTCGGGAGCCTGCCGGAGCCTGTGTCCCGTTTCATGAGTACGCATACTCAAACGGGGTTCCGTATCGAACCACTGTCCGAGGCGTCGGCCGGGCGGGCGGTTCGCATTCCCGGCCGAAGGCGGGGAACGTGGAGTACATGGGAGACCGGGCGTCCTCGTAAGGAGTTCCAGTGACCACGTACGTCATCACCGTTCCCGGCACGTTCGTCCGCAGCGTCTCCGACGCCGTGCGCTCCGGCATCGAGGACAGGCT
Organism: Streptomyces sp. NPDC058697; assembly: GCF_042715345.1. Classification (NCBI taxonomy): domain Bacteria; kingdom Bacillati; phylum Actinomycetota; class Actinomycetes; order Kitasatosporales; family Streptomycetaceae; genus Streptomyces; species Streptomyces sp. NPDC058697. The sequence continues at coordinate 242,905 of NZ_JBHXSU010000007.1, forward strand.
CCGGCCTCGTGACCCGCAGAACACGGACCTGGGCGAGAGCGAGGAACTGAGCCTGCTGACCGTCGAGGAGGGTGGCATGTTCTCGGCCAGGATCGAGGTCGAGGCGGCGGACCGCTCCAGCGCCGAGAGCGAGGCGGTGGGGCTGGTGTCGAAGGCTCTGCGCGACAGCGGATTCACCGAGGACGACGCCCCGCTGGGGCAGGCGGTCGTCACCGGCATCGACAGCGAGTTCTGAGAAGGCACAGCCTCACACGGCCAGGCACACCCCACCCGTACGTGCCCAGCCCCACACGGCCGGGCACGTACCCGCGCAGCGGCTGAAAGTGTTCGTCGGCGGTGATGAACTCACAGCAAGCAATGGTCAATTCAAGCCGTTGTCTTGTCACTTCCATGACAAGCCTGTGCGAGTGGTGTCACTCTGCTGTGGAACATTCACTGTTCGTTCACATCGTCGCACCTCTCACACCTCCCACGTCTCCCACTCGTACATCCCCGCACCCTCACGTCGCACGCGTCACCGCGTCTTCGGACGCCTGCGCGTGTCGGCCGGTGCGGTGCTCCTTCCCGCTCCACCCCCCATTCCGGACCGGCCGCAACCCAGTCGGTCCGCTCGCCGTCGGCCCTCACCAGGGGCCGGCTGTCGCAGGAGGAGAAGACCTTGTCCGGGTATCACCGTTCCACCCACCGGCGCAGACGCGCCGCGGCCCTGGCCCTCACGACCGCGAGCTCGCTGCTCGTCCTCGGAGTCCAGTCCGGACCCGTATCCGCCGCGCCCGCGGATCCCGGTTCCTCGAAGATCACCGCCACACCGCGTGCCGGTGCGGCGCAGACCGAGCTGTCGCCCGCGAAGCGCGCCGCGCTCCTCAAGAGCGCGACCGCCACCGCCGGGGAAACGGCCGGGCAACTCGGCCTCGGCTCCCGGGAGAAGCTCGTCGTCAAGGATGTCATCAAGGACGCCGACGGCACGACCCACACCCGGTACGAGCGCACCTACGCGGGACTCCCGGTCCTCGGCGGTGACCTGGTGCTGCACCTGAAGAACGGCCGGACCACCACGTCCAAGGCCACCCGCGCCACCATCGCGGTGCCCACCACCACGCCGAAGATCTCCGCGGCCGGCGCCGCCACCAAGGCGCTCGCGATCGGCAAGGCGGCCGACGTGGAGCGGTCCGAGGTCGAAGGCAAGCCGCGGCTCGTCGTCTGGGCCGCCGCCGGGTCCAAGCCGGTCCTGGCCTGGGAATCCGTCGTCGAGGGGTTCCAGGAGGACGGCACGCCCAGCGAACTGCACGTCGTCACCGACGCGGCCTCCGGCAAGGTCGCCTCGAAGTACGAGAGCGTGCACACCGGCACGGGCACGGGCCAGTACAACGGCTCGGTCGCGGTCGGCACCACGCCGTCCGGTTCGTCGTACCAGATGGTCGACGGGGACCGCGCGGGACAGCGCACGTACGACCTGAACCAGGGAACCTCCGGGACCGGCGCACTGTTCACGGATGACAACGATGTCTGGGGTGACGGCACCCCGGGCAACCGGCAGACCGCCGGTGTGGACGTCGCCTTCGGCGCGGCCGCGACCTGGGACTACTACAAGAACGTTTACGGCCGCAACGGCATCCGTAACGACGGTGTCGCCGCCTACAGCCGCGCCCACTACGGCAACAACTACGTCAACGCCTTCTGGCAGGACTCCTGCTTCTGCATGACGTACGGCGACGGGTCCGGCAACGCCAAGCCGCTGACCTCGCTGGACGTGGCGGCGCACGAGATGACCCACGGTGTCACCAGCGCCACCGCCAACCTGACGTACTCGGGGGAGTCGGGCGGTCTGAACGAGGCGACCTCCGACATCTTCGCCGCGGCGGTGGAGTTCAACGCAGGTCTGGACGCCGACGTCCCCGACTACCTGGTCGGCGAGAAGATCGACATCAACGGCAACGGCACCCCGCTGCGGTACATGGACAAGCCCTCCAAGGACGGCCAGTCCCGCGACAACTGGGACGCCTCGCTGGGCAGCATCGACGTCCACTACTCCTCCGGTCCCGCGAACCACTTCTTCTACCTGCTGTCCGAGGGCAGCGGCGCGAAGACCGTCAACGGGGTGAACTACGACAGCCCCACCGCCGACGGCGTCCCGGTCGCGGGCATCGGCATCGAGAACGCGGCCCGGATCTGGTACCGGGCGCTGACGACGTACATGACGTCGTCGACCAACTACGCGGGTGCCAGGGTCGCGACCCTGCAGGCCGCGGGTGACCTCTTCGGTGCCTACAGCGACACCTACCTCGCCGTCGCCGCCGCCTGGGCGGGCATCAACGTCGGTGACCGCATAGCACTGGGCGTCAACGTCTCCCCGATCGACGACCAGGCCTCCGGGGTCGGCCAGGAGGTGTCCCTGCAGATCGACGCCTACACGACCAACACGGACGCGACGCTGACCTACGAGGTCACCGGCCTGCCCGACGGCCTGACCGCGAGCGCCGGCGGGCTGATCTCCGGGGTCCCGACCACGACCGGCACCAGTGACGTCACCGTGACGGTGACCGACAGCACGGGTGCGACCGCGTCGGACACCTTCGAGTGGCGGGTGGCGTACGTCTACGGCAACTCCACCCGGGTCGACATCCCCGACGTCGGTGCGGCGGTCGAGTCGCCCGTCACCATCACCGGCCGCCCGGGCAACGCCTCGGCCACCACGGAGGTGTACGTCAACATCGTGCACACCTACCGGGGTGACCTGACGGTCGATCTGGTCGGACCCAACGGGACCGTGTACTCGCTGCTGAACCGCAGCGGCGGTTCGGCCGACAACGTCAACCAGACCTTCGTCGTGGACGCCTCGGCGCAGCCCATCGAGGGCACCTGGAAGCTGCGGGTGCGTGACGTGGCGTCGATCGACGTCGGCTACATCCAGCAGTGGAGGATCACTCCCTGATCCACCGCCCGCTCCCACGCCCGCCCGGACCGCGCCATGGTCCGGGCGGGCGTTCGCGTCGTACGTTCCATTCGCCCAGGAGCGCTACGGCGTGTCCGGTACCGCCTCTAGCCTCGGTGGTAGAGATGTCCTTCGCGGTTTCGGCCACGGAGGCGGCACAGGAGAGGCGGACCGATGGACTACTACGATCTCGGCACCCACAGGCGGCCCGTGACGACAACGTCCCCCGAGGCCCAGAAGTGGTTCGACCGCGGCCTGGTCTGGTCGTACGCCTTCCATCACGAGGAAGCCGTCTCCTGCTTCGAGGCGGCCGTGGCCGCGGATCCCGACTGCGCCATGGCCCACTGGGGCATCGCCTACGCCCTGGGCCCCAACTACAACAAGCCCTGGGAGTTCTTCGACGGCGAGGACCTGGCCCGTACCGTCGACCGCACCCACGCCGCCGTGGAACTGGCGCAGGAGAAGGCAGCCGGAGCCACCCCCGTCGAACAGGCGCTGATCGGCGCGCTGCGGGCCCGCTATCCGCAGGCGGAGGCGGTCGAGGACTGCTCGGTGTGGAACGAGCCCTACGCCGACAGCATGCGCGCCGTGTACGAACTCGCCCCCGACGACCTCGACATCGCCACCCTCTACGCCGACGCGCTGATGAACCTCACCCCGTGGCAGCTGTGGGACCTGCGCACCGGCCAACCGGCCGAGGGCGCTCGCACGCTCGACGCGAAGGCGGTCCTGGAACGGGCGGTCGCCACCGAGGCAGGGGCGCGGCACCCCGGCGTCCTGCACATGTACATCCACCTGATGGAGATGTCCTCGGCCCCCGAGACCGCGCTGCCCGTCGCGGACCGGCTGCGCGGCCTGGTCCCCGACGCCGGCCATCTGCAGCACATGCCCACACACCTGGACGTCCTCTGCGGCGACTACCGGCGTGTGGTGTCCGACAACAGCACGGCCATCGTCGCCGACGAGAAGTACCGCGCGCGGGCCGGAGCGATGAACTTCTACACGCTGTACCGCTCGCACAACTACCACTTCAAGATCTACGGCGCGATGTTCCTCGGTCAGTCGAAGACCGCTCTGGAGACGGCCGCCCAGCTCGAAGCCTCCATCCCGGAGGACCTGCTGCGGGTGCAGAGCCCGCCCATGGCGGACTGGCTGGAGGCCTTCCTCGCCATGCGGGTCCACGCGCTGATCCGCTTCGGCCGCTGGTCCGACATCGTGGAACTGCCACTGCCCGCCGATCCGAAGCTGTACTGCGCGACGTCCGCGATGCTCCACTACGCCCGCGGGGTCGCGTTCTCGGCCACCGGTCGGATCGACGCGGCCGCGGCCGAACGCGAACTGTTCCGCGAGGCCGTCACCCGGGTACCGGAGACGCGGATGCTGTTCAACAACACCTGCGCCGACATCCTCGCGATCGCGTCGGCGATGCTCGACGGCGAACTGGAGTACCGCAAGGGCAACCACGAGGCCGCCTTCGCCGCCCTGGAACGGTCCATCGCACTGGACGACAACCTCCCCTACGACGAACCGTGGGGCTGGATGCAGCCCACCCGCCACGCGTACGGCGCCCTACTCCTCGAACAGGGCCGCATCACGGAGGCCGAAGCCGTCTACCGGGCCGACCTGGGCCTGGACGACACGCTCCCGCGCGCCCTCCAGCACCCCGGCAACGTCTGGGCCCTGCACGGCTTCCACGAATGCCTCGTCCGGCTGGGCAAGACGGGGGAGGCGGAGATCGTTGCCCAGCAACTGAAGATCGCCACGGCGTTGGCGGACGTACCGGTCGAGGCGTCGTGCTTCTGCCGCCTCGAAGCGGTCAACGGCGGTACTGACGGCGGGTGTTGCTGAAGGGGCGAGGCAACGTCCTCGCCACCCCCGGAAGTGTTCGGTGCGGTCACTCCCGCGTGACAGTGAGGGCGATGAGTGAGACAGGGCGCGCGGCCGACGTCATGACCCGTAGTGCCACGTAGCGGGTCGTGCGGTCGGTACGCAGGACGCCACGCGCCGACAGCCGCGCCGCGCCACTGTACGTACGGCCGTCCAGGCTGAACTCGACCTGGGATGCCGGGGCGTGGCCTCCTCGCCACTGGGTCCGGATCTCGGTGATGTGCTGTTCGGAGCCCAGGTCGACGACCATGCGACCGTCGGGACCGGGCGACCATGCGGTGCCCGCGTCGCCGTCGACCGCGGCCCTGGGGTCCGTCATACCGGGCGGCAGCGGTGCGGTCGGGAAGGTGGTGCGCCCGAGTGCCAGGTCGTCGAAGGGGTACGCCTTGGCGCGCGGCACGGTGACGGTGGTCGTGCGGCCCGCGCGGACCCTGGCATCGACGCTCTTGCCCTGCGCCGAGACGGTGACGTGGCAGGAGGGGCCGGTGAGTCGTACGGTCCGGCCGTCGCGCACCTCGGCGCGGAGTCCGACAGGAATGCGGCCGCCGGAGAGGACGAGGCGCGCGGGCGCCAGGGCGGCGGATGCGGCGGACAGTTCGGCGTGGAAGGCCGTGCCCGCCTCGGTGACGGTCTGAACGCCTTGGTAGAGACGGATTCCCTCGGCACGCGAACCCGGGATCGTCACGGTGGTGGTCACGGCGTCCGAGGAAAGGTTGAACAGGCTCAGGTGGTGCTCGGTGAGGGCCGCCTTCACCTGAGCGGACTGCGTCGAGGGGGTTTTGCGGGCGGCGGCGGTACGCAGTTCCTCGGGCGTTGCGCCGGGGAGTGCCTCGATGAGCACGCTCTCGGCCGGTCCGTCGGAGAGGGCGACTGTGTCTCCGTACACCGAGACCGGGTTGGCGCCGCCTCGCACGAGGAGACCCGCGCGGCCGTCGACGTCCAGCCATCCGCCACGGCTGGTGAGGTCCGGCCGCGGCCAGGAGACCAGGTCGGTCCACTGCTGCCCGTCGGCCGATCCCTGTATCCGGTACGCACGGCCCGCCGCGGCCTCCCAGCGAAGCGTCACCCGGTCCACGTCCCGGGACGCGCCCAGGTCGACCGCGATCCAGCTGTCCGCCCGTGGACGGTCCGCGCGCGACACCGCCCAGCGGCTGGTGGCGTTGCCGTCGACGGCGAGCCTGGGCTCCCTGCCCGGGTCGAAGGACGAGGCGGAGGCCGCCGACCCGGCCTCGCGCGCCAGGTCGGGGCCCGAGGCTCCGTCACGTATCTCGAAGGCGTACAGCGAATAGCCGTACGACGGGTCGGGGCGCACTCCGAGCATGCGCAGATGACGGAACCGGTCACGCGGAAAGGTGAGTTCGTCGACGCGTGGGCCGGCGGACGTGCCACCGCTCCCGGCGACGACCGTCGTGCTTCCCTCGGCCGCCCGATAGGTGCGCTTCCCGTCCAGCCCCGGCATCCCGGGCATGGTCAGGTTGCGCACCTCCAAGTGGCCCTCGCCGTAAGCCGTCCCGGAGGTCGCGTACACGACGGCGCCGGACGGCAGCGTGGTGAAGCCCGCGTACCCGTGGTCCAGCGTGAGCAGACTCGCGCTGCCGTCGAACCCGTCCCGCAGCCGCGAGTAGGTGACGACCGAACGCCGGGTGACCTTGGCACCGGTGCTCGGCAGGAACATCGGGGTCGAACCGCTGAGTGCGAACAGCCAGTCGTCATGGGCCGGTTGCCAGGCGAACTTCACGAAGCCGGACTTGCTGACCGCACCGGACCACGCGCCCGGCGACTGATGGGAGACGAGGCCGGGTCCCGGGCCGTAGTCGGTGACGCCGCTCGCCCGCTCGAAGAGCTCGCGCTGAGACAGGGGACGCACGGGTGCCTTGCCCGACCGGGCCCGCCACTCGTGCAGCAGGTAGCTGATGGCCAGCTCGGCCCGGGCCTCCGGCTCGTACTTGGACTCGCCCGAGAACTTCGCCAGGCGGTACTGCGGCGGGTACTCCTGATATGCCTCCAGGCGCTCGGCCAGGGCCACTTCACAGCGGGCCGCCGCACGGTCGCCGACGACCTGGGCCAGGAAGGCGAGCGGAATGACGTCCCGCCCGTAGAGGTGCTCGCGATCGGCGACCATCGGCATCAGGGGTTCGCCCGCGTCGCTCATCACGCCGAGCAGGGTGCGCCACAACGGCCCGGCGTTCGGCTGTGCCGTGAACACCTCGGGCAGGGCGCGGCCCGCGGCGAGGAAGTGGGCGCTGTTGCGTCCCGAAGTACGCCAGAGCTCTTCCTGATAGTGCGGGCCGAACGAACCGTGGTTCTCGACGATGAACGTGTCATAGAGGTTCTGCGCGGTGTTCGCGCTGACGGCGACCCCGTCCACGCGGGCCGGGTTGGCGAGGTCCGCGGCCGGGAGCCCCGCCTCGTTGCGGCTCCACCGGCCGAAGGCGGCGCGCCACGCGTCGTACCGCGGATCGTCGCTCGCCCAGGCCAGACCGGGGGCCAGTGACTGGGTGTAGACCCCCATCTCCTCCAGCTTGGTGTCGCCTTGGAATCCGCCGGTCAGGCCGTGCGGGGTCCAGTCACCGGAGTCGGGATCGTCGCCCGTGCCCAACTGCGTGGTGTACTGCGCCTGTTCGCGGGCGATGGTGTCGATGTTCCGGCGCGTCGCCTCATCGAGGTCGTCCCACAACAGGCGGGCCGCGAGCACGAAGTACGACTGGAACGTGGTGTCCCAGAACAGTCGCCGCCCCCACTTGGTACCGCCGGTCAGCCGGTTGGACGCCGCGAAGTGCTGCACGGTGGCGAGGGTCCTGGCGCGCAGGGTGTCCTTGTCGACTCCGGCCCGCTCGGCGTCGTACGGGCCCCGGGTCAGCAGGACGGCGTTGCCGAGTACGACGGCGAAGCCGAAGTCCCTGTCGGTGTAGTGGCCCTGGGCCGGGTCCCATTGCTGCTCCGACCACCGGGTGTGGGAGAGCAGGACCCGGTAGTACGTGTCGGAGACGGGGTCCTCTCCTGGGGCGGCCGCGGTTGTCGCGGCGGAGGCCCGGCCCGAACCCAGGGCGAGCGGGAGCCCGGTCACGATGCCGGAAGCGCCGAGGAGTTGCATGGCTCGACGGCGTGTGAACCCCACGGCGCGCTGCGACATGAACGCAACCTTTCGACAACGTTGTCAGAGTGTGCGGTCATTCTGTGGTCGTCCCGTGCGCACGTCAAGACTCTCGGAGTCCCTCGCAGCACTCGGTGGCCGCCCGCGAAGGTGGGCGTGCGCGGACGCGACGGCGCCTCGCCCTGCGCCGCGGGCTGAGCTGCTCGACCGGGTCGCGTGGCGAGGCGCTTGACGGGACGGACGCCGGATCAGACGTTTGACGGGACGGGCGCCGGATCAGACGTTGCGGCGGTACTGGCCCCCGACCTCGAAGAAGGCGTCGGTGATCTGCTGGAGCGAGCAGACGCGGGCGGTCTCCATGAGGACGGCGAAGACGTTGTCGCCGCTGACCGCCGCGTCCTTGAGTGCGGCCAGGGCCGCGTGGGCCGGGTCGCGGTGGCTGGACTGGTAGTCGCGCACGCGCTCCAGCTGGGACTGCTTCTCGTCCTCGGTGGCGCGGGCCAGCTCGATGACGACGGGTTCGGCGGTGTCCGCGTGGGGGTTGCGGAAGGTGTTGACGCCGATGAGGGGCAGGGTGCCGTCGTGCTTGCGCTGTTCGTAGAGCATCGACTCGTCCTGGATGCGGCCGCGCTGGTAGCCGGTCTCCATGGCGCCGAGCACACCGCCCCGCTCGCTGATCCGCTCGAACTCCTGGAGGACGGACTCCTCGACCAGATCGGTGAGTTCGTCGATGATGAACGAGCCCTGGAGGGGGTTCTCGTTCATGGCCAGGCCCCACTCCCTGTTGATGATCAACTGGATGGCCAGGGCCCGGCGGACGGAGTCCTCGGTGGGGGTGGTCACGGCCTCGTCGTAGGCGTTGGTGTGCAGGCTGTTGCAGTTGTCGTAGATGGCGATGAGCGCCTGCAGGGTGGTGCGGATGTCGTTGAAGTCCATCTCCTGGGCGTGCAGGGAGCGTCCGGAGGTCTGGACGTGGTACTTCAGCTTCTGGCTGCGCTCGTTGGCCCCGTACTTCTCCTTCATCGCGACGGCCCAGATCCGGCGGGCGACGCGGCCCAGGACCGAGTACTCCGGGTCCATGCCGTTGGAGAAGAAGAACGACAGGTTGGGGGCGAAGTCGTCGATGTGCATGCCCCGCGCGAGGTAGGCCTCCACATAGGTGAAGCCGTTGGCGAGGGTGAAGGCGAGCTGGCTGATGGGGTTCGCCCCGGCCTCGGCGATGTGGTAGCCGGAGATGGACACCGAGTAGAAGTTGCGGACCTTGTTGGCGATGAACCACTCCTGGATGTCGGCCATCATCCGCAGGCTGAACTCGGTGGAGAACAGACAGGTGTTCTGTCCCTGGTCCTCCTTGAGGATGTCGGCCTGCACCGTGCCGCGCACGTTCGCCAGTGCGTGCGCACGCAGTTCGACCGTCTCCTCGGGGGAGGGGTCACGGCCCTCCGCGGTACGGAACCGCTCGACCTGCTGGTCGATGGCGGTGTTGAGGAAGAACGCGAGCACGGTCGGGGCCGGGCCGTTGATCGTCATCGACACCGAGGTCGTCGGCGCGATCAGGTCGAAGCCGTCGTAGAGCGTCTTCATGTCGTCGAGGGTGGCGACCGACACGCCGGACGTGCCGACCTTGCCGTAGATGTCGGGACGCTCGTCCGGGTCGCGGCCGTAGAGGGTGACCGAGTCGAAGGCGGTGGACAGCCGGGTCGCCGGCTGGCCCTCGGACAGCAGCTTGAAGCGTCGGTTGGTGCGGAACGGATCTCCCTCTCCGGCGAACATCCGCGCCGGGTCCTCACCGTCGCGCTTGAAGGGGAACACCCCGGCGGCGAACGGGAAGTGGCCGGGCAGGTTCTCCCGACGCCAGAACCGCACCAGCTCCCCGTGGTCGGTGAACCGGGGCAGCGAGACACGAGGGATCTTGTTGCCCGAGAGGGACTCGCGGGTCAGCTTGGTGCGGATCTCCTTGTCCCGCGCCTTCACGACCAGCTCGTCGCCGGAGTACGAGGCAACGACGGCGGGCCAGTTGGCGATCTGCTCCCTGACGTCCTGCGGGAGGTGCTTGCGGGCGCCGTCGAGCAGCGACTGGACGTTGGCCGCCTCGGAGCCGGCAGCGACCAGTTCGCCCTCGACGGCCTCCAGGCGCTGCACCCGCCGGGCCGCCTCGGCCAGCAGCTCGGTGGCGGAGTGGTATCCGCGGACCGAGTCGGTGATCTCGGCGAGGTAGCGCACCCGGTCCGCGGGAACCACCTGCCGGATGCCGGAGGAGTGGCGCACGTCGACCGGTGCCAGCGTGCCCTCGGACAACGGCAGCCCGTGCTCGGCCAGCGCCGCCTTCACGTACTGGTAGAGCGCGGTGACACCGTCGTCGTTGAACGTGGCCGCCGAGGTGCCGAGCACCGGCATGTCCTCGGGCCGCTTCCCGAACGCCTCGCGGTTACGGACCAGTTGGCGGCCCACGTCCCGCAGCGCGTCCTTGGCGCCGCGCCGCTCGAACTTGTTGATAGCCACGACGTCGGCGAAGTCGAGCATGTCGATCTTCTCCAGCTGCGAGGCGGCGCCGAACTCCGGCGTCATCACGTACAGCGAGGTGTCGACGAACGGCACGATCGCCGCGTCGCCCTGGCCGATGCCCGGTGTCTCCACGATCACCAGGTCGAAGCCGGCGGCCTTGACCACGTCGATCACCTCGGAGAGGTGCGCGGGCAGCTCGTGGCTGCCGCGGGTGGCAAGACTCCGGAAGAAGATCCGGTTCCCGTCGAGGGAGTTCATACGGATCCGGTCACCGAGCAGCGCACCGCCGCCGCGGCGGCGGGTCGGGTCGACCGCGATCACCGCGATCCGCAGCTTGTCCTGCTGGTCCAGACGGAACCGGCGCACCAGCTCGTCGGTCAGCGAGGACTTGCCCGAGCCGCCGGTGCCGGTGATACCGACCACCGGCGTGCTGCGCGCGGCCCCGGCGGCACGCAACTGCTCCAGGAAATCCGTGGGCAGTTTGCCGAGCTCCGCACCCGTGATGGAGCGGGCGATCGCGAACCGGTCGCCCGCGAGGACGGCGGCCGCGTCGGCGGGCTTGCCGTCCCAGAGGTCGAAGTCGCAGTCCTTCACCACCGTGTTGACCATCCCGGCGAGGCCCATGCGCTGGCCGTCCTCCGGGGAGAAGATGGTCACCCCGCTGCTGCGCAGCCGGGTGATCTCCTCGGGCACGATGACGCCGCCCCCGCCGCCCACCACGCGCACGTGCTCGGCTCCCTGCCGGCGCAGCGAGTCGACCAGGTACTCGAAGTACTCCACGTGCCCGCCCTGGTAGGACGAGACCGCCACACCGTGCGCGTCCTCCTCAAGGGCCGCGTCCACGACCTCCTGCACCGACCGGTTGTGTCCGAGATGAATCACCTCGGCCCCTTGGGACTGGAAGATCCGCCGCATGATGTTGATCGAGGCGTCATGCCCGTCGAACAGCGCCGACGCGGTGACCAGACGGATGGGGTTCGCGGGGCGGTGCAGGTCGCTCATGGGGGCCTTCCCAGACAGGTCAGGGGAACGCTGACTAACTAGATAGTAGGACGTCCTAGTAAATTACAGGAGGCGACGGCGGTGTGAGCAGAAGCACAGGGAGCGCGCGAGTCGTCTCGGCGTCGTGAGCGCCCCCTCCCGGGGCCCGTGCAGGCTACAAGCTCGGCGACCGCAGACCGGCGGACGGCACGGTGATGCCGCCGACCTGGGCGATCGACCCCGGTCGGCCTGGTTGACGCGGTTGGCGCGAAGGGTGGGGCCACGCCCGTCCCGCTCAGCGCTAGCTTTCATCCATGAGCCGCCGCAACGTGCCACACGCTTTCACTGCGGTCGACAGCCAGTCCCGGCCGGCCGAACTCGTCGAGGTCCTGAAGCGCCTGACCGCCGAGCCGTTCGTGGAAGCCCGCACCCTCGTCGTCCGCGACCCGACGCCCGCCGACAACGTGATGGGACTCCGGAGCTGGGCCCACACCGCTGCCGCCGACCGGTTCGTGGCCCAGTTCGATCAAGCGGTCCGCACCGGACGCTTCACCTACGCTGTCACTTTCTTCCTGACCTCAGGGAACACGAGAGGAATCCGATGAAGCCCACAGCCGACCTCTACGACGAGCACGGTGACGACCTCCAGTCGTGCACCACCCTGTTCCGGATCTTCGGTGCCCGGACGTCGTTCGAGGGCGTTGTCACGACCGTGCGATGCCACGAGGACAACGTGGTCCTCAAGGCCACGCTCGGTGAGCCGGGTGCGGGGCGGGTGCTCGTCGTCGACGGCGGTGGCTCGCTGGCCGCCGCTCTGATGGGGGACCTCATCGCCGACCTGGGCGCGTCCAGCGGCTGGGAGGGTGTCGTCATCAATGGCGCGGTCCGTGATGTCGAGGCGCTGTCCAAGATCGACCTCGGCGTGAAGGCCCTCGGTTCCAACCCCCGCAAGAGCCGCAAGGAGGGTGTCGGGGACAGGGACGTCGAGGTCTCGTTCGGCGGGGTGACCTTCACACCCGGCTGCCACCTCTACAGCGACACCGACGGGATCCTCGTCACTCGCGGGTAGGGCCGAGCGCTCGCCTTGCCCGCGGCGCCCGTCCGGCGCACGCTGGTCGTATGGGCGAGCACGACGGCCCCACCCTCATCACGTCCGTCCAGCGGGCCTTCCGCCTCCTGGAAGCCGTCAGCGCGCACCAGAACGGGGCGCCGGCGAAGCAGCTGGCACGTGAGACGGGCCTGCCCCTGGCCACCGCCTATCACCTGCTGCGGACACTGGTCCACGACGGATACCTGCGGAAGCTGGACGACGGCGGCTTCGTCCTCGGCGACAAGCTGCAGATGATGCAGAGCACGGGCCGAGGCCAGGCGCTGCTCAGCCGTGTCCGCCCCACGCTCGCCGCGCTGCGCGACGAACTCACGACCGCCGCCTACCTCACCTTCTACGAGGAGGGCGAGATCCGGGTCGCGGAGATCGTCGACGGCCCCAGGGCGCCCCGCGTCGACCTCTGGGTGGGGTTCGAGGACGCGGGCCACGCCACCGCGCTGGGCAAGGCCGTGCTCAGGGAACTGGACGACGAGGACCGTAAGGACTACCTCGCCAGGCACCATCTCGCCGATCTCACACCACGGACGATCACCAGCAGGCCGGAACTGCTCCGGCGCCTGGACACCTCACCCGTGGCCCCGGCCGTCACGGATCTGGAGGAGTACGCCCTGGGCACGGTCTGCGTCGCCGTACCCGTCTACAGCGGGGACACGCTCGGCTCGCTCGGCGTCTCGATGCCGGTGGAACGGCTCTCCCGGATGCGGGACGTCCGCGCGCGGCTGATCCCGACCGCGAACCGCGTGACCAGGAGGCTGTCGCTCACTATCTGAAAATCAGCTTCTTGTAAGGTCCGGGCCGACACCGTTTCCTGGATGAAACCGGCATTTCAGGAATGTGCGCCGTGCACAGGTGAGGACAGCGGACGAAGTATGAGTCAGGCCCGTGATCATGGCGGCAACCACTGGTCCATACGGACACGCAGGAACCGGGTGACCGAATCCGGGGCTTCGGCACGCGGCCGGGCAACCGCGCGGTTGGCCGCCGGGACGCCCGTACTGCACCTGCTCCACGTACTGCCCGTGCTGATCGTCTCCGTCGTCGTGCTCGCCGACTTCGTCGGCGGAGCGGGCATGGTCTGGCTGCCCCTCCTGGTGGCCGGGCCCGCACTGGCCGCCACCACGAACGGGCCGCGCGGTGTCGCGTGCGTCGGCGTCCTCGCCGCGGTGCTCGGGGCGACGCTCGGAGCCCGTGACGGCGTTCCGGGCAGTGAACTGGCGGCCCTGCTGTCCGCCCTTGCCGCCGTCACCGTGGCGAGTGGCCTGGCCAGCGCGCTGCGCGGGCGCCGCGACCGGGTGCTCGCCGCTGTCCGCTCGGTCGCGGAGACCGCCCAGCACGCGCTGCTCAAGCCCGTACCGGCGACCGTCGGCCCGTTCCAGGTGGCCGTCCGCTACAGCGCCGCGGCGGCCGAGGCCCGTATCGGCGGGGATCTCTACGCGCTGATACCCACCCCGTACGGAGTGCGGCTGATCGTCGGCGACGTACGGGGCAAGGGACTGCCGGCCGTGGGGACCGCCGCGCTGGTGCTCGGTGTCTTCCGGGAGGCCGCCTACGACGAGCCCGACCTCCTCACCGTCATCGACCGGATCGAGCGGAGCCTGGCGCGCAATCTCGGTAGCGACGACTTCGTCACCGCCGTGGTCGCCGGCTACTCCCAGGACGGGCAGCTGGAGGTCGTGAACTGCGGACACGCGCCTCCGCTGCTGATACGCGAGTCCGGAAGCGTCGAGCCGGTGGAGCCCGCGCATCCGGCCCCGCCCCTCGGACTGCGCGCCCTCGCGAAGCACGCCCCCGCCCTGGACGTAGTGCCGTTCGCGGACGGGGATCAGTTGCTGCTCTACACCGACGGGGTCACCGAGGCCCGCGACCGCGGCCGTGAGTTCTACCGGCTCGCCGAAGGGCTGGCCCGCCACGTGTGCGACGAGCCGGCTCGCACCCTCACCGCGCTGCATGACGAACTGCTGGCCCATGTCGGCGGCCGGCTGCACGACGACGCGGCGCTGCTGCTGATCCGCAAACCGACGCTCCGGGAAGTGCTGGTTCCCGAACCGACGGTCTGCGGAGCGAGCGGAGCCACTGCTGAGTCCGAAGTGACGCCTACTCGCCCGACGGCGCGGTCAGTGTGACGCCGAGGGCCACCGGTGTGCCGAAGTTCGGTGTGCCGTCGGCGTTCCAGGTGAACTTCTGCGCCCGGGTCGACCGGTTCATGTCGCAGCCACCGCCCGCGGAGTTGTTCGCGTGGTAGACGATCCAGTCCTCGGACCCGTCCGGCGACTTGAAGAAGCCGTTGTGGCCGGGGCCGTACACACCGTTGGCGTTGGACCGCTGGAAGACCGGGTTCGGTGACTTGACCCAGGAGGAGGAGCTGAGCGGGTCACCTCCGTTGTACGTCAGCATCCCCAGCTTGTAGTCGGGCGTGGAGCAGTGGCTCGCGGAGTAGACGATGAACGTCTTGCCGCCCCGTTGCAGCACCTCGGCGCCCTCGTTGACCGCGCCGCCCACCGTCTCCCAGCTGTAGGTCGGAGTGGACAGCACCCGGCGGGTGCCGCTCGCGGTCCAGGGGTTCGACAGCGGCCGGATGAACATGGGCTGCGAGCCGTTGTAGAACGTGCCGAGGAGATAGAGCTGGCCGTTCAACTGCAGGATGCCCGGGTCCAGTTCCCAGGTGTTGTCCTGGGTCGGGTCGAGCAGGTCGGCCTTGAAGCTGTAGGGGCCCATCGGGTCCAGGCCTGCGCTCTCCAGGACGTGGATCCGCTGGGTTCCCAGGTCGTACGGCTCCCGTCCGGCCGTGTAGTAGAAGTACCACCGCTTCCCGTTGGGACCGTCGAGCAGGTGGAACTCCGGAGCCCACATCGTGCCGGCGCCGTTGGGCCTGGTGAGGTTGAAGATCACCTGGTCGGTGGCCGTGGCGAGGCCCGCCAGGGTGCCGGCCTTGCGCATGGTGACCGTCGAGTTCCAGGTGGTCGTGGCGAGGTAGTAGTAGCCGTCGTAGTACGTCAGCCAGGGGTCGGGCCCGCGCTGGGAGAGCGGGTTGGTGAACGTGCCCGGGCCCGTGCCGCCGCCGCTGAAGCCGGGCAGGCGCCACACCCTGCCGTTCCCGGTACCGCACGGCAGCTGCACCAGGCCCGTGTTCGAGGCAGACGAACCGCCGCTCGGCGCCACGCACTTGCCGGAGCCGACGGAGACGAGGTTGAACGTCTTGTCGGTTCCGCTGACTGTCACGGGCACGAGCCGCCACCGCTGGTTCGTGCCGTTGTGGCAGGTCCACTGGATGATCGTGGCGTTGTCCGCGGTGGACGCGCCGTACACGTCGACACACTGGCCGGAGGCGTGCGTACTGATGGTGTAGGTGTCGGCCGTCCCCGCGACCGGGGTGAAGCCGAAGGACTGGCTCGCGCCGGAGGCACATGTGCTGGCGCGGAGCTGTGTCCCGCTCGTCGTCGAACTGCCCGGTACGTCAAGGCAGTTGGCGCCGTTCTGGTTCACCCCCGTCGAGGTGAACGAGACGGCGGCGGCAGCGGTCGGCGGCGCCACCAGGAAGGCGACCACCATGGCGAGCACGGCGGTGAGCACGGACAGGCATCTGGAACGAGTCACTTGGGCACACCCTTCATCGCTTGGCGGTCGCGCCGGGGCCGTACACCTTCGTCTCCAGAAGCCCCACGGAGTTGGTGCCGTTCCCGGTGAGCAGCACCCGTAGCCGTGTGGTGCTCGTCGCGGTGAAGGTGACGGTGTTGTACTGGTTCTTGGCCAGCGGATAGCCGCCCGCACCCGGTACGTCGACGTAGGCGCTGCCGTTCCAGTACTGCAGCTTCCACGAGGCGGGCATGTCGATGCCCTGGTCGTCGTCGAAGAAGTACACCTCGGCCCTGTCGAGGGTCCTCGCGGACGGCCAGGTCAGCTCCGCCCATTGCTGACCGGTCTCCGGCCAGGTTCCCCAGCGTGGGTTCACGGTGTCGTTGGACGACGGCGGATCGATCCCGTCGTTGATCGCGGTGACGGTTTCCCAGGCGGAGGTGTACGACGCCGAAGTCGCCGCGGATGTCGCCTGGTTGGCCGGTGGCTGGACACCGCCCCTGTTGAACACCTTGACCTCGGTGAGGCCCGTCTTCGCCCCCGACGCGTTGGTGGCCAGGACCCGTATGCGCTGGGCGCTGATCGCCGGGAACTGCACCACGTTGTAGTTGGCCCGCGGCACGGCCGGACTCTTGGCCTGCCCCGGCGCGCTCACCCATGAAATGCCGTTGTAGTACTGGATGGTGTACGCGGACGGGGCCCGGTAGGTGGCACTGGCCGGGCGGCTGTCCTTGAAGTACAGGCGCACCTCGTTGAGCGTGCGGGCGGTGCCGAGGTTCAGCTCGTACCAGTCCTGGCTGTTGGGGGAACCGCCCGCGCCCCAGAACGGTTCGTTGGTGGGGTAGCCGTCGACAGCTCCGGAGGCCGCGCTGCCGGACCCGGTGTGGGAGGCGGACACGCTCGCCCCGGAGGCGAGGTTGGTCAGGTCGGCCGTCAGATCGACGCCGGCCTTGGCGAGCATGTCGACCATCTGGGGGCTGTCCTGGACGACCTGGTTCGGGGCCTTCAGCCCGGCGACGGACGTGTGGTGGGTGACCGTACCGCTCGTGGTCACGTCACCGGTGGCCGGGTCCCAGGTGAAGGGCACGAGCGAGCTGACAGTGGCGGCCCGGCTGCCGTTGACGTAGATCGAGTACCCCTCGGGCACGCCGGGGTAGCGCACCACTCCGTCGGCCGGGTCGTCCCAGACGATGGACAGGTCGGCGCCCCGGTAGCGGAGGTTGTTGACGGTGAAGTGGCTCCAGCCGATGTCGATGGGGGAGAGCTCGACCTTGGCGTCGTTGCGGGGCCGCAGACCGGCGACGTCCTCGATCACAGTCCAGTTGCTGCTGCCCAGGATGTTGTGGTGGATCCAGGAGCGGTAGTTGATCGAGCTGCCGTTCCAGTCGGCCCAGAACTCGTTGGCGTCCGGCCACTGGGTGTTGCCGCCGACGTACTGCGCCCAGGTGTTCCAGTACAGGAGCTTCTTGTAGTCGGTCGCGCTCATCCATGAGTTGGAGTAGTTGCGCAGCACCGACGAGTACAGCCGGAACTGGACGGTCGAGTTGATGGTGGAGAAGTTGTTCGAGCCCGGGTTGCCCGCGTCGGCCGCGGCCTTCTTGTCGACCTGGTTGGCCGTGTAGAAGGGGAAGATCGGATACTGGGCCGGGTCGTCGTAGAGTCGCAACGCCTGCTTGTAGGCAGTGGTGTTGGGCACGGCTCCGACCGAGAACGGGTAGTAGTTGTTGATCTCCTTCCAGGGCACCCATTCGTTGGTCGACTTCAACCGGTGCTCGAAAAGCTGTCGGTTGGGGTTCCACAGCACGTTGGCGATGGCGTCCTTGATCTGCGTCGCGAGCGTGCGCATCTCGGTGGCCTTGGCCGTGTTGCCGGTCGCCTCGTAGGCCTGCGCGGCGGCGAGCGCGCCGCTGTACTGGTAGGCGGACTCGGCGCGGTCCATGTTGCCGGGCTTCCAGTGGAAGGAGACCGCGTCGGCGTCGTTGCCGGTCAGGGCGCCCCAGTCGTACTCGATGAGCTTGTTGTTGTCGTGGTCGTAGTGCGCGAGCTGTCCCTTGACGTCTCCCTCGGCGTAGCGGGCCAGGTTGGCTGCGATGCCGGGCTGGCCGCCGTGGATCTGGTAGCTCTTCCAGGCCGCCTCGGCGATGTACTGGGTGTAGCTGTTGGACCAGTTCTCCGGGTCGCCCGGGTTGTCGAGGAAGCGGGCCCCCTTGGAGGTCTGGCCGACGCTCAGCCAGTCCCCGTACGCGTAGGCCGGGTTACGCAGGTACTTGAGGTCGTCGATGTGCATGGGCTGGGTCAGCGCTATCGCGTTGTTGTAGCCGAGGACGCCCTCGGTGGAGGTCGGGAACTGGAAGGTCTGCCCGGGGATGTCGGCGTCGAGGCTGTTGAAGCGCATCAGCCACCAGCGGTAGTAGATGTTCTTCTTGATCGCGCCCTCGGGCACGTCGATGTAGGGCACGTTCTGCGCCCACCACAGGTTGTAGGCCCTGACGTGGGTGGCGAACGCGGTGGCGTTGGAGTAACCGGCGTAGGCGTTGTACTCGGTGATCGACTGGGGGATCTCATCGGTGACGAAGCCCATGACCACCTTGGCGGTGACGGTGGCCCCGGCCGCGATCGTCACGGACCGGTTGAGACCGCCGTTGGAGACCGCGAAACCGTCGCCCGTGAGCCGAGGGCGGATCGTGGTGAGGTTGTTGTAGGCGCCCACCTGGCCGGTCAACTCGCTGCCGCCGCCCGTGGTGGCGTACGGGGAAGTGGCCCGCAACTGCAGCGTGGTGGGGCTGCTGCCGTTGTTCCTGATCGACAGGTTGGTCACCGCGACGTTGTTGTCGGTGATGAACTTGGTCTGGTCGACCGTGACCGAACCGCTGGTGTGCACGCTCTTCCAGTGGCTGGGCACCTGCCGGCGCTGGGCGACCTGCTCCGTGAAGGTGCCCGGGCTGATCGCGACGCTGTAGGCGTTCTGGTCGTTGATGCTCTCCCAGTAGGCGACATGGCCGCCGAAGCCGAGCACCGCGGGATCGTGGGTCTTCATGAAGACCGCGCGCCCACGGCTCATCAGCCAGGATCCCGCCGGGTCGTTGCCCGAGCGGGCCAGGAGGCGGTCCATCCAGAAGTCGGTCCCCGAGCTCTCCGCGTCGTAGATGCTCCGCATCATGTCGCCGGGCGTGTAGCCGACGGGCGCGGCCGGGATCGCGGGTCCGCCGAAGGTGGGGAAGCCGATGGTCTGCGCGGCATGGGCCGGGGTCCCGGCGACGACGGAACAGACGCTGAGCATCAGTGCGAGGAGGAGGCATCTCGTGCGCCGACGTCGTACCAGTAGGACGTGCGGTCTTCTCATCGGAGGCTCCCTGTGCGGTTGACAGCAGGCGGTTGCTCGCGATGGTGCGTTCAGCCGCGCGACCGCCGGGGCCGTGGGCTATGGCGTGCCCCTGACACACGTAAAGCGTGATTGCGACGCCATAAATGAGGCTGACCTAAAAGGTTTTCGCAACGTAGAGGCGGGCTGACGCACTGTCAATAGCCGGGAGTGGAGCTCATCCCTTACATGGCAAGGGCTTACCGGTCTAGGTTCGGACCGGGCGAGTGCGGACGGCGTCTGAAGTGACGGTTTCCTCTAGGCGGAAAAGGTTTTCGTGACGATGGACTCTACGCGGCGACGCGCGACCACGATCACCGATGTGGCCACACGCGCGGGGGTGTCGATCGCGACCGCGTCCAAGGCACTCAACGGCCGGAGCCAGGTCCGCGCCGAGACGCTCCAGCGTGTTCTCCGGGCCGCGGAGGAACTGGGATACCAGCCGAACGCGCTTGCCCAGAGCCTGATCTCCGGGCAGACCCGCACGGTCGGGCTGCTCACCAGCGACAGCGTCGGCCGCTTCGGCATCCCCGTGCTGCTCGGCGCGGAGGACGCCTTCGGCACGGGGGAGATGGCCGTCCTGCTCTGTGACGCCCGCGGAGACGCCATCCGCGAGCGGCACTACCTTCGCACCCTGCTGGCCCGCCGCGTCGACGGGATCATCGTGGTCGGCGAGAGCACGGACCCACGACCCTCGATCAACCTCGATCTGCCCGTGCCCGTCGTCTACGCCTACGCACCCTCCGACGATCCGCAGGACGTCTCGTTCGTGCCCGACGACGTGGGCGGGGCGCGCATCGCCGTTCATCACCTGCTGACCGTGGGCAGACGGCGTATCGCCCACATCACCGGGCCCACCCATTACCAGGCCGCCCAGGACAGGGCGGCCGGCACCGTCGAAACCCTGGAAGAAGCCGGACTTCCCCTCTCCGGCGGCCAGGTTCTCTTCGGCGCCTGGTCGCGGCGATGGGGGCGGCAGGCGGCCGAGATCGTACTCACCGCCGACTCGGAGACCGACGCCGTGTTCTGCGGAAGCGATCAGATCGCTGCGGGGTTCGTCGAGGCGGTCCGTGAACGGGGCCGCCGCGTTCCCGACGACATCGCGGTCGTCGGATACGACAACTGGGAGGTCCTGTCCGCCGAGACCAGGCCACCTCTGACGACCGTCGACATGAACCTGGAGGTGCTGGGCCGCACGGCCGCCCAGCATCTGTTCGCCGCCATCGGCGGCCGGGCCGCCTCGGGGGTGCACCGCATGCCCTGCAGCCTGACGATCCGGGAGTCGACAGTGGTGGAGTAGGACCGCGGGGCCGGGGTGCCTGCTGGGCGAGTTCCCACTCCTGTGAGCCGTGCGCGACCGACATGTGCACTTCCTGGCATAGTCAACTATCTTAATAGCCGACTAGTCAGTCATCCGCTCTCGCTCCGCAGGCAGCGGGGGTTCGAGCTCCGAGAAGGCGGGCGATCATGGCGAACAGTGGCTACGCGCGGTACGTCGCCCTGGGTGACAGTCAGACCGAGGGCCTCGGTGACGACGACGGCACCGGGAACCCGCGAGGGTGGGCGGACCGGCTCGCCGAGCAGATCGCGCGGACCGACACCGGCCTCCTGTACGCCAACCTCGCCGTCCGTGGGCGCCTTGCGGGTGAGGTGCGCTCACAGCAGTTGGAGCCCGCGCTGGCACTGCGCCCGGATCTGGCGACGGTCGTCGCCGGTGTCAACGACGTGCTGCGTCCCCGCTTCGACGCGGACGAGGTGGCCGAGCACCTGGAGGCGATGTTCGCCGCGCTCACCGGGAGCGGTGCCCGCGTCGCGACGCTGACCTTCCCCGACTTCGCGCGGATCGTCCCGGCCGCCAGACCCATCGCCCACCGGGTCACCGCACTGAACAGCCGCATTCGCGAGGCGGCCCGCCGCCACGGTGTAGTGGTGGCCGACGCGGAGCCTCACCCGGTGGTCACCGACCTCCGGCTGTGGAGTCCCGACCGGCTGCACGCGAGCCCGCGCGGCCATGCCCTGATCGCCGCCGCGGTCGCCGAGGCACTCGCCGTACCGGGAAGCGACGACAGCTGGATCAGACCTCTGCCCGCCGACGAGCGCGCGCATTCGAGGCTGCGCGTCGTCGGGACCGAGCTGCGCTGGGCGGGCTCCTTCCTCGGCCCCTGGCTCGCCCGTCGCCTGTGCGGCCGCTCGTCCGGTGACGGCCGGGAGGCCAAGCGGCCCGCCCTGCTTCCGGTGGCACAGGTCGTCGAAGGCCCCTCGTGAGGCCCGCTCATAGTCGTCGCACTGAGTAATCAACAGGCTGTTAGGTTGGATTCATGGCTCTTCGCAACGCGGTGATGGCGGCGCTTCTGGAGGGTGAGGCGTCGGGGTACGACCTTGCCAAGGGGTTCGAGGCGTCGGTCGCCAACTTCTGGATGGCCACACCGCAGCAGCTCTACCGCGAGCTGGAGCGTATGGAAGGCGAGGGCCTCGTCGCCGCTCGCGTCGTGCAGCAGGAGCGCCGTCCGAACAAGCGGCTGTTCTCGCTCACCGACGAGGGTCTTGCCGCCGTACGGGCCTACACCGCCGAGCCGCCCGCCAAACCGACGGCGATCCGGGACGAGTTGCTGGTCAAGGTCCAGTGCGTGGACGTCGGCGACATGGAGGCCGTACGAACGGCCATCGCCCAGCGCATGGAGCTGGCGGCGACCAAGATCGCGCGCTATGAGCGGGTACGGGAATGGCTGCTGGCCGGACGTACCGAGGACGAGTACTTCACCACCGCCGAACGCATCGGGCCGTATCTCACCTGTCTGCGTGGCCTGTCCCTCGAACGGGACAACGTGACCTGGGGCGAAGTGGCCCTCAAACGACTCGCACAGCGCGCGGAGGCGCTCGCTTCCCCAGCACGAGACTGAGCGCGTACGCCCCCGCCGCGATCCCGCGGTTGCTCATGCCGCGGCCGACAATCGGCCTCGGGGCTGTCTATGTACACTCCCCGGCATGGCATGCCGCATCAGTGAACTGGTACTCGACTGCGCCGACCCCGAACGGCTCGCCGCATTCTGGTGCGAGGTTCTCGGCTACGTCGAACTCGGCCGGGAGGACGACGGAAGCATCGAGATCGGGCCGCCCGACGCCGGCTTCGGCGGCCCGCAGCCCACCCTCGTCCTGAGCCCCAGCAGCGACCCGCGGAGGGGGAAGCTCCCCCTGCACATCGACGTCAACGCCACCGACCGCGACCAGGACGCCGAGTTGGAGCGGCTGCTCGCCCTCGGCGCCAGGCCGGCCGACGTCGGCCAGACCGGCGCCGAGAACTGGCACACCCTGGCCGACCCGGAAGGCAACGAGTTCTGCCTCCTGCACACCCGGCTCAAGCCCCTCTGACCT
The DNA here is from genome assembly GCF_042715345.1 of Streptomyces sp. NPDC058697. Lineage (NCBI taxonomy): Bacteria > Bacillati > Actinomycetota > Actinomycetes > Kitasatosporales > Streptomycetaceae > Streptomyces > Streptomyces sp. NPDC058697. The sequence goes on from NZ_JBHXSU010000007.1 coordinate 265,718, forward strand.
GGCCGGGGGTGCGTCGGACAGGAACCTACGGGCGCGCTGTCGCGGAGCGGCTGTTGTACGCCTCCACCTTCAGGAGCGGTCGGTGCGAGGGCAGAGCACGGGCGGGCCAGGACAAGGTGACGGTCTGCGACTCGCCGGGCAGCAGCCACAGGTAGTTGTCGCTGTAGAGCGTCGGCAGCACGCGATGACCGGTCTTGTCGTTCAGCAGGGACAGCCGGACCATGGCGGCGACTGACCGACCATGGTTGCGTACGGTGGCGGTGAGTTCGTGACGGGTTCCGGAACGGGACAGGCGCGTCACGGCTGCGGACACCTTGGTCTGCGGCGCCTTGGTCAGCGCCCGCATGGCGGCCGCGGTGCGATGGCGCCAGTACGTGTTGCGCGACAGGACGCGGCCGTCGCTGCTCTCCAGGGTCAGGCGCAGCAGGTGCAGGTCGGGCAGGTCGTCGGTCCAGGCGCTGGTGAACGCCTTCGTGGTGGCGGCCGGTGCCACGTCCAGCCGCGCGTTCTTGGTCTTGCCGAGCTGACGACCCGACAGGTCGAACAACTGCGCCGAGACGGTGGCGTTCTTGAGGTCCTTGCGCGTGTGGTTGACGGCCAGGACCTGTCCCTTCGGGTCGGCCTGGACATGTAGCGGCTCGCAGGCCGTGCGGGCGCCGTAGTAGGTGCCGTTGACGTCGAAGTCGTAGTCGTAGGTCTGCCAGACCGTGCTGTGCCACGCGGGGTGGGACATCCACAGCATCAGGCCGCTGGCGTTGTCCCACAGGTTCGCGTTCCATGCCTCGAACATGGCGCGCGTGTTCTCGTAGTTGACGAACTGGGCCTTGCGGGCGAAGTCGTCCAGGTCCTCGGTCTCCCCGAGTCGGGCCTCGACGGCTGCCTTGTAGGTGTGCGGTGCCTGGTTCCCGCGTTCACTCCAGTCGTGGTAGTACCACGCGCCGCGGATCGGCCACTCGGGCTCGTCGCCCGTCATGTTCCGCACGCTGGCCGCGGTGGAGACGACCGGCATGCCGATCTCGGTGTGGAAGCCGAAGTCCTTGCTGCCGTACGTGGACGGATCGAAGTACTTCTCCGGCTCGACCCAGCCGTAGGGACCGCCGCCGGTGATGATGCCGCCGGCCGAGTTGTTCTGGTAGAGGATGCCGGGGACCTGCTGTTCGACGGCCTGGCGCATGCCCTTGTCGATGGCGGCGGGCGGGTTGCCCTCGTTGGCTCCGCACCAGATCACCACGCTGGGGTGGATGCGGTAGCGCAGGACGGTGTCCCGCGCGATGGAGTTGAAGGCGTCGTGGTCCGGCGGGTCCATGGCCCACGCGTTGGGGAAGTCGTTCCAGACCAGGATCCCGTGCTCGTCGCAGGCGGCGAAGAACTCCTCCCGGTCGCAGGTGCCGACCCAGTTGCGGATCATGGTGAAGTTCATGTCGCGGTGCATCCGCACGGCCGCGTCCATCCGCTCCGGCGGCATCCGGCGCAGCAGTTCGTCCCAGCCCCAGTTGCCGCCGCGGGCCAGGACCCGCACGCCGTTCACGCTGATCTTCAGCGGGTCGGGGGTGTTGGACACGGACTTCACGTCGGTCCATGTGTCCCCGTCGTCGGACACCTGGATCACGTAGGTCTTCGGGTAGGCCGGCTCCCACACGATCGCCACCCGGTCGAACCTCTTCGCGGTGCCCAGGTCGACCTGGATCCACTGCTGGTCCTCGTACTGCGACGACCAGCGGGTTCCCGTATCGCCGTCGGTGGCGTGCGCGGCCGGGTGGTCGGACTCCTCGGTCGAGGCGGTCGCCTTCTGACGCAGGGCGAGATCCGTTCCGGGCTTGGCGCTGTCGATGACGCCGAGGGACCACAGGGAGTTGCCCCAGCTCGTGTTGCGCACCCCGCAGGCGATACGGACGTACCGGGCGGTGCGCGGAGCGAACTCCTCGACCTGGAGACTGGCGTTGCCGTTGTTGAAGGGCAGCGGCACCGCGCTGTTGTCCACCGACGCCACATCGGTCCAGTCGGCGTCGTCGGAGGAGACCTGCACCACGTACGTCTTCGCGTATGCCTGCTCCCACGTCAGGTCGATCCGGTCGAAGGACTGTGGGGAGCCCAGATCGACCCGGATCCACTGGTCGTCCTCGTAGGCCGAGGACCAGCGGGTGCCGGGATCGCCGTCCGTCGCATTGGCCGGACCGCGGTCGTCCCCGTCCTTGCTCGACGCCTCGGCGGGTGCGTGCAGGGCGAGGTCGACGGAGGGCCGTGCGCTGTCGGACACGGCCAGCGTCCACAGCGAGTTGCCCCAACCGGAGGCCCTGGTCAGGCACTTGACGCGTACGTACCTGGCCTGCTGCCGGTCGAAGGTCACCGACTGGGTGTAGGCGTCCTCGGAGGCGGTGAACGGCAGCGGCACCTCGTACTCGTAGCCGAACTGGCGGATGCCGAACCGGGTGGTGCGGCGGTCGCTCTCGGCGCCGTCGAGCGAGGCGACCAGGGTGAGATCGTGCAGAGCGGGGTCGCCGAGTCCGTTGGGCCACCACAGTTTCGGGTTGCGGAGCCGCAGTTGACCGAAGGCGTCGGGGGTGAACGTGACGTCGATGCTCTCGCCCGCGGGCACGGTGACGACCTTGGACACCCGTACGCCGTCGAAGGCCGCGGAGACCGTCGCTCTGTGGTCGGAGGTGTCGGCGTTGCGGACCGGAACGACGATGGTCAGTTCGGCGACCGACACGTCCGGCAGCTTCGGCAGGAGGGTGTCGACACGGGGATCGCCGATCACGACATGCCCGGTGGATCTCAGCCGGACGTGGTTCCAGATACCGGCGGCCCGGTCGCGTACCGCGGGCATCCAGTCCCAGCCCGAAGAGGCCAGGTAGGTGGGCGAGTTGAGGTTCATCTGGTTGGCGCCCGCGTCCACCCAGGCCTCGCCCGCGGGGCCCTTGTCGCCGGGGCTGCCGGGCACCGGCATCGGCGTGATCTTCACCGCGAGCGCGTTCGCGCCGCCCGTCGAGAGCAGCTCGGTCACGTCGTGGGCCGAGCGGGCGAAGGGATAGGTCAGGTCCCCCACCTGCTTGCCGTTGAGCCAGATGTCGGCCTTGTGGTTGATGCCGTCGAACTCCAGCCAGATCCGCCGCCCGGCTCCGGTGCGCAGCCCGCGCGGCAGCTCGAAGTCCCGCTTGTACCACCACGCGTGCCGCGACAGGGCTTCGGGGACATGGAGGTTGTTGAGTCCGGCGACGGGATCGGGCAGCTTGCCCTGGTCCACGAGCGAGGCCAGGACCGTGCCGGGAACGGTCGCCGGCAGCCAACCGCTGGTGTCGACAGTCGTCTTCGACAACTCCTTGCCGTCGGCGTCGGCCCAGTCGTCGAGGGTCAGCCGCCAGCCCGACTCCACCGGCACCGTGCCGTCGTCGGCCATCACCAGCTTGGGCGCGGGCCCGGAGTTCTTGCCCCAGTCCGTCCAGCCGGTGGCCGAAGGACGGTGCCCCTTGGGGCTGCCGTAGACCTCGAAGCCGTTCAGACCGAGGGGGTTGGGGTTGGAGCGTTTGCGCGAGGTCATCCGCACATGGCGCGCGGTGACCGGGCGCGGGAGCTGGATGTTCACCACTCCGCCGGTGCCCGCCGTCGTGCGGTACACGCTGGTCCAGGATTCGCGATTGGTGGAGGTCTCGACCACGTACTCGACCGCGTAGCTCGACTGGATCTCCTTGCCCGTGGTGCCACTGGCGGGATTTCCCGTGGTCGGGGGAGTGAACACCGGGTCGCTCGCGTCGCCTTCGAACGTGAGACGGATCCAGGTGACCTCGCAGGCGGCCTGCAGATCGATCGAGATCCACTGCGGGTCACCCGCCCCGGCACGCCAGCCACTGCCCCGCACTCCCGGTGAGGCGAGCCGGTCGACCACGAACGAGCCGGGAGTGGGCGCGTAGGCCGTCGAGGAGACCGTGACGGGGCGGTAGAGCGCCAGTTCGCGAGGCGAGGTGGGCGCGGCCGACGCGTCGGCGCCCGCTGCGGCGGCGGTCGGCGCGGGCAACAGGGAACCAAGTCCGAACCCCGCCAGCAGGGTGGAACCCGTGGTGACGAGGGAGCGTCGCGACAGGCGTGGCGAGCTCGACTGATCTGTCATGAGCGTGATGTCCCATCAAAAGACAGCGGTGCGGGCCGGGTACGACACGGCACGTGATCCAACGAATGACAACGTTGCCAAAGGCTGTGGCGCGGGCGGGAATCTGTCAACCCCCGAGGCGGACTTCGTCTCTTGAGACCTGGTTGGCCGGCGTTGGCACGACGCCTCTTTCTATTAAATTAGGAATTAATATTGACAGGGTTTCGGCCGCACGCCACAGTCTTCGCCGTGACGTGGACGGCCCCCTGTCGCAGCGCGGCCCGCGTCACGTCCTCGTGCTTCCCAACCCTCGGGAGAGGCAAGTGATTTCACACCCGCAGGTCCGCACACCCGCGGCGTCCAGACTGACGCGCCGAGCCACCGCGGTCGCGATCGCAACCGTGCTGGCGGTGACCGCCGCCCCGGCGGCCACGGCGCAGACCGGCACCGATCGGGGCGCCGTCGACCAGGGCGCACCCGAGTACTACGACAGTGGTCTCGCACCGACGCCCTACATGGGCTGGAACACCTACTACGGGCTGGGCGCACCCACCGAACAGGCGGTGCGCTCCGTCGCGGACAAGCTGGTCAGCAGCGGTCTGCGCGACAGCGGTTACGACATCGTGTGGCTGGACGGCGGGTGGCAGGCCGACAATCCACGTGACGCGAAGGGGCGGTTGGCCGCCCATCCGGACCGCTTTCCCTCCGGCATCCCGGCGCTGGTCTCCTACCTGCACAAGCGCGGCCTGAAGGCGGGCATCTACACCGACGCCGGCGCCTACGACGGTGGCAAGACCTGTGGCCTCGGCAGCAGGGGCCACTACGAGGAGGACGCCCGGCAGTTCGCGGACTGGAAGATCGACGCGGTCAAGGTCGACTTCCTCTGCGGGATCGGCGCCAAGCTCGATCCGGGCCCGGCGTTCAAGGAGTTCAGCGACGCGGTGGCCAAGTCCGGCCGCAGGATGCTGCTCAACCTGTGCAACCCGCTCACCGACGACTGGGGTCTGCCGCACACACCCGAGCAGGACGCGCACAACTCGTACGTCTACGCCCCGACGATCGCCGACTCCTGGCGCACCGGAACGGACATCGCCTGGGGCACCCCGAGCCCCGGACAGTGGCCCAACGTGCTGCGCAACATGGACGCGAACGCCTGGCACCCCGAGGCGCAGGGGCCGGGCCACTACAACGACCCGGACTACCTCATCCCCATGCGGCGCATGGGTGACGGATCCCTGGAGCTGACGCAGGAGGAGTCCACCACACAGTTCGTGATGTGGGCCCAGATGGGCTCGCCGCTGGTCATCGGATCCGATCCGCGCACCCTGTCGGACTCGATGATCAAGACACTGCGCAACCCGGAGATCATCGCCGTCGACCAGGACCCCCTCGCCATCCAGGGCGTACGGGTGGCCAGTGACTCCGTCGGCGACGTCTACAGCAAGGTCCTCGCAGGTGACGGCAGGCGCGCGGTCGTGCTGCTCAACCGCTCCGACCAGGCGGTCGAGCGCACTGTCCGGTTCTCCGACGTCGGCCTCGGCGGCGGGGTGAAGGTGCGCGACCTGCGGGCCAGGGCGGACCGGGGTACCCACACCGACTCGTACACGGTCGAGGTCCCCGCACACGGCACCGCTTTCCTGAAGCTGACCGGGGCCGACGCCCTGCCCGGCACCAGCCTGGGCCAGCGGGCCACGGCGAGCCCTGCGGTGGTGCGCGACGGCGACACGCTCACGACGTTCCTGCGCGGACCGAACGGCTCGCTCGTCCAGCACACAGCCACCGCAGACGGTGACGGCAGGGCTCGGACGCGGGATCTCGGCGGCCCCACGAAGGGCAGGATCCTCGGCCAGCCCGCCGCGTACGCCTCGGCCGGCGGCCGGATCGATGTCTTCGTGCGCGGCACCGACTCGCGGGTGTACCGGCGGGTCTTCGCCGACGGCCGCTGGGGCACCTGGCAGAACCTGGGCGGCCGGGTGACCGACGCGCCGTCGGTGGCGTTCACCGACCCCGGGCACTGGACGCTGTTCGCCACCGGCTCCGACGGGCAGGTCGTGCAGCGCGGCCCTTCGACCGGATGGTCCTCGCTCGGCGCACCCGGTGACCGGGCGGTGTACGGGCGGCCGTCCGCCGCCGTCGACTCGCAGGGGCGGGTCCACGTGGCCGTGCGCTCCGCGGCGGACGACGTGTGGACGCGGTCCAGGGAAGCGTCGGCGTCGGGGGAGTGGTCGCCATGGAAGTCGATCGGCGGGACCGTCGGCGGCAGCCCGACGCTCGTCGCCGTAGGAGACGCCGTGGTGCTGTACGCGCGGGCCTCCGACTACACGCTCTGGCAGCAGCGGTACGAGAACGGTGCCTGGCAGGGCTGGACCAAGCGGCAGGAGTTCCCCAGCGCGGCCTTCGAGGGCGCGCTCGGAGCGGTGGCAGGGCCGGGCGGCACGGTCGACGCGGTGTTCCGCGGAGTCGACGGCTACGTGCACCGGACCCAGTTCAAATAAATTAGTAATTATTCTTGACGTGGCGTGAGTGCCACGCGAATCTGTATCCGCGCGAGCGGGGCCCGGCCGTCAGGAGGGCCGCCCCGCCCGCGCGGATCCACAGGGAGCCATCCATGACGAACCATCAGACCGGCCGACGCCGGTTCCTCGCAGGACTCGGTGCCGCCGGGACGACGGCGCTGCTCAGCGGCTGTGTCACCGCCACCTCCTCCGGCAAGAGCTCCTCCAAGGGCGCGGTGACCCTCCAGTCCAACGTGTCCGCACCGCAGGCCAAGGCCGCGATGCAGGACCTCGTCGCCGCGTACGCCAAGAAGGGGTCGGGGCGCGCCAGCCTCAACACGGTCGCCGCGGAGACCTTCCGCACCCAGCTGCCGACCTACCTGACCTCCGCCAACCCGCCGGACGTGTACACCTGGTACCCCGGCTCGGTGGCGGACGCCTACGCGAAGAAGGACCTGCTGCTCGACCTCGGCGAGGTCTGGAGCTCCTCGGCCGACCTCAAGAGCTACTCCAAGGCCCTGAACTCCCTGTGCACCGCGAAATCGGGCAAGAAGGTCTTCGTCCCCGCCACCTACTACTGGTGGGGCATGTTCTACCGGAAGTCCAACTTCGCCAAGTGGGGCGTGAGCGAGCCCAAGAGCTGGGACGACTTCCTCGACCTGTGCGACAAGCTCAAGAGCAAGGGCGTCGACCCGATCGGCCTCGGCGCGGGCGGCAACACCGCCTGGGTGGCCTCCGCCTGGTTCGACTACCTCGACATCCGGATCAACGGCGCCGAGTACCACCGCGAACTCCTCGCCGGAAAGCACCGGTTCGACGACCCCGAGGTGCGCAAGGTCTTCGACCGCTGGCAGGAGGTGCTGCCGTACTTCGACCCGAACGGCGACGCCGTCCCCTTCCAGGACGCCACGACCGCCCTGCTCAACGGCCGCACCGGCATGATGCTCATCGGCACCTTCTTCGCCGACGCGGCCCCCAAGGACGCGCTCGACGACATCGACTTCTTCCGCTTCCCCGTCATCGACCCGAAGATCCCGCTCGCCGAAGAGGCCCCGGTCGACGGGTACTTCGCCAGCGCCCGCACCGGCCGCCGCGACCAGGTCGTCGACCTGATGAGCTACCTCGCCACCGCGGAGTCCCAGGAGATCTACATCAAGGGCTCCTCGGGCACCGTCCTGCCGTGCAACCCGAAGGCCAAGGACGCCGGCACCGCCCTGGTGAAGAAGGGCCGCGCGCACGTCGAGGAGGCCGCCGAGATCACCCAGTTCTTCAACCGGGACTCCAGCGACGCCCTCCAGCCCACCGCGGACACCGCACTGACCAGGTTCCTGGCCAAGCCGAAGGAGATAGGCAGCATCCTCACCGGCTGGCAGCGCGACGCCGAGAAGATCTGGAACGCCTGACATGGCAGTCCTGACCGCGCCCGAACGGAAGTCCCCGGCCCCGCCGTCGCCCCGCGGCCGGCGGACCGGGGGCCCGCGCCGTACACCCCCGCTGGTGCTCGCGTTCGTCCTCGTCCCGCTGCTGGCCGAAGCGGTATGGGTGTTCTGGCCCGCCCTGCAGGGCTTCTACCTCGCCCTCACCCGCTGGGACGGTGTCTCGCCACCACAGTTCGTGGGCCTGGACAACTTCCGGGAGATGGCCCACGACGAGGTCTTCCGCAGCGCGGCCGGCCACACCGTCCTGTGGCTCGTGCTCTTCGGCGGCCTCTCCGCCCTGCTCGGCCTCGCCGCCGCGCTGCTGCTCCAGCAGGAGCGGCGCGGAGTCGGCTTCTACCGCGCGGCCCTGTTCCTGCCCGTCGTCTTCTCCCTGGTCGCCACCGCCCTGGTCTGGCAGGCGATCTACCAGCCCGACGGCGTCCTGAACCAACTCCTGGAGTCGGTCGGCCTCGGCAGCCTGCGCCACGCCTGGCTCGCCGACCAGGACACCGCCCTGTACGCGGTCATCGTGCCCGCGCTCTGGCGGCAGATCGGCTACGTCATGGTCCTCTACCTCGCCGGCCTCAAGGGCATCGACCCGGCCCTGTACGAGGCGGCCAAGGTCGACGGCGCGAGCGCCTGGCAACGCCTGCGGCACGTCACCCTGCCCCAACTGCGCAGCGTCAACGCGGTCGTCCTGTCCGTCATCGTCATCGACTCGCTGCGCTCCTTCGACGTCGTGTGGTCGCTGACCCGCGGCGGCCCCTACCACTCGTCCGAGCTGCTGAGCACCTACATGTACTCAACCGCCTTCCAGTCCCTGCGACTCGGCTACGGCTCCGCACTCGCCGTCGTCATCTTCGTCCTGGCCTTCGGCGTCATCTGCTCCTATCTCGTCCGCGCGTTCCGGGAGGCCGACTGATGTCCGCCAACTCCACGGCCCTGCGCCGCAGGCGGGCCGCGACCGCCGGATTCCACCTGGGCGCCGGGGCGCTGGCCCTCCTGTGGCTGCTGCCCATCGCCCTGGTCCTGGTGACCAGCCTGCGCTCCTTCGACGACATCGCCGCGAACGGCCTGGGCAGCTGGCCGCAGTCCTTCACCCTCGACAACTTCGGCCAGGCCTGGAACGACGGCGGCCAGCAGCGCGCCCTGATCAACAGCCTGCTGGTCACCGTGCCGTGCGTCCTGGTGACGCTCGCACTGGCCGCCATGGCCGCCTTCTCGCTCAGCCGCTACGAAATGCCCTTCCGGCGTTCCCTGTTGCTGCTCATGCTCGGCGGCAACCTGCTCCCGCCGCAGATCCTGCTCATCCCGGTCTCCAAGCTCAGCGAGCAGATGGGCGTCTTCGACACGCTGCCCGCGCTGATCGGCGTACAGATCGGCTTCGGCGTCGGCTTCTACGTCTTCGTCCTGCACGGCTTCATGCGCTCCATACCGGCCGAGATCCAGCAGGCGGCGGTCGTGGACGGCGCGGGGCCCTGGCAGATCTTCTGGCGGATCATCCTCCCGCTCACCCGCCCCGCCCTGGCCGCCCTCAGCGCCCTGTCCTTCACCTGGATCTTCAACGACCTGCTCTGGGCCATCACCGTGCTGCGCAGCGACACCAAGATGCCGATCACCGCGGCCCTCATCGGACTTCAGGGACAGTACGTATCGATGTGGAACGTGATCGCCGCCGGCTCGGTCATCGCCGCCGCGCCCACCGTGATCGTGTTCCTGCGGTTCCAGCGGCACTTCGTGGCCGGCCTCAACCTGGGAGCGGTGAAGTGACGTCGTACCCGCGCTGGACGCTGCGCACCGAGCACACCAGCTACACCGTCCGCCTGTCCCCGGACGGCCCGTGGGCCGAGCTCGACGCCTGGGGCCCGCTCGGCGTCGAGGACGGCCCCTCCGCCCTCGACTGGTCCCACCGCACCCACTTCGTCACCCCCGCCGACGCGGCACCCGCCGAGTATCTGCCGTACGGGCTGCGGCCGTTCACCGGATCCGAGCTGGTGGCGGCACGCCCGGGCCAGGACCGGGGCGTGTGGTGGGACTTCGACGGCGCGGAGGAGCGGGAGGGCAGCCTGCGGCTCACCTTCACCGACGACGTCGTGGGACTGCGTACGGTCCTCTGCTACGAGACGGTTCCGGGCACGGACGTGATCCTGCGCTGGACCGAACTGACCTCCACGCAAGAACTCCGCCTGGAGCGGCTCGACTCGGCCGCCGTGAACATCCCCGTCACGGGTACCGCCCGGCTGACGTACCTCACCGGCCAGTGGTCCCAGGAGTTCCAGCGCACCCAACTCGACCTGGCCAGAGGCACGTTCACCATGGGCAGCCTCCAGGGCGCGCCCGGACACGCGTACGCGCCCTGGCTCGCCGTGCAGGACGCGGAGGCCGAGGCGGCCTATGGAATCGCCCTCGAATGGCCGGGCAACTGGCACATCACCGCGGAGGCAGAGCCTGGCGGCAGCGTCCGTGTCCGCGCCGGGCGGGTCCCGCACGAGGGAGTCGTCCACCTGACACCCGGCGCCACCCTCACCACCCCCCGCCTCGCCTGCGCCTTCAGCCCCGAAGGCCTCGACGGACTGTCCCGCGTCTGGCACCGCTACGAACGCCACCTCTCCGGCGAGCGGCTGCACCGCCCCCGCAAGGTGCTCTACAACTCCTGGGAGGCCACCGGCTTCGACGTCGACGCGGCCGGCCAACTGGAACTGGCCAAGCTGGCCTCCGACATCGGCGCCGAACTGTTCGTCGTCGACGACGGATGGTTCACCGGCCGCGGCGACGACACCGGGGGACTGGGCGACTGGTACCCGGACCCGGCGGCGTTCCCGCACGGTTTCGGCCCGTTCGTCGAGGACATCCGGGCGCTCGGGCTGGACTTCGGCCTGTGGGTCGAACCCGAGGCCGTCAGCCCGGCCAGCCGCCTGTACGCCGAACACCCCGAGTGGGTCTACCGGATCGAGGACCGCCCCGCCCGGCTGGTCCGCAACCAGCTGCTGCTCGACCTGGGCCGAACCGACGTCCAGGACTTCGTGATCGGCACGCTCGACCGGCTGCTCGGCGCCCACGACATCAGCTACCTCAAGTGGGACATGAACCGCCCGCCCACCGAGCGCGGACGCCCCGGTGCCGGACCCGCCGACCTGGACGCCGAGCATGTCGCCGGATACCTGCGCGTCCTCGACCACCTCCGGTCCGCCCATCCCGACGTCACCATCGAGGGCTGCGCGGGCGGCGGCGCCCGCATCGAGCACGCGACCATCGCCCGCACCGATGTCGTCTGGCCCAGCGACAACACGGCTCCCCTGGACCGGCTTTCGATCCAGTACGGGTTCCTGCACGCCCACGCCCCGCACGTCATGAGCTCCTGGGTGACCGACGCCCCCGGCATCTTCGACCCACGCCCCCGCAGCCTCGCCTTCCGCTTCGTCAACGCCATCTGCGGAGTCCTCGGCATCGGCGCCGACCTGCGCGCCTGGACACCACAGGAGCGGGCCGAGGCCGCCGGGTGGATCGCCCGGTACAAGAACGTACGGGACGTCGTCCATCGGGGAGAGGCCCGCCTCCTCGGCACGCCGCACGACAGCACCTGCGGCGTGCAGTACGACCTCGGCAACCGTACGGTCGTCGCCGCCCTCGGCACCGGTCGCCTGGACGGGGCCCCGCTCGTGCCAGGGCGGCCCGACCGGCTGCGGCTGCGGGGCATGGAACCGGCGGCGCACTACCGGGACACCGCGACGGGGACGACGTACAGCGGAGCCCACCTGCTCCACTACGGACTGCCGTTCGCGTGGAGCGCCGGCCACGACGCCGAACTGGTGGTGCTGATACGGCAGTGAGCCCGGTCCGGCATATGTTTTCAGGACGGCCGATCAACCGTCACACGCCCGCGAAGGAGTCGAACCCCACGATGGACCAGCCCGTACGACGGCACGGCGCCCGCTTCGACGGCCGCACGGCCGTGGTCACCGGAGCGGCCTCCGGCATCGGAGCCGCCACGGCCGCACGCCTCGCCGAGGAGGGAGCCGCCGTCGTGCTCGTCGACCTCGCCCAGGAGCGGGGCGAGGCCGTGGCGGACCGGATCGGCAAGGACGGCGGGCGGGCCCGGTTCGTGACCGCCGACGTCGCGGCCGAGGAGGACTGGGCCCGGGTGGTCGCCGCGGCGCACGCCTACGGGCCCGTGGACGTCCTCGTCAGCAACGCCTTCACCGTCGACGTCACCCCCGCCCACGAGATGTCCCTCCCCTCGTGGCAGCGGCAGCTCGACGTCAACCTCACCGGCAGCTTCCTCGGCTTCCGGGCGGTGCTGCCCGATCTGCGGGACCGGCGGGGCGCAGCCGTACTGACCTCGTCCGTCCACGCCCACAAGGGCATCCCCGGCCACCCCGCCTACGCCGCCTCCAAGGGCGCCCTGCTCTCCCTGTGCGGCCAACTCGCCGTCGAATACGGACCCGAGGTACGCGTCAACGCCGTCGTCCCGGGCCCGATCCTGACCGCCGCCTGGGACCGGGTCCCGCCCGAGGACCGGGAACGCAGCATCGCCGAGACGGCGGTGCGCCGCTTCGGCTCCCCCGAGGAGGTCGCCGCGGCCATCGCGTTCCTCGGCGCCGACGAAGCCTCCTACATCACCGGGACGAGCCTCGTCGTGGACGGCGGCTGGAGCGTCGTCAAGGCCTCCGCATGACCACGCTCCCTCAACAGCAGAAAGGCTGTACGACATGACGCCCTATGCCCGTCGCGGCGTGCACGGCCAGACCGTGGAACTCCTCGCCCGCCGCATCCTGGGCGGTGAGATCCCCGAGGGGGCCACGCTGGACCTGGTGGCGCTGCAGAGCGAGCTGGACGTGAGCCTGACCGCGCTGCGCGAGTCGCTCAAGGTGCTCGCCGCCAAGGGAATGGTCGACGCCCGCCAGAAGCGCGGCACCTTCGTGCGCTCCCGCGCCGAGTGGAACCTGCTCGACGCCGACGTGCTGCGCTGGCAGTTCGAGGGCGGCCGCACCAACGCGTCCGACCGTGCGCTGCTGCACAACCTCGCCGAAGTACGCGCCATCATCGAACCGGCAGCCGTGCGCCTGGCCGCCGAGCGCCGCACCGACGAGGACCTCGCCGCCCTGGACGCCGCCATCGAGGCGATGGGGGAGCGGGACAACGGCGCCGCCCACGCCGTCGAGTCCGACCTCGCCTTCCACCGTGCCCTGCTCACCGCCACCCACAACGAACTCCTCGAACGCATGGAGATGGTCATCGAGTCCGGCCTGGCCCACCGCGACCGCATCGTGCACAGCTCCCCGCACAGTGAGGACCCGGTCCCGGCCCACCGCGCCGTCCTGGACGCCGTACGCGACCGGGACGCGGGTGCCGCCGAAGCGGCGATGCGTGCCCTGCTCGACCAGGCCGGCCGCGATCTGGACCGCGTCGAAGACTCCGACTCCGACTCCGATTCGGTTTCCGACTCGGTCTCCGATTCCGTGGAAGGCTCCCGCTCCCAGTGAAGATCACCCGCATCGAGACCTTCCTGGTCCCGCCCCGCTGGCTGTTCTGCCGCGTCGAGACCGACGAGGGCGTGGTCGGCTGGGGAGAACCGGTCGTCGAAGGGCGCGCCGAAGTCGTCCGCGCCGCCATCGACGTCCTGGCCGAATACCTCGTCGGCCAGGACCCGCTGCGCATCCAGGACCACTGGCAGGTGCTCACCAAGGGCGGCTTCTACCGGGGCGGCCCGGTCCTCTCCAGCGCCGTCGCCGGCCTCGACCAGGCCCTGTGGGACATCGCGGGGAAGGCGTACGGCGCTCCCGTGCACGCCCTGCTCGGCGGCCCGGTGCGCGACCGGGTCCGCGTCTACGCCTGGGTGGGCGGAGACGAACCCGCCGAGCTGACCGAACAGATAGCCGCCCAGGTCGAGGCGGGCTTCACCGCGGTGAAGATGAACGCAGCCGGAGCCACCTCACCGGTTCCCACCGCCGCCGAAACCGCCGCGGTCGTCGCCCGTGTGGCCGCCGCCCGTGAGGCACTCGGCCCGGACCGCGATGTCGCCGTCGACTTCCACGGCCGCTTCACCGCCGCGGGCGCCCGCCGCGTCCTCGCCGAACTCGCCCCGCTGCACCCGCTGTTCGTCGAGGAACCCGTCGTACCCGAGCACGGCCACCTGCTGGCGGGCCTGGTCGCCGCGAGTCCCGTACCGCTCGCCACCGGTGAACGCCTCTACGGTCGCACCGAGTTCCTGCCTGTACTCACCGCGGGCATCGCGGTCGCCCAGCCCGACCTGTCCCACGCCGGCGGCATCTCGGAGGTGCACCGCATCGCCTCACTCGCGGAGACCTACGGTGCCCAACTCGCCCCGCACTGCCCGCTCGGCCCGATCGCGCTCGCGGCCAGCCTCCAAGTCGCGTTCGCCACCCCGAACTTCCTGATCCAGGAGCAGAGCCGCGGCATCCACTACAACAAGGACGCCGACCTGCTCTCCTACCTCGTCGACACCGAGCCCTTCCGGTTCGTCGACGGTCACGCCTCCCGCGGCGACGCCCCCGGCCTCGGCATCACCATCGACGAAGCCGCCGTACGCGCCGCCGATCGCACCGGTCACGCCTGGCGCAATCCCGTGTGGCGGCACGCCGACGGTTCCTTCGCGGAGTGGTGACGGTACCGATGGACATCGTCACCGACCTTGCCCACGGCGGCCGTTGGACCTCGCTGCGCACCTCGGGGCGCGAATGGCTCTGGCGGCGCGCGGCACCCGAACGGCAGAGCGTGTCACCCGGCGACGCCTTCGTGGACGCGGGCGGACTGGAGGAGTGCATCCCCACGGTCCGCGGCACCCCCGACCACGGTGACGCCTGGACACGGCGCTGGACGCGTGACGGTGACAGCGACGTCGTCCACTGCGATCGCTTCACCCTGACCCGCACGATCCGTGGCACCGGAGAGGGAGCCGAGGCCGACTACGTCCTGAAGGCCGAGGAGGGCTTCCGGTTCGTGTGGGCCGCACACGCGCTGCTCGACCTCTCCGACCGGGCGACGCTGCACATCCGCGACGGAGCTAGCACCCGCCTCTTCCCCGAGGCGGCGCCGCTGCTGGACCGGGCGTGGCCGCACGGCGCCACCTGGGTCGAAGGGAGCTGGCCCGCACCCAGCGGACTGCGCCTGGACCAACTCGGTCCGGACGACGGCACCGCCGTCGGAGCCGTCGTGGACGCCTCCCGCTGCTGCGTCCACGACCAGGCCGACCGGCTGTCGCTGGCCCTTGAAGCCGATGGGCAGCCCGTGTCCATCGCCCTGTGGCGCAACCTGGGCGGCTTCCCCGCCGCGCACCCCTACCGCAGCACGGGCGTCGAACCGATGCTCGGCCGCGTCTTCGACCTCGCCGAGGCGGGTCCCGGCGACGCTGCCCTCGTACCCGCCTCGGGCGAGGTGCGATGGCGGCTGACACTGACCGCGAACTGCCTCTGCACCTGAACCGACCTGTGTGAGTCTTGATCAACCTTCATGAGTCCCAGTGAACGCGTGTGAAAAGGAGAGCCCGTCCATGGATCTGCGAGCGGCCCTGGCCGCCCATCGCCTGGTCGCGATCATCCGCGGCGCCGACCCCGAAGCCTCGGTACGCACCGTGCTGACCCTCGCCGAGGAAGGCGTCGAACTCATCGAGGTCTCCCTGACCGGCGCGGACGCCCTGTCCGTCATCGAGCAGGCACGCAAGGCGCTCGGCCCCGACCGGCCCCTCGGCGCCGGCACGGTCCTGACCGCCGATGACGCTCGCGCCGCCCAGCAGGCCGGGGCGAACTTCGCAGTCACCCCCGCACTCGGTGAGGGCGTCGTCGCGGCACACGAACTCGGCCTGCCGGTGGTGGCCGGCGTGATGACCCCCACCGAGATCGTGGCCGCACGCCCCTTCGGTGCCGCAGCGCTGAAGATCTTCCCGGCCGCGGAGGCCGGCGGCCCCGCCTACCTCAAGGCCCTGCGCGGCCCGTTCCCGCACGAACTGTTCGTGCCGGTGGGCGGTGTCGACGAGGCGGCCGCCCGGGCGTATCTGGCCGCCGGAGCGACCGCGGTCGGAGTCGGCTCGCCGCTGATCGGAGACGCCGCCGACGGCGGCAGCCTGACCGCGCTGCGCGACCGAGCCCGCGCGTTCCTGACCGTCGTACGGAAAGACACGCCGTGACCGAAGCCGCATCGCACACCGAAGGCGCAGCCGGGAGCGCGACAGGCTCAGCCGGAGCCGCCGGAGCCGCCGGAGCCGCCGGAGCCGAGGCCGGCGCCGAAGCACTCCGTCCCGACCGGCTGGAGCTCGGCGAGGGCATCCGCTGGACCGACCGCGGCATCGTGCTCGTGGACATCCTCGCCGGCCGCCTGCTCACCGCCGTCGGACATCCCACCGCCCCCCTGCGGCAACTGGCCCAACTGCCCGTTCCCCTGGGCGCGGTGGCCCCCGTGGCCGACGCCCCCGGCACCTGGATCGCCGCCGCCGGCACCGGGATCTGCCTGCTCACTCCCGATGGGCCGACGCGGTGGCTGGCACAGCCCGAAGCGGACGCCGCACGGCCCATGCGCATGAACGACGCGACCACCGACCCGTTCGGCCGCTTCTGGGCGGGCAGCATGGCCTACGACGCCGACGAGGGAGCCGGTTCCCTCTACCGGGTGGACCACGACGGCACGGTGACCCGCGTCCTCGACAACATCACGGTGCCGAACGGGCCGGCCTTCACCGCCGACGGCGCCACCATGTACCTGGCCGACAGCGCCCGGGGTGTCATCAGGCGCTACCCCGTCGACCCGGCCACCGCCGAACTCGGGGCCCCGGAGGTGTTCGTCACCGTCGAAGACGGCAGCCCCGACGGCATGGTGGTGGACGTCGAAGGCGCCGTATGGGTGGCGGTGTGGGGGACCGGATCCGTACGCCGGTATCTGCCGGACGGCCGTCTGGACCGCACGCTGAGTCTGCCCGCACAACAGCCCGCCGGTGTGTGCCTTGAGGAGGACCTTCTCCACATCACGACCGCCCGTGTGGGACTCGCCGAGCCGGGCCCCTACGACGGCGCGCTGTTCACCGTCCGTGTCGACGTGCCGGGCCGGCCGGCGACTGCCTACCGCCACGACGGATCGGCTTCGATCCCGGGGGAGAGGTCATGAAGGAGGGCTGGAGGCCGGCCGACGGACCGGTGGTCTGCATCGGCGAAACCATGGCCGCCCTGGCTCCCGCCCCCTGCGAATCGCTGGAGACCGCCGAGGACCTGCGGGTGTCGGTGGCCGGGGCCGAGTCGAACGTGGCGATGTACCTGGCGGACCTGGGCGTCCCCGTCTCCTGGCTGTCGGCGCTGGGTGACGACGCGTTGGGGCGGCGTGTGCGCGCCGCGGTCGGCGCGGCGGGCGTCGATGTCGGCAGCGTGCGCTCCGACCCGGAACGGCCCACGGGCCTGCTCGTGAAGGAGCCGGCCGGTGCCCGTACCCGCGTCCACTACTACCGCGGCAACTCGGCGGCCTCGGTGCTGGGACCCGACGTACTGGATGACGAGAGACTGCGGTCGGCCTCCGTCGTCCACCTGACGGGTGTGACCCCGGCGCTGTCGCCGTCCTGCCGGAGCATGGTCGTGGCGGCACTCGCCACTCCGCCCGCCGAGCGCCCGTACGCCATCAGTTTCGACGTCAATCACCGCCCGGCCCTGTGGCCGCCCGGGACGGCGGCCCGCGTGCTGCGCGACCTGGCCGACCGTGCCGACATCACCTTCGTCGGGCTGGACGAGGCACAGGAACTGTGGGCCGCCGACCTCGAACCGGCCGACGTACGGAGGCTGTTGCCGCACCCGCGCCTCCTTGTCGTCAAGGACGGCGGCCGTGCGGCCACGGCCTTCGGCCACGAGAGTGCGTGGACGGTGCCCGCTCTGCGTACTGACGTGGTGGAACCCGTCGGCGCGGGCGACGCTTTCGCCGCCGGTTTCCTGACTGGCCTGTTGCGAGGCGGGGGAATGGAGCGCGCACTGCGGCTCGGACACATCACGGCCGCGTCGGCACTCAAGGTGACGGGCGATCATGGCCCGCTGCCGGACGCCGCCCGGATCAAACGGCTCCTGGACCTCCCGGCAAACGAGTGGGAGACAGCGGCCGACGACCGTCCCTGACAGCCCGGTTCGTGTGGTGCCTCGTTACCGCATGCGCTGCCGGGCCCAGAGGGACCTCTGTGCCATGATGGTTACCGGCGAGTAATTAATGTGCCGGGGAAAGGAGTCCATCGTGGCCCGCACCTTCACCGTGTCCCGCAGCGTCCTCATCGAGGTGCCACCGGCTGTCGCGTACGAGGCGATCAGCCGCCCTGCCCACATGGGGCGCTGGAGCCCGGAGAACCTCGGCGCGACTGTGCCGGCGCCCGATGAATCGGCTCCGCTCGGCCTTACTTTCGAAGGGCGCAACAAGCGTGGCGCCTTCCGCTGGGTGACTCGGTGCACGGTGACGGCGGCGGAGCCGGGCAGCCGTTTCGCCTTCCGGGTCCATGCGATCGGGCTCACCCGCCCCCGCCTGAGGGGCCCGATCGCCACCTGGGAGTACGCCTTCGAACAGGACGGCGATGCCACGCGGGTCACCGAGACCTGGACCGACGACCGACGCTCCTGGCCGGCCTTCGTGACCAACGTGTTCGACCGCGTCGCCACCGGAGGCCACACGTTCGCGGACTTCCAGGTGCGCAACATCGACAGGACCCTGCGCAACCTGAAGCGGGAGCTCGAAACGGCACCTCGGTCCTGACGCCGCGGGCATTGCGCGGGGTCATTGGTGGCTCAGCACATTGACCACCTTGCCGTTGGGGTCACGGACGAAGAACCGGCGTACTCCCCACTCCTCGTCCTGCAAGGGGTGGACGATCTCCGCGCCGTTCGCTCGCATCGCCGCGTGGACCGCATCCACGTCGTCCACCTCGACACTCATGTCGGGCACGACCGGCGCGCTCTTGTCCTGGCTCATGAAGGTGACCTGTGCCGTGGGGTTGGAAGGAGAGGCGAGCGTCATGACCCAGCCCAGGTTCATGACCTCTTCGAACCCCAGGAGGCCGTAGAAGTCCCGGCTCTCCTCCATGGCCTCCGACCGGACGTCGGGCATGACTCGGCGGATGGACATGGGCGGCTCCTGCGGACGGGCGAGAGTGGACGTGCCCCGATTCTCCCCCACGAGACGTGCGTCACATTCGGCGATGTCACATCTCGCCGGGCCGGCCCGTCATAGAGGTGTATCCGCCAACAACGGCAAGGGAGTGCACCATGGAAGCCCGTCTGAACCTTTTCGAGATCCCCCTCGCGGTCAAGTCGCTGAAGCACATCGTCTCGGCGGGCAAGGTGATGGGGGAGTCGACACTGCCGGCCGCGACCCAGGAACTGGTCAGGCTCCGCGCCAGCCAGATCAACGGCTGCGGCTTCTGCACCGACATGCACACCAAGGACGCCGCCCACGCGGGGGAGACCTCGGTACGCCTCAACCTGGTCGCGGCCTGGCGAGAGGCCACGGTGTTCACCGACGCCGAGCGAGCGGCCCTGGAACTGACGGAACAGGGCACCCGCATCGCCGACGCGGCCGGTGGGGTCACGGACGAGGCCTGGGCGAACGCCGCCAAGTACTACGACGAGGAGCAGCTCGCCTCTCTGGTGTCGATCATCGCCATCATCAACGCCTTCAACCGTCTGAACGTCATGGTCCAGCAGCCCGCCGGCGACTACCAGCCCGGCCAGTTCGGGTAACAACGGGTGGCCGATCGGGGCCCGTGTCTGCTTCTCACGGGCCCCAGGGGCAATCCTGTCGAGGACCTATCCGGGGACCGGGGGCTGAAGGGGCGGCGCGGGCGAGGACGTCTGCCCTCCGGAGGCAACGGCTGCTTCCCCACGGGTCGGGTCGGTGGTCCCGAGTTGCCAGGCCTGCCAGCCGCGGGTCAGTACGTAGGCCAGTGCGAGGACCACGACGAGGGCGAAGTCGACCATGCCGGCCAAGCGTGCCTCGGGAATGTCGCCGACCACCACGGCGAACACGACGAGGGCGGTCTTGCTGGCGAGCACCAGCTCCCAGATGGCCGGTGCTTGGCGAGGCCTGGCCGCGAGCAGGGCGAAGAGTCCGACGAAGACGGCGTAGGTGAACGTTCGCCAGGCTTCGACCCAGAGGCGGTCGTCGGCCGCGTTGGTCATCCTGATGATTCCGTCGGCGAAGGCGCCGACCGTCGCGAGTGAGGCGAAGGCCGCGAGCCCGCGACCGATGCGGTCTGCTCGGCCGGACGGGGCGACGGAGGCGCGGACGTCGGTTGCGATGGTCATGTCGCTCCTTGAACGAAGGGCGGAGGCGAAGGGCGAACGCGAAGGGCGGATGCGCAGGACGGACGTACAGGACGGACGTGCAGAACGGACGTGTTGAATAGACGCGTTGAACGCGCCTGCGGTGCCGGTCAGTTCTGCTTCAGCCGGGTCGGCGCCGATTCAGTGGGCGGGGTCGAGGACGCCTCGATTGCCCTGGGCCCAGGCATTCTGACTACCCTCACGCCCCGCGAGCGAGACGTACCCTCCGTCACGGACAAACTGCGACTGCGCAACCGTGTCCAGGCCGAGGGCCTCGAACTGCGGTCCGCGGCATTCCGGGCGGTCGGCCGCAACGCGCGCTACGCGATCGAGCGCACCGCCGCCTCGGTGAGGGTGCTCGCGGTCCGTACGGCACTGGTGATGGCCGCGTCGGGGCCGAGGCCGCACAGATCGGTGAGGGTGAAGAACGCCTCGGCGCTCACGACCACCGCGAGGTCGCGCTTGAGCTGCGCGAAGGCTTCCGGGTCCGTCGCGCCGAGGGTGTCCTCCAACGGGAGGAGCGCATGGTCGATGAGCCCGAAGCGGATCCCCGGGCGCGTGGTCACCGTCTCCGGCCGGGTGATGGTGGCGGCGATCATCGCGCGGACCGAGCCCTGGCGGGTGTGAATACCGCGCAGCAGGAACTCGCAGGCGAAAGCGACGCGTTCGACGGGGTCCGAGGAGCCGGCGACCGGTGCGAGCGCTTCGGCGGGGGGCGGCCAGACACCGACGAGGGCCTCGCTGATGAGCGAGGGGAGGTCGGGGAAGTACCGGTAGGCGGTCGCCTCGGAAACCAGGGCCGCCCGGGCGATCACGGGCATGGTCACCTCGGCGCCCGTGCCGATGAGTTCCCGGGCGGCCGCCACGATCGCCATCCGTGTGCGCTGCTTCTGGTTGGTGCGGCCGGTACCCGTCTGCGCCGTCATCGTGGCACTCCTCCTGTTGACTCACACGCATTTTAGCAGTCGACACTCGTCATGAGAGTTCACTTGCACAACGAGGCTCGACGTCTCTAGTCTCGTGAGAGTCAACTCTCACGAAGGACTCGCGCAGGAGGAACCATGAGCACGGTTTCCGTGGTCGGCCCGGACGACGGTGAGAAGATCCAGCTGGGCCCCATACAGATGCGCATCCTTGAGGACGGCACCACCACCGGGCACCGCCTCGGAATCGGCGAGATCACGCTCGCCCCGCGCACCCAGGGCCCGCCGCAGCACCGCCACGCACAGCACGACGAGGGCTTCTACGTCGTCTCCGGCACCGTGCACTTCACCATCGGGGAAACCACCCACACCGCCCCGGCCGGCACGCTTGCCATGATCCCGCCCGGCGCCCCGCACACCTTCGCCAACCTCGGCGACACGCCCGCGGTGATGATCAACACCTTCACGCCCGACCTGTACGTCCAGTACTTCCGCGACCTGCGGAACATGATCGCCGACGGCCGGGAACCGACCCCGGACTCGACGGTCGAGGTCATGCGCCGCTACGCCACGGTCCCGGCGACCGACTTCGCGTGATCGCGCCCAACTTCCTTACGACACAGCCCACTTGAGGAGCATCGAATGACCCGCAGCACCCACACCCTCACGCTCGACCAGGGCACTCTCGACGTGACCGTCGACCTCCACGGACAGCAAGGGCGCCCCTTCCTGCTCCTGCACGGAGGCGGTGGCCCGCAGACCGTCGGCCCGTTCGCCGGGCTTCTGGCCGAGCAGCGGCCGGCCAGGGTGTTCACCCCGGTCCACCCCGGCTTCGACAGCACCGATCGGCCCGACTGGCTGACGGACGTCACGACCCTGGCCCAGATCTACGCGCGGCTGCTCGACGCACTCGACCTGCGCGACGTCACCGTTGTCGGCAACTCGATCGGTGGCTGGATCGCCGCCGAACTGGCGGCCCTGGGCAGTGACCGGATCAGCAGCGTCACCCTCGTCAACGCGGTCGGCATCCATGTCCCCGGCCACCCGATAGCCGACACCTTCTCCCTGACGCCCGTCGAACTGTCCCGCCTCTCCTTCCACGACCCCTCGAAGTTCCGCTTCGACCCCAGCGCGCTGACCGAGGCGCAGCGCGCGGTGATGGCCGCCAACCGGGCCACCCTGCAGGTCTATTCGGGCCCACACGCCATGGCCGACCCCACCCTGACCGACCGCCTGGCCAAGGTCACCCATCCCACCCTGGTCGCTTGGGGCGCGAGCGACCGGGTCGTGGACGCCGACTACGGGCGGGCGTACGCACAGGCCATCCCTGACGCGGAGTTCCGTCTGCTGGAGGGCACAGGCCACATGCCCCAGGCCGAGACCCCCGGGCAATTTCTGCCGGTGCTCTGGGACTTCGCCGACGCCCACGCCGCCGCACGGCCGCAGCACTGACTGGCAAGGACGTCCATGGCTCCTCGGTCTGCCAGGCGCGGCGGGCGAGTCAGGGCGCTGTTCGGCCAAGTTGGGACAGCGAGTCGGCGAGGTTCGCGAAGGTGCTGGCGAGAGCGGGGACGAGTTCGTCGGGGATCTGGTCCAGGAAGCGGCGACGGGCGCTGGCCAGATGGGCGGGCTGCGCCGCCTCCATGGCGTGGAGTCCTGACTCGGTGAGTATGGCGTCGTTGCCCCGGCCGTCCTCGCCGTGGCGCTCCTTGCGGACCAGCCCGTGCTTGCTCAGGCCGTCGACGACGCGGGTGATGCGCGAGGGGGTGAGTCCGGCGGCGTCGGCCAGCGCGGACATGCGCATGCGCCTGTCGGGGGCGGAGCTGAGGAGCAGCAGGGCGGCGAACTCGGTCATGGTGACGCCGGTTCGGGACATGTCGTCCTCCAGTGCGCGGGGCAGCGCGTGGACGAGGCGCCCCAGGCTCTGCCAGAGCTGAAGCTCGTCCGGGGACAAGGGTGCGGGGTCGGTATCGGCAGGCATGCGCCCAGTCTATTTGACGAAGCAAGCAATCAGGAGTCATTGTTGCTGAAGCAAGCAACTTTGGAGGCTCCCGCATGCCACCCACATCACCGGCAGCGCCCACATCACCCGATTCCTCGGCTCAGATCGAGGTGCCGGCCGGCTTCAGCCACCGATCCGCGGAGGTCAACGGCGTTCAGCTGCACTACGTGAGCGGCGGGTCCGGACCCGCCGTCGTGCTGCTGCACGGCTGGCCGTTCAGCTGGATCGAGTGGCGCGCGCTGATGCCGCTGCTCGCCGAGCGGGGCTTCACCGTCATCGCGCCGGATCTTCGCGGATCCGGTGACTCCTCGATCCCGGCCGGGCACTGGACCAAACGCGACGAGGCCGAGGACCTCCACCAGCTCCTCCACCACCTGGGGCACGACGAGGCGCACGTGGTCGGCACGGATGTCGGCGCGATGACCGCTCACGCCTGGGCTCAGGCGTATCCGCAGGAGGTGACCCGCCTTGTGCTCAGCGAGGCGTTCCTGCCCGGTTACGGCCTCGAAGACCATATGAACCATGCCACCGGAGGCTCGTGGCACTTCGGCTTCCACGCACAGAGCGACCTGGCCGCGATGCTCACCGACGGCAAGGAGGAGCCGTACCTGGGCGGGTTCTGGTCGATGATGACCCGCGGCGGCATCACGGACGCCGACCGCGCCGACCTCCTGCGCGTCTACACCGCGCCCGACTCGATGCGCGGCGGTTTCGAGCACTACGCCACGCTCGTCGAGGACGGCCGAGCGGCCCGCGCGAACGGTCCGGTCGGGATGCCGGTCCTCGTCCTGAACGGCGAACACGGCCTGCCCCAAGGGGTCCTGCTGGACGGCGCCCGCCACGCGGCGACCGATGTGCGCGCGGACATCGCCCCCGGCGCAGGGCACACCTTCGCCGCCGACAACCCGCAATGGACCGCCGAACGCCTGGCCCGCTTCTTCACCACCACCCCGGCCGTCTGACTCCGGAAACCACACCGCCCCACACCGAACGGAGCACGTTGTCATGCAGGTCCTCGTCATCGGCGCCACCGGCTACGCCGGCCGCCGCGTCTCCACCGCCCTCTCCCGCGCGGGACACACCGTCCTCGGCCTGGCCCGCGACACCGACGGCCCGGCCGCCCGGGAGCTCGCCGTCAACGAAGTCACCCCCGTACGGGGCGACTTCTCCCGGCCCGAGACATGGCGCGCCCTCTTGGAGGGCACGGATGCGGTGGTGCACCTGCTCATGGACATGAGCGACCCCGTCGGCGGCGACCAGCGGCTGTTCGCTGAACTGGCCGCGGCGCAGGAGCGCGACGGACGCCGCCGCCACCTGGTCTTCACGACCGGCATCTCCTCCTACGGCCGCACCGGTCTGGCGCTCATGGACGAGAACACCCCCGGCAATCCCGAAAGCCCCATCGGGTTCCGCTTCGCCCTGGAAAAGGAACTGGCCGCCGGCGGTCTCGCGCACACCGTGGTCCGTCCCGGCTTCATGTACGGCGGCCCGGCCACCACCTCCATGACCGGCCAGTGGTTCGCCGCCGCCGAGGAGGGCAAGCCCGTCTTCTACGGCGACACCACCAAACGCTGGAGCTGGGTCCACGTCGACGACCTCGCCGACGCCTACGTCCGTATCCTCGACAACCCCACAGCCGTCGACGGCGAGACCTTTGTCATCGCCGACGACCAGCGTCTGCGCGCTCTGGACATACAGCAGACCGCAGTCCGTGCCACCGGCTTCACCGGCGAGATCAGCCTGGAGACCGCTGAAGCGGGCGGCATGATGCAGATGGCTGCCGACCAGGACGAACTCGTCACCAGCGTCAAGGCCCACCGCCTGCTCGGCTGGCGCCCCCGCCATGCCTCCTTCACCGACGCGCCCGAGCAGCACTACCGCGCCTGGAAGGCCGCCCGGACGAAGAGCTGAGACTCCGGCAGAACACGCCGTGCGGGTCGGCGAGCCGTGCCCGCACCGGCCTCGCGGCCGCGGTCAGGTGGCGGGTCACCCAGAGGGCGGCGGCGCGGAGGATCGGACCGAGAGTGCGGAGCCGGTCCTCCTCGCCGGGCGACGGGTGACAGTCCCGATCTGCCAGGCAGTGGCGTACAGGAGCAGAGCGACCGCGAATGAGGCGCCTGCTCTCGTGGCGACGCCCGTCAGCACGCCTTCGGCGAGGGTGCCCCAGGGAGCCCGGTCAGTGGTGGACGGGTACGTGGTCTCGCTCGCGCCGTCGCCCAGGTCGACGGTGGTGGGGCGGCTGTAGTCCACTTCGGTCACATGGCGGTAGGCGTTGAAGTCGGCGCGGGCGTCCACGGCACCGCCCACCACGGGGGACAGGACAAGCAGACCCACCACGCTCCACCGCATGACAGGACCCAGGCGGGCCACAGCGCCGCCCTGCGTACGAAGTCGGCCGCGACGCCGCCAAAGATGCACGGCGACGGCCACCAGGCCGAAGGCGGTGCTCACGTACTGCAGCAGCCGAGCGACCGTCAGGCCGCCCAGGGCCGAGGCGCGTAGCGCCTCCACGTGGGTGACCAGGAAGCCGTCGCCGTGTGTGAAGGAGTCCCATGCCAGGTGGGAGGCGATACCGATCAGTGCCGAGATCAGCAGCCACATGGTGTAACGGGCCTTGGCGCGCAGGCCCGGTACCCGCTCGGGTTCCGGAAGGCCGAGGCCGGCCGGCAGTAGGGCGGTGACCGGTGCGCGCAGCATCCGGTAGGCGGCGACCAGGCCGACAGCAAAGGGCATGTTGACCAGCAGGCCCGCATCGAACGAGTGGGTCTCCGTGGCATTGAGGAGCGGCCCGTACCAGTCCTGAGGGCTCGTCTCCGACATGCCGAGGCGGGCGAGGAAGTACGGGACGTCGGGTGCGACGGCGCCCGCGACCAGAGAGGCCGGAACGAACGGCCGCCGCATCAGCGGTAGCACGGCGGCGGGATGGGACACGGTGAACGGCAATTCGGTGATCTTCTCTGACCCGGAAAGAACGCACGAATAGAACACCAGAGAGTATTCACTTCAACGGACTATCGCAAGCATGGGTGAATCGCCAGTGGCCGTCGGCGGCAGAGATGCGGCTGTATCAGCGTCGAAACGGCTGTGTCAGCGCCGGCGGCGAACCGCCTGGAAGCACGCGGTGAGCGCGGCAGCGGCCGGCAGCAGGAGGAACAGTCCCAGTACAGGCCGGAGTTCCAGCCAGGCATCCGTGTAGGCGTGGGCGACCAGAGGGGAACAGGCCGCCGCCATCGCCCCCAACTCACGCAGACCGGAGGAACGCGCCCGCACGGCGAGGACGGCCCCCGTGAGGGCGAGCACCAGCATCGGCCAGGCGCCGTAGTCCGTCGTCACGCCGAAGGCCCCGGTGTCCACGACCACGACGGGAAACCACGCCGCGGCGGCCATCACTCCGGCTGCCGTGGACAGTTGCCTGTCACCACGTCGATCAGGCGGGCAGCTGAGCACCACGGCGGAGGTCAGCAGGGCCGCGGTGACAGGAGCGATCGCCCCCTCGCCGGGCGAGGGCGTGGCGACAGCCCACTGCACGGCCGTCCCCAGCAACCCGCACACGGCCATGGCCGCACCCGGCAGCCACCGCCCGGTCAGGGCGATGACCGCGCCGAGGCACACCAGCAGTGAGAGCAGTAAGTACGCGGCCCGGGCGCCATCCATCGTGGAGAGCTGGATCCACACCGGGGCGGGCGAGCGAACGAGTCCCGCGTACCAGCGCGTCAGGTGCAGCCCGGCGTCCACCGCACCGGCCGCCAGAGCGAACGGGGCAGCCAGGGCGAAGAAGCGACCCGCGGGCGACGCGGAGTCGAGGCCCAGCCGAACCCGCACGGCGTGCGCGGCCAGGTCGGCGTCCGCACGCAGTCGAGCCGCGCGCGGCATGTCCGCCGTCATCTCCCGGTGCACATCGACGATTTCCTGCCCGTAGCCGGCCCGGTATGCGGCCGGATACAGACGGAGCAGGGGATCGGTCACGCCGGCGCCGCCGCGCCGCCGGTGCCCAGACGCCGCCTGACCTCCCGGGCCGTGGCAGCCAGCCGCTCCGCCTCGGCCTCCAGCCTCTGCCGCCCGGCGGGAGCGAGAGCGAAGATCCGGCGTGCCCGTCCGTCCACCACCTCCTCACGCTCCACCTTGATCAGACCCTCCGCCAACAGCCGGTCCAGAGCCCCGTACAGCGCCCCGGTACGCGGCACCACCCGGCCGTCGGTGATGGCTTTGACCTCCTGGGCGACGGCGTATCCGTGCCGAGGCGCATCCGCCAGCGCCGTGAGCAGCAGCAGAGCCAGCTCCTGCATTCCTCGTTCGCTCATACCAGCAGAGTATTCCGTCCGACGGACCTTCTTAAGGGCCAGGGCTATGGCACGGGCTCGGGCTATGGCATGGGCAAGGTCACTCGACCGTCGTCCGCAGGTACGCACCGAGGCGGGCGATGGCCGCCGGGTTGCGCGGGCTCTCGACGAGGTCGACATAGTCGAGGACGAAGATCCGCCGGTGCTTGACGGCGGAGACGTTGCGCAGCGGGGCGTAGGACAGCAGGAACTTCTTCTTCTGCTCGGCGCTCACGTCCCCGTAGTTGCAGATCACGATGACATCCGGGTCGCGCTCCACGACGCTCTCCCAGCCGATGGTGGTCCAGGAGTCGGCGATGTCGTGCATGACGTTGACCCCGCCCGCCTCGCTGATGATTTGCTCGGGGGCGGCGTAACGGCCGGAGGTGAAGGGCTGGTCCTGGCCACTGTCGTAGAGGAAGACCTTGGGCCGCTCGGCGCCCTCGGGGGCCTTCGCCCGTACGTCGGCGATCTGCTTCTTGAAGTCGGCGATCAGCGCGGCCGCCCGCTTCTCGACGCCGAACAGCTTCCCGAGGTTGGTGAGGTCGGTGTAGAGGGCGTCCAGGGGAGGCATGAGGCCGCGCGAGGTCTTGGTACGGCCGTTGCGGCAGGACTCGGTGAGGATGTACGAGGGGACGCCGAGCTTCTCCAGCGCCTCGGGCGTGAAGCCGCTGTCGTCGCGGAAGCCGTAGTTCCAGCCGGCGAAGACGAGGTCGGCGCGGGCGTCGAGGACGTTCTCCTTGGTGAGTTGGTCCTTCGACAGCCACTTCACCTTGTCGTAGCCGTCCTTCCAGGGCACGCCGCTCAGATCGCCCTTGTCGTCGGGCATGGCGAACCCGCCCATGCGGTCCTCAAGGCCGAGCGCGAACATCAGCTCCGTGATCCCGACGTCGTTCGTGACGACACGCTCCGGGACCTTGTCGTACGTCACCTTCCGGCCGCAGTTGGTCAGGCTGACCGACGAGGACTTCGCGTCCCCGGACGACTCGACACTGGCACCGCAGCCGGTGGCTGTGACGGTCGCGGCGAGGCAGAGGGCAGCGGCGAGGAACTTGCGCATGGGGATCCTTACGGGGTGGTGAGCGGGAGCCGGTCGAAGAGGAGTTGGACGGCGCCGGTCTCCGGATGCCGTACGGGATGGGCGCGGACCCCGAACACCCCGGCGAGCAGCTCCGGTTGGAGGACGTCGTGCGGCGGTCCCGAGGTGACGATCCGGCCGCCGTCGATGACGTACAGGAGATCGCAGTGCGCGGCGGCCAGGTTGAGGTCGTGCAGTGCGGCGAGCACGGTCAGGCCGCTGGCCCGCACCAGCGAGAGCACGTCCAACTGGTGGGCGATGTCGAGGTGGTTGGTGGGTTCGTCGAGGACGAGAACCCTGGGCTGCTGGGCGAGGGCGCGGGCGATGAGGACGCGCTGTTTCTCACCGCCGGACAGCGCGAGGAACCCGCGCTCGGCGAGGTGTGTGACACCCGTGCGGGCCATGGCGTCCGCGCACACGGAACGGTCCCCGGCGGCCGTACGGTCCCGGTGCGGCAGCCGGCCCATGTCGACCACCTCGGCGACGGTGAAGTCGAACTCGGCCGACGACTCCTGCGGCAGTGCGGCCAGCACCCGGGCGGCGGCCCGGGGCGACATGGCGTGCACGTCGTCCCCGTCGAGCCGTATGGTGCCCGCCGCCGGACTCAGCGCCCGGTACACGCAGCGCAGGAGTGTGGACTTGCCGCTCCCGTTCGGACCGACAAGACCGACGAACGCCCCGCTCTCCACGGCAAGTTGGACGTCGTCGACCAGCCGGACCCCGGCGGCCTCGACCGCAACACCCTCCAGGTCAAGCCGCATGACCGCCCACCCTCCGCAAGTCGCTCCCGGTGGCCATCAGCGGCCCCCGAAGGCATAGCCGCCGCGCCGCATCAACAGCAGGAAGGCGGGCACACCGACCACCGCCGTGATCACCCCGACAGGCAGCTCGGCGGGCGCCAGCAGCAGCCGTGACAGCAGATCCGCCCACACGAGCAGGACCGCGCCGGCGAGCGGAGCCACGGCCAGCACCCGCCGGTGATCGGCACCGACCAGCATCCGCACGACATGCGGCACCATCAGTCCGACGAATCCGATGGCTCCGCTGACCGCGACCACGGTCCCGGTCACGGCGGCGCTGACAAGGAACAACTCCCGTCGCAGCCGCCCGGGTTGGACACCGAGCGCGGCCGAGGTCTCGTCACCCATGGCAAGCGCGTTGAGCGCCTCGGCGCGCCACCGCAGCCACGCCCACCCGGCCGCCACGGTCACGGCGGCGAGCGGCACCTGTGCCCATGTCGCGCCGCCCAGGCTCCCCAGCAGCCACATCATCGCCGACCTGGCCGCCTCGCCCCGGGCCGCGCCGAACACCATCACCGTGGTGACGGCCTCGAAGCCGTACGCCAGCGCCGTCCCCGTCAGAATCAGCCGCAGCGGCGTCAGCCCGTGCGGCGACCGGGCCACGGAGTACACCAGCACCATCGCCGCGAGAGCCGACACGAACGCCGACAACGACAGCGCCCAGACCCCCAGCCCCGCGAATGCCCCCAGCAGGATCACGGCGTTGGCACCCACGGCCGCGCCCGAGGAGATACCCAGCACGAACGGATCGGCGAGCGCGTTGCGCACCATCGCCTGCACCGCCACACCGACCGCCGCGAGCCCCGCTCCGACGACGGCACCGAGCACGACACGCGGCAGACGGATCTCCCAGACGATGGTGTACGCGGCGACGTCCCCGGCATGCACCGTCCCGCCGGTGAACCCCGCCCACAGAAATCGCTGCACGTCCGCCCAGCCGACCCCAGCGGCCCCCAGAGCCACCCCGCACACGATCGACACGAGGAGCAGCAGACCCAGCCCAACGACCAACGGCACGACCGATATTCGGCTCGGGACCCGGCTCGAGATCCGGCTCAGGTTCGGCTTCCGGCTCAAGCTCGGACTTCGGCGCACGGTCGGGGCGGTCCTTCATCTGAGGCCGCCTGAACGTCAGTAAAAGAGGCAGCCCGTACGACACGCCGGCCGTGCGGTCCCCTCTCGCAGTCCACGGCGAGCAGTCAACGGGTCGCACCACCTACGGGCGATCGGGCTCACGCGACGAACCACTGGTTCGCCACGCACACCGTTGCGGGTCAGCGCCGGATTCTCACCGGACTTCCCTCGCAGGCAGCGACGGGAGCGTAGCAAACCGGGGAAGTGGCGGATGAGCTGGGTCACTTGACGTCGCTCTCACCGGCTGGATACTTGCGGAGGTTCGACAGCGCGACGTCAGATCGATATCTCGAACGATGCTTGAAATGTCGGGCCGCGGCGTGGACTGTTCAAGCCGCCCTCTCCGCACTGGACAGCACCACCTCCACCCCCCCCACACACACAGGAGTACTTCTCCATGAGCCCACGACACGCCCCGCAGCCCACTGAGCGAGCGGCCATGCCCTGGCGAAGGAAGGTGGCCATAGCCGCGCTGACGGGAGCCTTACTGGCTGGGCCCGGCGTCGCGCAGGCCGCGCCCCAGGCAACCCCGGCTCCCAGGGAACAGAGGGAACAGGTGGCAGCGGCCACCATCACCTGGACCCTCGAACGGGCTGCCAACCCCACCCAGGACCAGCAGACGGCGTACAACCTCATCACGACGGCCATGAACGCCGCAGTCGCCCGGTACAACAACGTCAGCGACCTCGGCAAGACCATCACCGTCCGCTACGACCCGGGCGTACCCACAGCCGACGGCAACATCAACGGCACCATCCGCTTCGGCAACCGCGGCTACATGACCGAGCGGACCGCGCTGCACGAGATCGCCCACACCATCGGCGTGGGCACGAGCTCCGGCTGGTCCTCCCTCGGAGGCAGCGGTACCTGGCGCGGCGCGCAAGCCACGGCGCTCGTCAAGCAGTTCGACGGTTCGGGCGCCACGCTGTCCACCGGCGGCGGCCACTTCTGGCCCTACGGCCTGAACTACGAGAACGAGTTCTCGAACACGGCGGCCAATCGCCACGTCCAGATCGTCGCAGCCATGGTCCGCGACGGCTTGTAGGTCGGACGCTGCTGGAGGGGGACCACTCCCGCCGGTTCGCTGCGCGGCCCGCGCACCCCTCCAGCTCGGCCGACTGGTGTAGTAGGAAAGGTGCACATGCTTCGACGCATGACCCGCACTCGCACCTGCACCCACACCCGCCACGCTCACGCATCGAGGGCTCCTGAATGAACGACGTGCCGGCTTCCTACCGTCTCGTGGCCGGCGCGCCGGACTCCCCTGTGATCCTGCACGTCCCGCACTCCTCGCGGGTGATCCCGCCGGACGTGCGGAGCGGCATCGTGCTCGAAGATGCAGCGCTGGAAAGGGAGTTGGACCACATCACCGACTCGCACACCGCCCGGATCGCGTCGACGGCAGCTGAGCGCTGCGCCACGGGGCCGTGGCAGTTCGTCAACGAGTTGTCCCGGCTGGTCGTCGACCCCGAACGGTTCCCGGACGAGCGTGAGGAGATGCTGGCCGTCGGGATGGGCGCGGTCTACACCCGGACCACGCACAGGGAGGCGCTCCGCCCGGCCGACCACGACGGACAGCACCTCGTCGAGCGCTACTTCCACCCGTACGCGGCCGCCGTCACGGACGCAGTGACGCAGCGGCTGGAAGCAGTCGGACGGGCCGTGATCATCGACGTCCACTCCTACCCGACCGAGCGCCTGCCCTACGAACTGCACGGTGACGGCCCCCGGCCGCCCATCTGCCTGGGACGGGACGCCTTCCACACCCCGGCCGATCTGCTGGCCCACGCCGAGAAGGCGTTCGCGGGCTTCGGCGGTACGGGCATCAACAGCCCCTTCGAGGGAACGTACGTCCCGCTGAAGTACTACGGGATCGACCCCCGGGTCAGCGCCCTGATGATCGAGATCCGCCGGGACGTCTACATGTCCGAACCGGGCGGCCCGGCGGGCCCCGGCCTCGACGCCCTCGCGAACACGCTCGCCGACCTCGTCGACATGGCGAGTACGGCAGGCACAGTGGAGACATGAACGCAGACGACAGAAACATTCTGGCCGGGGCGCGTGTGGCGACGAGGCTCCCGGCCCAGGACCTGGACCGGGCACGGCGTTTCTATTCCGAGCAACTCGGTCTGGAGCCCGTCGACGAGCGTCCGGGTGGGCTGCTGTATCGGTGCGCGGGCGTGGACTTCGTCGTGTTCCAATCCACGGGAGCCTCCCCCGGGACCTTCACCCAGATGGCCCTGGAGGTCGACGACATCGACACGGCCGTATCGGAATTGAAGCGGCGTGGAGTGGTGTTCGAGGAGGTGGACGTTCCTGGACTCCGCACCACGAACGGCATCGCCGAGATCGAGGGCAACTATCCGAGCAAGGGCGCACGGGGCGAACGCGGTGCCTGGTTCCGTGACAGCGAAGGAAACCTGCTGGGAATCGGCGAGTTGGTCTTCTGAGCACGGACGGGATCAGAAGCGGCCCTCGACCGACGAGTACAGGGTCTCCACGCTGCTCCGGGTTCCGTCACGCCCTCCAATGAAGCTCGTACGGGGGTTCAGGCGGAACGTGCTGCCGTCCGCGCGGCGTATGCGAACGTACGTGTTGCCGGTGTAGGCGCCGCTCATGTGCAGCTCACGGGGTCTGTTGCCCAGAGCCACCTCGTCGAGCGGATCCGCCCACAGGAGCCCCTTGTCGCGGACCGACCAATAGGCACGGCGACGGCAGCCGCGCAATCGCCGGATCCGGATGCCACGCCCGACGAGAGTCCGAGCGCTTCGCCCCCGACAGACCGACGACACCCTTCCGGCGGACCCCGCAACGGACGCGAGCGCCCAGGTCGACGAGGCGTTTCGCGCGGCACGCGGCGTCGCGCTCCAGGGTTCGCCAACCCGGACCAGGTCGCCGCCCGGCGCTTCAGCGGCGCGAACCACAAGGTGACCACGGCCGACGGCAAGCGGATCAACACGCTGTTGAGCAACACGTATTGCGGCTGAAGGGCGTTGCCCGTGGCCGAGCGGGGCAATGCCGCGCAGGTGTCAGACGGACCTGGGCCGGGTCAGTATCCGATGGCCTCTCGGAGGAGCAGCACGGTGCCGCGCCCCGGGCGGGTCTCCGCGTTGAGGATGAGCAGGCGGTTGACGGCGCTGGGCATCCCGTACATCTCTTGGGCGCGGGCGTTCTCCAGCGGGAGGGCGTGCTCCTCGACGCGCCGCAGCGCCGTGCTCAGGTCGGGCACCACCTTCTGCGCGCCGACGATCCAGACCGCGTTGGCGGCGCCGCCCGCGTTGGCAGGGAGTTGGCTGCCGCTGCCCGAGGCAAGGACGAGCGAGCCGGTCTCGGTGACCGCGGCGACGCTGTTGACGACGAAGTCAGGGCCGGCGACCAGCCTTCGGATCTCGTCGGCGCCGGTGGCACGGTCGATGGCCAGGACGCGCGGCCTGATGGCGTCGTACCGGCCGTCGGCGTTGATGTCCTCGTCGATGCCGGACAGCCGGAGGGTCTCGCTGGCTCCGGTGAGCACGCTGGCGCCCTCGGGAAGCAGGTCCTTGACGCGGGAGCGAGCGGCCGCGGCGTCGTCGAGGACCTCGGCGGCGAAGCCGCCGGCCCGCAGCGCGGCGGCTGCCCGCTCCAGTCGCTCGGCCGATGCCGGGTCGGCGAAGGACGCGGCCGGAGCCGGGGTCGCCGTGGCGTCTGCCGGGTTGGTCCCGGAGCCCTGCACCGCCTTGGGCGCCGTGCCGGCCAGCGGGGAGGTGTCGAGGTACCTGACCTCGTACACCCGCTCGGCGAACTTCCAGCCCTCCGCGGTGCGCCGGTAGCGGTCGTGGTAGACGGCGTAGTTCAGACCCTGGCGTCCGTCGAGGGTGCGCGCGAGTTCCTGGATGTAGGCGCGGCCGGTCGCGGTGTCACCGTCGAGCAGGACGGTGCCGGGGTGTGTGGTCTGTACGAAGAAGTCCCACTGGTTCTGCAGCCGCTCGCCCCCGGCACGGATCTCCTCGCGGCCGACCAGCTCGACGGGAATGTTGGGCATGCGCAGGGCGCCGTCCGGTGTGAACAGTGACGCCAGGCGGGGCCGGTCGCGCATCATCGCCGCGTCGGTGAACTCGCCGCGCAGCGCCTCGATCTCGACACGGTCCGCGATGGCCTGGAAGTCGTTCATCGGAATCACCTCTCGGTCCTGTTGTCGTCCTCGCCGTTACGACAACGCAGCCCTGCGGAATGTGAGGTGCGCTGCGATCTCACATTCCGGAGGGCTGTCCCGTCGTAACGGGTAGAGGCGCAGAAGCGAGCGAGGGAGACGGCCGGACCATGACGAACAGAGCCGAGCCCGGCGACGGCCAGAGCGATCCGGGCCTCAGCGCGATCATGAGCGAGCGGCGCCAGTTGATCAACCTCGGCTATCGACTCCTCGGGTCCCTTGCCGACGCCGAGGACGTCGTGCAGGAGACCTACGCCCGCTGGTACGCCATGTCCGCACGGGAGCGGCAGGCCATCGAGTCGCCCGGCGCCTGGCTGATGACGGTCGCCAGCCGCATCTGCTTGAACCTGCTCGGCTCGGCGCGGGCCAGGCGGGAGACGTACGTGGGCGACTGGATCCCGGAACCGCTGCCGGAGACCACGGAGTGGATCACCGGGCGCCGCGGCGCCGACGGCATCGACCCGGCAGATCGGGTCACCCTGGACGAGTCGGTGACGATGGCCTTCCTGGTCGTCCTCGATTCGATGACCCCGGCCGAGCGCGTCGCGTTCGTCCTGCACGATGTCTTCCGCTACCCCTTCGGCGAGGTCGCCGAGATCGTCGGCCGCACACCGGCGGCTTGCCGCCAACTGGCCTCGTCCGCCCGCCGTCGCATCCGTACCGCGCGGACCCCGGCACGCCCGAGTGCCGAACAGGCCAGGATCGTCGGGCAGTTCAGAACGGCGTGGGAGGCCAAGGACATCGACGCCCTCATTGGCCTGCTCGACCCCGACGCCACCGCGACCGCCGACGGCGGCGGCCTGGCCGTCACCCACCTGCTCCCGATCGTGGGCGGTGAGCAGATCGCACGTGCCTACGCCGAGATCGCCCGGGTGGCGGGCCACCGCACGACGTTCCTGGAGTGCACGGTCAACGGCCTGCCCGGCCTGGTGGCGCAGCAGGACGGCGATATCGCGACCGTGTTCGCGTTCGAGATCGCGGGCGACCGGATCAGGCACATCTGGGCGGTGCGAAACCCTGAGAAGCTCCGTCTCTGGCGGATCAGCTGAGCAGCGATCCGCAACACCGCCCGGCCCAGCCAGGTGTCGGTCAGCGGGCGGCCGACGAGCGCACGCAGTTGTCCGTCATGGCCTGCCGCGACCGCGGAGCGACCGCTCAGCCACTGAGGCCGGTGGGTTTCGGCGCGCCGGCCCATCGGCGCAGCGCGGATTCGAGGCCTGTGACGGCGGTGTCGGCGCCGATGTCGGTCGTGTCGGAGGCCCAGGCGACCACCCCGTCCGGGCGCACCAACAGCCCGGTCGGCGTCGTGTGGGCATCGGTCACGCTGGTCACCCGCCCGGCCCAGGCCTCGGCGAGGCGGGCGAATGTGCCGTCCGGAGTGCGGTCGAGCAGCAGGAATCCGCCGTTGTGTCCGTGGTCGACCAGACGGGAGCCGTCCTTCAGCCATACGTCGGGGACATAGCGGCCGATCAGTGGGTGGTCGCCGGGCAGGTCGATGCGCTGGTCGGCTCCGGCGATCTTCTTGACCGCGTAGGTCGTGCCGTCCCGGGTGCCCAGCAGATCGGCCACGACCTCCCGGAGCGCGGCCGCCTTGGCGTCCCCGCGCATCACTCCGATCTGGGCCCGTGTCCAGTCCAGCACCCAGGCACCAAGTGGACGACGCTCGGCGTCGTAGGTGTCGAGCAGCCCTTCGGGTGCCCACCCGGCGACCACGGCACCGAGCTTCCACCCGAGGTTCATCGCGTCGCCGACCCCGAGATTGAGCCCCTGACCGCCGAACGGCGAGTGCACGTGCGCGGCGTCGCCGGCCAGCAGCACCCGCCCCGACCGATAGGCCGCGGCCTGGCGGGCGTTGTCGGTCCAGCGGGACGCGGCGCCGCGCAGCGCGGTCAGTGTGACGTCGGTGCCCGAGACCCGGCGCAGACTGGCCTGCACCTCGTCCAGGGTGACCGGCGCCATGGGGGTCCCTCCGCGCGAGCGACGCCGAGCGTGGGCGGTGTCGGCCGGAGCGTCGTCGAACTCCACGGTGACCACCCGCCCGGGCTGTGGCCCGTAGCGGTACGCCCCATGGGTCGACCACACCCATCCGTCCGCGAGTTTCTCCGGGTCGGCGATGTCGACGAGCGCCAGGTGCCCGGTGAGTTCGGGGTCGGTGCCGGGGAAGTCGATGCCCGCGAGGCGGCGCACGGTACTGCGCCCGCCGTCGCACCCGACCAGCCACCCGGTACGCACCGGGCCGGCGGTGGTGCCGACGAGCACGCCGTCGTCGGTGTCTTCGAGTGCCGTGACCTCCACTCCGCGACGCACCGGTACGCCGAGCCGCGCGAGATGGCCGGCCAACAGCTCCTCCAGCTCACGCTGCGGCACCATCCTCGCTCCGGCGGCCGCGGTGTGCGCGGCGAGGTCGGCATCGGACCAGTCCACGAGGTCGGCGTCGAGGACCATCCCCGCGAAATGCCCGGTGAACCGCGACTCAGGTGCTCGCCGGCCGCCACCGCGCTGTTGCTCGCCGCTGGGCCGCCGGCCGCCACCGGGCCGCTCGTCGTCGGCCTTGCGAGCGAACGACCCGACCCGTTCAAGCATCTCCCGCTGCACCTGTTCGGCGGCAGGCAGCAGGCCGCGGCGGTCGAGCGCCTCGGCCGTCGGCACGTTGATCGACCCCGCCTTCATCGCCTCGGCGGGCTCGGCGAGGCGCTCGATCACCTGCACCGTCGCCCCGGAGAGCGCCAGCTCGGCGGCGAGCACGAGGCCCACCGGTCCGGCTCCCACCACGGTCACGTCCACGTCATGCTTCGCATTTACTGTCACGAACACTGTTCTACTCACGAACACTGTTCGCGTCAAGCTATGATGGCTGCGTGAACCCGAGAGAGCGACGCGCGGCGCGCCACCAGCCGCCGAACCCCGAGGCAGAAGCAAGCCCCAGGCCGCGGCGCCGCAAGGCCCCGATCACCGTGGAGCAGGTCATCGACACCGCTCTGGGCGTCATCGCCACAGAGGGCTACGAGGCACTGACCATGCGTCGCGTGGCCACCGTGCTCGACACCGGACCCGCCTCGCTCTACGCCCACGTGGTGAACAAGGCCGACCTCGACGAGCTGCTCATCGGGCGGCTGTGCGCCGAGCTCGTCCTGCCCGA
This sequence comes from Streptomyces sp. NPDC058697, assembly GCF_042715345.1. NCBI lineage: Bacteria > Bacillati > Actinomycetota > Actinomycetes > Kitasatosporales > Streptomycetaceae > Streptomyces > Streptomyces sp. NPDC058697. The sequence goes on from NZ_JBHXSU010000007.1 coordinate 303,586, forward strand.
GCCCGACCCCGCGGCCTGGCGGGAGCAGATCCGCGGAGTGTGCACCCAGATTCGCGAGCAGTACCTGAAGTACCCCGGAATCTCCCGCGCCGCGCTCGCCATGGCACCCACCGACCTCGAGACCGTGCGCGTGAGCGAAGGAATGCTGGCGATCCTGCTCGCCGGCGGCGTCGCCCCGCAGGCCGCCGCGTGGGGGATCGACGCCCTCTTGCTGTACGTGGCTGCCTACTGCCTTGAGGTATCGATCGCGCGCCGGCGATCAGCAGATGACGACGCTGTCTGGGTCCACGACCGCGACGAACTGCTACGCCGGTTCGCCGCCCTGCCCGCCGAGGCCTTCCCCCACACCACCCGCCACGCCGCCGAGCTCACCGCCGGCGAGGGCCACGACCGTTTCGACTTCACCCTGGCCCTGATGATCGAGGGCCTCGCACACCGCTAGCCCGAGGATCGGGATCTTGGCGCGCACGCGCCGGTCACTTCACCGAGCACGAGGCGGTCTGACGTCGATGCTCCGTACCCCAACGACAGGGCTGGGAGCGGCCGTTGGGGCGGGTGGTGCCAGTCCGAATCGGTCTACGGCGCCGAGTGGGCCGCACCGACCGAGGCCACGTACGTCTCCAGCGCGGACCGCGGATCCCGCTCCAACAGCCCGCGCAGCGCGTTGTGTTCGATGCCCGTGCCGTCCAGGAAGCCGCCCGCGATCGCCGAATACGTCCCCACCAGCATCGGCAACTGGTACGGCAGCGCCTCCCCGGCCGCAGCGATCGCCTCCCGGGCTCGGGCGAGTGAGCCGGGTTCGTAGGAGCCGCCGACAGCCGCGGCCAACTCCGTACCGCCGAGAGCTTCCTCGCCGACAAGCTCGTACGTGCGGCCCGCGTGCCGCTCCGGGGCGCTCACCACGCGAGCGGCCACCTCGGCGAGATCCTCACGGGCGACGGCGGCCAGGCGCCCCGCGCCGAGCGGCGCGGTGATCGTCCCGTCGGAGCCCGGGGCGGCGATGGCGGCGAGGAACTCGGCGTACAGGCCGTTGCGCAGGACGGTCCACTCCAGGCTGCTCCGGTGGATTCTGTGTTCGGTCCAGCGATGGGGGAGTGCGTAGGCGAGGTGGTCGCCGTCGCCGCTCAGGCTGGTGTAGACGATGTGCCGTACGCCTGCCTTCTCGGCCGCTGTGACGGCCGCGTCGTGACGGGCGACGACCACGTCGTCCTCGCCGAATCCCGCGGAGATCAGCAGCAGGGTGTCCACGCCCGAGAAGTCGAGCGATGCCGGATCGTCGAAGTCGACGCGGCGCTCGCCCGCGGAACGGGGTGTGCGGGTGCCGAGCACCACGTCGTCGCGCGCCGCCAGTTGCTGGGCGACGAGCTGTCCGAGTGCCCCGGCGGCGCCGGTGACCAGAATCATGGGAAGTCCCTCCTGAGCTGTGTGGTTCCATCCTCAGCAGAGGAACTCGATCGCATAAGGAGGCACATTCATGTCAGCAGGGCACACCGCGGTAACCAGCCCGGCGACCGCCCCGGTGATTGCCGAGCCCGTGATCGCCTGCGAGACACCCCAGGACGAGTGCGGTGTCCGGGACGTGCTGGACCGGCTCGGCGACAAGTGGTCCGTCTACGTGGTGGTCGAACTCGCCTCCGGTATCCGCCGATTCAAGGAACTCCAGCGCGCCATCCCCGGCGACATATCGCAGCGCATGCTCACGCTCACCGTCCGCCGACTTGAGCGCGACGGTCTGGTGAAGCGCACGGTGTATCCGACGATCCCGCCTCAGGTCGAGTACGAGTTGACCGAGATGGGACACAGCCTGACTCACCTCGTAAAGGCTCTCGCCGACTGGTCGATCGCCCATCGGCCTGCCATCGCCGCCTCCCACCAGGCATGGGACACGGCCCACCAGGACTCGGACGCCCGCTGACCGCCCGGGACAGGCGAACGTGTCATAGACCCGACGGAACCGGAACCGGAACCGGAACCAGATCTGGATCTGGATCTGGACCGGGCCCGTGCCGCCGGAAGGTCGCACGGCGTCACCGCGCCCGCCGTGCCATCGTGATGTCATGACCATCGAAGTGCGCCCGGCTGCGGTCTTCGAGGACGTCCGCGCCCTGGTCGGCCCGAAGTCACCCGGGGCGAACGTCTGCTGGTGCCTGAGCTACCGGATCCCGTCCAAGCTCAACAACGAGCTTCGCGGGCCTGCCCGAGGCGAATACGTCGCCGAACTGTGCCGTACGGGACCCCCTCCGGGAGTGCTCGCCTACGACGGCGACGAGCCGGTGGGCTGGGCCGCGGTGGCGCCGCGCGCGGACACCTCGTTCGCGCGCAACCGCAAGATCCCGCACGTCGACGACCTCCCGGTCTGGTCGCTGTGGTGCATCCGCGTACGTCCCGGCCATCGGAAGCAGGGGATCTCGCACGCTCTCATCGCCGGGGCGGTCGAATACGCCCGCGACCAGGGCGCACCGGTGATCGAGGCCTACCCCCTCGACAACGGCGACGCCAAGGTCGACATGACGATGGCGTACGCGGGGCTCCGGAAGAACTTCGAACGCGCCGGGTTCACCCACGCCGCCGACACCACCTCGGTACTGGCCGGTCACCCCCGCATCCTGATGCGCCTCGACCTGCGCTGACAGTAAGGCAGGAACCGATGGGTCCAACTTCGTGCTCCGGGCGGCCCGAGTCACGACCAGCTTCCTCCCTGCTGGTAGCCCCTTCCTTCCATCGCAGGTCAGCGGCTTGGCCGCGTGGGAACGGTACTCGGCACGCGATGGAACCTAGTTAACCGGTCGGCTATGTTCGGAGACACGACGCGGATTCGCGACCGCTTCTGATCCAGTTCCTCACGAGGACGCGCCATGAGTGCGCACAGTCAGGGGGCCGTGCCGTCCAGGCGGGGTTGCCATACGCCGCTTTGTCGCCGGGCCGCCCTCGCCGTGGGAGCCCTGTTCCCTTCAAATCTGGAGTACAGCCATGAACGACAACGGACGTCAGGATGGCATCCACCCCTTTCCGGTCGGCATGCAGTCGCGTGAGATCGAAACCAACGGCGCCAGGATCCACGTACGCGTCGGCGGGCATGGTCCAGCGGTCGTCCTGCTGCACGGCTTTGGCACAACGGGTGACATGTGGGGTCACCTGGCGAGTGCACTCATCGAGGACCACATGGTGATCGCGCCCGACCTGCGTGGGCTGGGTCTCTCGTCGAAGCCCGACGGCGGCTACGACAAGAAGAACCAGGCGGCGGACGTGTGGGGCGTCCTGGACGCCCTGGGAGTGCACACGATCGAACTGGTGACGCACGACATCGGCATCATGGTCGGCTTCGCCGCTGTCGCCACCCACCCCGAGCGTGTGAGCCGATGGGTGGCGATCGACGCACCGTTGCCCGGCATCGGGCCCTGGGACCAGATCACCCAGGATCCGACCATGTGGCACTTCGGCTTCGGCGGTCACGACATGGAGCGCCTGGTCGCCGGCCGCGAGCGCATCTATCTCGACCGCTTCTGGAACGAACTCTCCGTGGAGCCGAAGCGGTTCGACGAAGCCAAGCGCGAGCACTACGCGGCGCTCTACGCGCAACCCGGGGCCATGCGAGCCAGCTTCGCCCAGTTCCTGGCGTTCACCCAGGACGCGGCCGACAACAGGACGTTCCTCGCGCAGGGCAAGCTTCAGATGCCGGTCCTGGCCTTCGGCGGCGAAGCCACCTTCGGCCCTGGGATCGGCGAGGTGCTGCAGTGTGTCGCCGACAACGTCGAAGACGCGGTCATCCCGGATTGCGGGCACTGGATCACAGAGGAGCAGCCGCAGGCGACAACGGACCTGGTCGTCGACTTCCTGCGCCGGGAGCACTGAAAAACCATCCGTGCCCTTGAGGCTGACGCCCCCACAACTGTGAGCTGTGGGGGCGTCGTAGTTCAGAGCGGGACGTCGTCTGGTGAACCTCCCCGTACCCCCGTACGTAGCCAGTGCAGTGCCTGCGGCGATCCCGTGGGCCCACCGATCGTCGACGGACAGGAACGGATGGACTCAATGATGAGATCTAGGACCGCGACACGACTCCCGCTCGACCGTCCCGCCCGCTCGCTCACCCGACGCGGGCGGGCGCTGGGCGTGGCGCTGGCCCTCGGCGCGTTACTGGCCTCGGGCGCGACAATGACCCTCGCCGCTCCGGCAGTTGCGGCGGTGGGTGACGTCACGTGCCCGTCCGCGGACTGCGTACGGATCGCGCCGGCGGCCGGCTCCCCGGTCGCCATCGCCCCCGACAACGCGGGCGCGGTGTATCTGGCGTACTCGGGAGGCGATCTGCTCAAGCTCGACCTGGCCACCGGCGCGCTCACCACCATCACCACCGGTCTGGGCAACCTGCGCGGCGTGGCCGTCGCCGACGGCAGCGCGTACATCACCAGTTTCGACGGCACGCTTCAGGAGGTCAGCCTCGCCACGGGCAGTCGCCGTACCCTGGCCGCCGGCCTGCCCGCGCTCTTCGGCGTGGCCCGCTTCGGCACCACCACCTATGTCACCGACGCCGACGGAGCGATCGTCGCCGTCCCGGACGGCGGGGTGGCGCGTGTGGTGGCCACGGGGCTCGGCTTTTCCTACGGTCTCGCGTTCGACAAGGCGGGACTTGCCTACAGCGCGGACATGATGACCGGCCGCATTCTGCAGACGAACGTGGCCACCGGTACGACGCGCACGCTGGTCACCCAGGCTTATGAACCCACGTCGATCTCGGTCGGCGGCGACGGCCTGGTCTACTTCATGGTGGCCAACGAGGTGAAGCGGGTGAACGCTGCCACCGGCGTGCAGTCCCACGTCACCAACATCGTCGGGATCAACAGCTTCAGCTTCTCGCTGGCGGCGTCCGGAGACGCGTACACAGCCGGTGGTGCCGGCGGCGGTCTGTGGCGCATCTCCGGCCTGACGTCGCGATGAGGCGGTAGGCACCTCGCCCGGTGGTCCGCAACACCGGGAACAGTGATCGCGGAAGGGTGCCCGGCGGGTTTTCTCCCAGCCGGGCACCTTTTCACGTGGCCTCAGGTGAGAACGAGCGGTCGAGGTGGTCATTGCCCTCTGGCCGGGCCGGGCCGGGCCGGGCCGCTCGCCGCACGCGGGGTCAGGTGGTGGTGGATTGTGTTTCGATGACGGCGAATGCTCCTGCGGAAGTCGTTTTGACGCGACGCAGGCCGGAGGCGGTGAACAGGGCGTCGAATTCGGCGACTTGACGTTCCCTGCCGCCCGTCATGCCGAGCATATTCATGTCCATCAGCGGGGCGAGTCCGGGCCGGCCCACCTCCCCGACAAGGTGATCGATGACGGCGATGCGCCCGCCCTCCGCCAGGTGTGCCCGGCAGTTCTGAAGAATGCGGACGCAGCTCGCGTCGTCCCAGTCGTGCAGGATGTACTTGAGGACGTAGAGGTCCGCCGCCGGGACCGACCCGAAGAAGTCCCCGCCGATGGTGGTGAAGCGCCCATCGAGTCCCTCGGCCTTGGCCGCTTCGGCGGCCGCCGGGACGATGTGGGGCAGGTCGAACACTCCGCCGTGGAGTTCGGGGTTCGCCCGCATCATGGCCCGGATGACGTCTCCGCCGGCTCCGCCGATGTCCAGAGCGAGATTTACGCCCTTGGTGTCGAGCACGGCGGCGATGTCGAGGGCGGCGGCACGTGACAGGTTGCTCATGGACTCGGTGAAGGAGGACGCTTCGTCGAGGTGCTTGGCGAAGTAGTCGAAGATGTTCGCCTCGCCATGGGCCGCCGTGACCTGGTGCCGGCCCGTTCGGACGGCCTCGGGGAACCTGCCCCACGTCAGCCAATGGCCCGGTGCCGACTGGGAGATGGCGAAGTGGCGTAGCGAATTGGGGTCGTCCTGGCGCAGTGTGCTCAGCAGGGACGTGCCGGTGAAGTGGCGTCCGTCTTCCGAGGTCATCAGCCCCAAGGAAGCACATGTGCGCAGCAGGCGGCGGGCCGCGTCGGGGTCAATGGACTCCGCTGTGGCAATCGCTTCGGCGGTGTCGGTTCCCGCCGTGAGGTGGTCGGCCACGTTGTACAAAGCGGCGGCCCGAACCGTCTGAGTGACCCAGAACCCCGTGACCATGCCCATCATGCGCTCATAGTCCTGAGCCGCTGCCGACGCTCGTACGCTGGTCAAATCTGTCTCCTCCATAGGGCGACGGCATGGTGTCGCCGTCACATCGCACAACCGCCTGGCCACTTGTCGGGTGAGCCGTTGGCGGGTAACTCTCTTGTCGGGCGCGAGCGCCCCAGGCGGCGGGCCGCCGCGAAGAGTTGTTCGGGATTCGTGTCCTGGCCGTCGCCGCCAAGAGCTGGTGGGAACGCCCGGCGTACATCGAGGTGTTCGTCGGTGGTGACGGCACGGCCGTCCCGGCCGTTGGCGTTCACGGCCGCGGTGTGGACAGCGGCCATGGTCCCCATCACTTCCTTGACCGCGTAACTGCTGGCGTCCGGGCCGGGCAGGAGACCTTGGCCCCCAGCAGGTCGATCTGGGCGATCACCGGCGGCGCGCTGAGCTGGTCCTGGCGGCCTCACCGAGGGCGGCGGCGATCCGGCCCGCGAGGTGCGCCTCGCGTCCCTGCTCGTCCTCGAAGGTGTCGAACACCCCGAAGGTGGTGGCGTTCTCACGGAACGCGTACCACGCCACCGTGCCTTCCTCCTGCTCGGCCAACTCCTGCGCGCCACGCAGCCTCGCGGCAAGGTCGAGCTGGATCACAGCCGGATGCTCATCACCTCGGACGGCGGCATCACCGCCGGTGCGGCCTTCGGCCACGTGGACCTCGCGCCGGCGATCGTCCGGGCCAGCAGCCCCGCGCTCGCCGACCTGGTCGCCCGCTACCTCGTGGTCGACGAACGCCCCTCGCAGGCCGCGTACACCATTCCCTGGAGACCATCTCCAGGAAAGTCGGCTACGAACACCCCAACACCCTCCGAGTACTCCTTCGCGAACGCACCGGGAAGACCACGTCAGCCCTCCGCCGTGGCAGCTGACCCCGCACGGACAAGGTCAGAACCGGGCGACGTCCAGGACGGCTTGGGCGAAGGCTTCGGGCGCTTCCTGGGGCACGTTGTGGCCGATTCCCTTGAGCGTCCGGTGGTCGTAGGGGCCCGTGAACTTGGCCCGGTATGCCGCGCCGTCGCCGGCCGGGGTGAAGGGGTCCAGCTCCCCGTCGAGAGTGATGGTGGGCACCGCGATGTCCGGCGCTGCGGCGAGGCGGGCCTCGATGGCGTTGTAGCGAGGGTCGCCCTCGGCCAGGCCCAGCCGCCAGCGGTAGTTGTGAATCACGATGGGGACGTAGTCCTCGTTGTCGAAGGCCGCGGCGGTGCGGTCGAACGTGGCGTCGTCGAAGTTCCACGACGGGGAGACGTTGTGCCAGATGAGCTTCGTGAAATCGTGCCGGTACTGCTCGAAGCCCAGCGCGCCGCGCTCTGTCGCGAAGTAGTACTGGTACCACCATGCCCACTCGGCCGCAGGCGGCAGCGGCTGCTTGTTCTTCTCCCGGTTGGTGATCAGGTAACCGGTCACGGAGACCAGAGCCCTGCACCTCTTCGGCCAGAGGGCGGCGATGATGTCGGCGGTCCGCGATCCCCAGTCGAAGCCTCCGAACACGGCCTTCTTGATCCTCAGGGCGTCCATCAGGGCGATGATGTCGTAGGCGATCACCGACTGTTGCGCGTTGCGGAACGTGGTCGACGAGAGGAAGGTCGTCGTGCCGTGTCCGCGCAGGTAGGGAACGATGACGCGGTAGCCCTTGGCCGCCAGCAGGGGCGCGACCTCCACGTAGCTGTGGATGTCGTACGGCCACCCGTGCAGGAGGATGACGGCGGGTCCGTCGGCAGGGCCGGCCTCGGCGTAGCCGACGTTCAGCTCGCCGGCCCTGACCTGCTTCAGCGCCGGGAAGGACCCGCTGCCCGTGCCCGGCGTCAGCGGCGTCGCCGCCCCTTCGGCGCCGGGCCCGGACGACGAAGACGCTGCTGCCGCGGAGCTGTTCGGGCCGATCAGTGACGCCGCGGCTGTTCCCGCCGCGCCCGCGCCGATGACCTTGCCGAAGGTACGCCTGTCGATCATCTGTGCACCGTTCTGTCCGTGTCGGCCGGCCCGGGCGCTTCACGCCCGACCGAGGTCTCTCACCAGCCATCGTGGTGCTCCGACGCTCTCGGGGCCTCAGTGTCCTTCCGCAGTCGTCCTGCGGGTTTCCCGCAACCGCCGTTTCGGGCAACCGCCGCTTCAGGGTTCACCCGATCGCTCAGCCCATCCCCTGGGGCCCTGGCCGACCGGCTGCACGCAGTACCTTTGCTCCCATGAATGCCGACCGCGCTGAGCAGGGAGTGGAGGCTGTGGCACGTCTCAGCGTGGTGATCGCCGACGACCACCCCGTGGTCCGTGCGGGCCTGCGCGCGCTGTTGTCCCGGGACGAGTCCTTCGAGATCGTCGCCGAGAGCTCGACGGTCCCGGAGACCGCGGAAGCCGTGGCGAAGGAGCAGCCGTCCGTGCTGGTCCTGGACCTCACCATGGCGGGCCGGTCCAGCCTGCCCACGATCCCCGACCTGCTCGCGGCCTCACCCGGTACCCGCATTCTGATCCTCACGATGCAGGAGGATCCCGCGTTCGCCCGCGCGGCCCTGCGGACCGGAGCGACCGGATATCTGCTCAAGGAGGCGGCGGAGGAACTGGTCGGTGCGGCTCGGCAAGTCGCGCGAGGAGCCGTCTACCTCCAACCTGCCATGGGCGCCCGACTGGCCGTCGCGGACGCCGACGCTCCCGGTACCGACGGGGATGTCACTCTGACAGCACGCGAGCTTCGGGTTCTCTCACTGCTCGCCCTGGGTCACACCAACCGGGAGGTCGCGCGACGTCTCTACGTCTCCGTTCGGACAGTGGAGACGCACCGCGCCAGGATTCGGGACAAGCTCGGGACCGAGACACGGGCGGAACTCATCGCCGCCGCCCGCGAGCGCGGGCTGCTGGGATGAACGGCACGCTGCGAGCCAAGGCCGGCCCGATCATGGAGGCCACCGGCGCAGCGCTGCTCGTCGTCGCTTTCGCGGTCGAGGTCCTCCAGCAGCAGCCTCGCTGGGTGATGCGTTTCTCCCTCGGCGCCGCCGTCGTCCTCATCGTCGCAGCGGCACTGAGCAACGCCGTCCGGAGGGCATGGCTGGCGGCCCTGTGCGGGCTCGCACTCATCCTCGCCGTGTCACAGCTGGCTCGCATGACCAAAGAGCCGCTCTTCAACGGCCTGAACATCGTGCCACTCCTGCTGATCGGCTGTGCGGTCATGCTGGGCCGCAGTGCGGTGGCGCGCCGCCACAGTCTCGCGCGGGAGCGCGCTCAGGCCCGCAGCGACGGCGAAGAACGAGAACGTCGGCGCTGGGCCCGCGAGTTGCACGATGAGACCCTTCAGGAACTGGCCGCTGTTCAGATCGTTCTGTCCACCGCTACCGGCACGGGCCGGCCTGCCGCCATGAACGAGGCCATCGACCAGGCGCGGAGCCTGATCGCGAACCAGATCACATCCTTGCGACATCTGATCCTGGAAATGCGGCCTTTCGCCCTCGACCAGTTCGGACTCGCGCCCGCTCTCGAGACGTTGTGCCGCCGCACCGAGGAGACCTTCGGGCTGAGCGTCGAACTGCGCGTCGGGGCGGAGTGGCCCGGGATCGAGGACGAACTGTCGCCGGAGGCCCAGGCCCACGTCTACCGCATCGTGCAGGAAGCGGTGAACAACGCCGTCAAGCACGCTCGGGCGAGCCGCCTGCTCGTGGAACTCGACAGCGACGACCGCGCGATCAGTGTGGCGGTCAGGGACAACGGCCGCGGGATGGACCAGCAACCTTCCGCACCGGTCGACCGATCCGCACTCCGCACGGTGGTCTCCACCGGCACCGGGCTGTCGGCCATGCGAGAGCGCGGCCACCTGCTGAACGGACACCTCAGCGTTGATTCCGCCCCCGGTGAGGGAACCCGCGTCACCCTGCTGATACCCCGCCAGACCAAACGACGTTCCAGGCAGTGGCCAAGAGACCGACTGTCGCGCCATGTCACACGGAAGACACGCTGAACCCCTGTCCCTCCACGGCGTATTCGACTGCGGGTCGAGCGGCTGACGGAGAGCCGGGACGCAGGTGTCCGTCAGTCGGGGGTGTGGTCGGTGTGCGCTTGACGCACGGTCCCCTGCACACCGCAGACCGCTGTCAGGGCGAGGTCCGAAAGGACCGGTTCCGCTCCCGTGGTGACCTGCACGGCGCGAGGTTCGTGCCCCTTGGCCGACACGACCAGCATGTGCGAACCCGGTTCCGCTGATGTCAGCTCGTACGTTCCGTCCTGACCCGATCTGACGATGTCCTTCTGGTGGCCGTAGCGGTCTACGAGTGTGAGGGTGGCGTGGGCCAGCGGCTCGCCGGCACTGCCGCGTACCCGGCCGCGCAGTCGCAGGGCGGGTGGCGTGGCCGAACCGGCCTCAACGGCCGCCTGAGCGGGCGCCGCGGCAGTCGGCGTCACGGATGTCGGCGAGGTGGGCAATGCCTGGGTGCGGCCACGGATCAGTGAGGCGGCCGCGGCAGCCAGGGACATGGCGATGGCGAGGGAGAAGACGATGACCAGACCGTCGTGGAACGGCTCCGAGATCAGGTGCGGGAAGAACTCACGCCCCGTGAGGTGCGCCGAGGCAGTCGGCGAGAGGTGGCCGAGGACGTCGGGGCCGAGCAGGTGCTGGATCGGGTTGTAGCCGAGGAAAGCCGCGAACAGGACGCCCACCGGGGGCAGTTCGGCGACGGTGTGGGCGGCGTGTGCCGGGACGCCCTGGGCGGTGAGGCCCGAACTCAGGGTGTGCGGCAGCGTGCTGGAGAGGCCGGCCACCATGAGCGAGAAGAACACGCCCATGGACAGCACCATGCCGGCGTTCTGGAACGTGGCGCGCATTCCGGAAGCGGCACCGCGGGCGTCGGCCGGGACGTTCGACATGACGATCGACGTGTTCGGCGCCGCGAAGAGGCCACCGCCGACCCCGTTGAGGAAGATCAGCGCGGCGAACACCCCGTACGAGAAGTCGCTGGGCAGCATGAGCAGTCCCGCGAATGACGCCGCCATCACCGCGAAGCCGGATGCCGCGAACAGCCGGGCACCGAACCGGTCGGACAGCGCTCCGGAGATGGGCCCGGCTATCAGGAATCCCGCGGTCAGCGGCAGCATGTAGATGCCGGCCCAAAGAGGGGTGTCGGCGTAGTCGTAGCCGTGCAGGGGAAGCCAGATGCCCTGCAGCCAGATGATGAGCATGAACTGCAGGCCACCGCGCGCGATCGAGCCCAGCAGAGTGGCCGCGTTGCCGCCCGCGAACGCCGGGTTGCGGAACAGGCGCAGCGGGAACATCGGCTCGGCGACCCTCACCTCGACCACGCAGAAGACCGCGAGCATGGCGACCCCGCCGATCAGCCCGGCCAGCACCCACGGGTTGGTCCAGCCCATGGTGTGGCCGCCGTAGGGCTGGATGCCGTAGGTGATACCGGCGAGCAGGGCACTCAGCCCGACGGCGAAGGTGATGTTGCCCCACCAGTCCATCCGCCCCGGCCTGCGCACGCCCGTCTCGTGCAACGACTTGTACGCCCACACCGTGCCGATCAGGCCGATGGGTACGTTGACCCAGAAGACCGAGCGCCAGTTCCACGTCACGAGGGCCCCGCCCAGCACCAGGCCGAAGAACGACCCGGCGATGCCCGCCACCATGTTGACGCCCAGGGCCATGCCGCGCTGACGGGCGGGAAAGGCATCGGTGAGGATGGCCGCGGAGTTGGCCATCAGCATCGAGCCGCCGACCGCCTGCACGATGCGCCAGCCGATCAGCCACAGCGCCCCGCTCCCGCCGTGGAAGGGGTCGAGGGACAGGACCACCGAGGTGAGCGTGAAGATCAGGAAGCCGGCGTTGTAGATACGGACACGGCCCATCATGTCCCCGAGCCGGCCGAGAGCGACCACCAGCACCGCGGTGACGAGCATGTACCCCATCAGCATCCACAGCAGATAGCTCACGTTCGCGGGCTCCAGCGGATCGAGCCGGATGCCGGTGAAGATCCCGGGCAGCGAGATCAGCACGATCGAGCTGTTGATCGTGGCCAGCAGCATGCCCACGGTGGTGTTGGTCAGCGCGACCCACTTGTAGCGGGGATGATCCACGCCGATCCACGTTCTGCGGTCGCCGTTCCCGGGTTCGGCAGCGGGTACGTGGGACTGCTCGGCGGTCATCGCTCGCTCCCGGCGCTGCCCTGTTCGAGGAGGGGACTCTGCTGTGTTCCGTCGTCCTGGAGCATCCGCTGCACGAGCGGCAGGGCGGTCCGCATCGCTGCTGCCAAGGCTTGCTGCTCCTTGTCGGGAAGGGAGGACAGCAGGGCGGCCAAGCGGGTGTCACGCTCTTGTCGACGCTCGGCGAGAACCGCCCGCCCGGTGTCCGTGATGGCGACCAGGGTGACCCGGCCGTCCTCCGGGTCGTCGATGCGCAGCGCCAGCTCCTGACGCTCCAAGCGCTGCACCAGCTGGGTCATCGACGGCTGCGTGACGCCTTCCGCCGCCGCCAGCGCGGTCAGCCGGGCCGGACCCTCCCGCTCCAGCCGGGCTAGGGCGGAGGCGGCGGTGAAGCTCATACCCCGCCGGTCCGTCACAGCTCTGACCACAACAGAGGCCAGGTCGGCCAGCGCCCGCGCGGTTTCCTGGAGGCGGTCCTCCGAATGCGACTGATCCACAGTCATCAAGTATCGCGCATTTACATAGGCACCCTATGAAAAATTGGTAAGAAGAATCAGCGCTGATACGGGCAGCACCGAAGCCTTTCAAACGATCCAGGTCAGCGGGCATGAAGCCCCAGGCGGCTGGATACGTCCTCGTGATGGCCGCACCGGAGAATCAAGCTCTGCCGAATCAGGATGAGAACGGGCCGAGGCCGGATTCCGGGGCACCGGAGTCGAAGATCGTGCGAATCGGCCGGACCGTGGCCGCCGTCGTGACGGTCGCCGCCGCGTTCGGCGGACTGGTCCTGGGCTGCAGAGCCGAACAGCGCGACGCCAGAGCGGAACAGCGTGAGATCAATGCGGAGCAGCGCGAGGAAGAGGACCAGGAGAGAGCGTACGCAGAGCGTGTGGACTTCTATCGCTCCGGCTCGAACGTGGTCGTGGTCAGCAACAGCGCCCGTGTGATGAGCATGCGTCTCGTCCTCAGGGGACGCGTCGGTGTCTGGTGGGACCTCAACTCCATCAGGCCGTGCACGCAGATCACCATTCCGGACACCGCACTGTTCCGGAGCATGGCCTTGCAGGTCCCTGGTCTGCCCCGGCTGACCGAGGCCGATCTCGACGGCCTTCGCCTGGAGTTCGAGGACCCCGACGGCAGGAGTTGGATCCGCACCAGCGGAGGGGCCGTCTCCCGTTCGGAATGGAAACCCGACTCGGCCAAGGTCGCATGGGTGGACACGGAGAGGTGGAACCTGGCTCCGAAGGACTTGCCCGACTGCGCATGAACGCAGCGCACTTGTCCGCACTGCTCACGATCTGGTCCTGGCCGGGCGTCAGTTGCGCCTGGCGGCGTGCTCGATGCGGTCGAAGAGCTGTTGGCGGCGGTGGGCGTGGGTGAAGTCGGCGACTCGGTGGGTGCCTTGGTCCAGGTCTTCGCGGATGCCGGCGTAGGCGTGGCCGACGCTGCAGGCCGGACTGGTCCGGGCGTCGGGCGAGGGCGGGCAGCTCGTAGGTGGCGGGCAGGGGCAGCTCGGCCAGTTCGCCGTTCTCGCCGCGGGCGCCGCGAAGGGTGATCGGCCCGATCTGAAGATGACCGGTGGGTCCGGTGATCTGGATGTCGCCCTCGGTGCCGTTGATCTCCCACAGGAAGTTCGTGCCCCGGCTCATCCCGCCGCGGTAGTGGGCGGAGACGACCGTGCCGGACTCCAGGACGCCCTGGACGGCGATCTGGTCGGCCGTGCGCATCGCCACTTCCTCGCCGCTCTGCGCGACGCGGACGGTGATGCGGCGGGTGACGGCCCTCGCGTCGAGGTCGGCGAACTCCCCGAGCGCGCGAGGCCGGCCTTCATCCAGCAGCACGACGTCGGCACACTCCGCGTCAACTCCCTGCGCAAGGACGACCTCGACCAACGCTTCCCCCACCTCATGGACCTGGTCATCCATGAAGGTGCTGACGTCGACCATCCGATCCTTGTGGCGGACACCGAGAGCGCCTGACGGCCACTGAGGCGTGGCGCGACGCTGCCCAACTCGTGGTCGACGGCGGCGAGTTGGAAATGGCTCTGTGCTTCTCTGATCCATGGAAGCATCAAGACCGCCGAGCCCTACGACGAAGGGCCCCGCCTTCCATCCGACCAGCAAGGGACGCCAGGCCGTGGACGTCGAGCTACCCCCGTTCGTACGCGACACCGCCACCCGGCTCGGGACCGGTGTGCCCTACGCCCTGAAGGTCCTGGCCGGTCAGTTGGCCGACGACCCGGACATGGGCCGGCCCTCGAATCTGCCTGGCATCCTCACCGTGACGGTGGACGGGGACCTGTTCGAGGACTGTCCCGCCCTGGCCATCGGTTACATCAGGGAGCCCGACCGGATCGAGATCCGGTACGTGAACCCGATCTCGTTCGCCGAGCCCGCCGAGCCCGCCGAGCCTGCCGAGTCCGCCGAGTCCGTTGCGGATGCCCAGGACCGGGAGCAGCAGGAGGAGCAGTCTGGCGACCCTGCCACCGACGCGGTCACCGTACGGGAGGTCGCCCATGCCTGGCAGCGCGTCACCGGCTGGCTCCGGCGCAACGCCCCCGATTCCTACGCCGCGCTCCGGGCCGGCGCCGGCCCGACCGCCATCGCCGCTCTGGAGGTCGACCTCGGCATCCGGATACCCGTCGAGCTGCACGCCCTGTGGCTGCTGACCGCGGGTGACGACGGGGCCGGTGGTAGGGGATGCCTTCCGGGAAATTGGGCTCTGATGACTCTGGACGCCGTGACCGCCACCTACCGGTTGAAGTGGGACTGCCAGGCCCATGAGGACACCTTCAACGTCGATAGACCCGAGGACGAGCGGATCACCGTGTGGAAGGAAACCTGGATTCCGGTTGTCGCCTTGGGTCCGGCCGACGGCACCTCGGGGCTGTATCTGGATGCCGCGACCGGCTACCTGGGTCGGTGGTCCCGCTACAACGAAGCCCCCGGTGAAGAACTCGACACGCTGGTCACCTACTTGGAAGAGGCCGCCGACATGCTCGAAGCCCCGGCCCTGGCCACGCGGGACAAGCCCGGCTTGATCGGTGGGGCGCTGGTGTGGGGCAGCAGAATCGACCCCGCGCAGGAAGACCGGTGGGAGCCCTGGACGGGCTGACCGCACCGGTCACGATCCTGTCTGTTCAGTTGGTGACCAGCAGGCCCCGGCTGCGCAGTACCCGCCGCTCCAGCGGGCTGAAGATGAGCAGGTCGATGGCGATTCCGACGATCAGGATGAGGAGGATGGCGAGGAAGACCATGGACATGCTGTTGGCGGTGCGGCCGTTCTCCAGGAGTTGGCCGAGGCCGATGCCCAGGTCGGGTGAGGAGGCGATGATCTCGGCGGCCATCAGGGAGCGCCAGGAGAAGGCCCAGCCCTGCTTGAGGCCGGCGAGGTAGCCGGGGAGTGCGGCGGGGATCACGATGTGCCAGGTGCCGCGCAGGCCGGTGGCGCCGAGGGTGTGGCCGGCCCGCAGGTAGAGCGGGGGTATCTGGTCGACGCCGGAGACGAGTCCGTTGGCGATCGAGGGGACCGCGCCGAGCAGGATCACCGCGTACATCATCGAGTTGTTGAGGCCCAGCCAGAGCACGGCGGGGGGCACCCAGGCCACGGACGGCAGCGACTGGAGGCCGGACAGGATCGGGCCGATGGCCGCGCGGACGAACTTCACGCGGGCGACGAGCAGGCCCAGCGGTGTGCCGATCGCCAGGGCCATGGCGAAGCCGAGCAGGCCGCGCGAGACGCTGGTCCAGATGTACTCCAGCAATGTGCCTTGGCGCCAGGCGTCGGTCACTTCGTTCCACACCGCCGTCGGTGCGGGCAGTTTGTAGCTGTCGGTGACCTTCGCCCAGACCAGGACCTGCCAGACGACCAGCACCAGTGCCACGGCGACGACGGGCGGGAGCACCTTGCCAGTCAGGGTCTCGCGCAACGGCGTACGGTCGACCCGCACCGAATCCAGCGCGTCGAGGCCGGCCTCCAGTCCCGCGAGATCGTGCGGGTCCTGGGACTCCCCGGCCGCCGGGGAGTCGTCCTTCTTGATGTCGACCCCGGTGTCAGTGCTGGCCATGGCGGCGGATCTCCCCACGCAGTTGTTCGGTGATCTCGACGGACAGTTCCGCGACGGCGGAGTCCTCGATACGGCGTGGCTGCGGGATGTCGACCGTCCACTCGTGCGCGATACGCCCCGGGCGGGAGGACAGCAGCACCACCCGCTCGGCCAGCCGTACCGCTTCGCGGACGTTGTGGGTGACGAACAGCACCGACACGCTGGTCTCGCGCCAGATGCGGGTCAGTTCGTCGTGCAGCACGTCCCGGGTGATCGCGTCCAGGGCGGCGAACGGCTCGTCCATCAGGAGCAGTTTGCTGTCCTGGGCGAGGGCGCGGGCCAGTGCCACGCGCTGGCGCATCCCGCCGGACAGCTCGTGCACCCGCTTGCCATAGGCGCCGTTGAGGCGGACGAGGGCCAGGAGCTCCTCGGCCTTGTCGCGCCGCTCGGCCTTGGTGACACCCCGTAGTTTCAGGGCGAGTTCGATGTTCTTGCCCGCGGTCAGCCAGGGGAACAGGGCGTGTTCCTGGAACATCAGGGCCGGGCGGCCGTCGGTGCCGATCGTGCCCGCCGACGGCTGGTCGAGGCCGGCGACGAGGTTGAGGAGGGTGGACTTGCCGCAGCCGGAGGCTCCCAGGAGGGTGACGAACTCGCCGGGGGCGACATCGAGGGTGATGTCGTCCAGGACGAGCTGGCGGCCGGCGGGTGTGGTGAAGGACTTCGAGACGTGCTCGATCCGCGCGGCGTGCTCCACCGACGATGCCGTGTCGGCGGCCTTGGCGAGGGCGGTTGCCATGGTCGTCACCTCCTGGGAACTGATGCGGATAACGGGGGCGGGTGTCCGGGCGGGTGCGGGGTTACTTGACGCCGAGGCCGGCGTCGTCGACGGTGCTCTTGCCCTCGGCGGTGAGGACCTTGTTCAACGGCCTGAGGTCGTAGATGCCGTCCAGTTTCGGCTGCTTGAGCAGGCCTGCCTTGACCGCGTGGGCGGCCTCGGTGTTCAGGGTGGAGGCCAGCGGGTCGTCGGTGAACTGGATCGACTTCCATGCCGGGTCCAGGACGTTGGCGGGCAGCGGCTTGCCGGACAGTTCCTGGAGCTTGGTGTTGGCGGCGGCCTTGGCCTGGTCGGGGTTGGCGTTGATCCAGGTGTTGGTCTTCACCGAGCCGCGCAGTACCGCCTGCACCACGTCCGGGTGCTCGGCCAGGAACGTCTGGGAGACGATGATGTTGGTGATGACGAACTTCTTGTCGGGCCACAGGTCGGCCTCGTCCAGGAGGACCTTGCCGCCCTCGGCGACGAGTTTGGAGGCGGTCGGCTCGGGTACCCAGGCACCGTCGATGGAGCCGGACTTGTAGGCGTCCGGGGTGATCTTGTTGTCGGTGCGGACCACCGAGACGTCGCCCTTGCCGCTCTGTGCGTCGACCGTCCAGCCCTGCTCGGCGATCCAGTTGAGGAAGGCCACGTCCTGGGTGTTGCCCAGCTGCGGGGTGGCGATCTTCTTGCCCTTGATGTCCTTCAGCGACGTGACTTTGTCGGGGTTGACGACGAGTTTCACGCCGCCGGAGGCGGAGCCGCCGATGATCCGCAGGCCCTTGCCGTCGGTGGTGCTGTAGCCGTTGATGGCGGGGGAGGGGCCGATCCAGCCGATGTCGATGGAGCCCGAGTTGAGTGCCTCGATCTCGGCGGGGCCCGCGTTGAACTGGGAGTAGGTGGCCTTCGTGCCGCCGAGTTCCTTCTGCAGCAGGCCTTCCTGGTCGCCGATGAGGGCGGTGGCGTGCGTCAGGTTGGGGAAGTAGCCGATCCGCACGGTGTCCGCGGAGAGCTTCTTGCCCTCGGCCGCCACCTTCGAGGTGTCGTTGTCCTTCGACTCGGACCCGTAACCGCAGGCAGTGAGAGCGAGCAGGGGAAGCGCGGCTATGGCGGCGATGGTGCGCAGGGTGGTGAGCGGTCGTGCGGCAGACACGGAGGTGTCCTCTCAGGGGATGGGTTGTCAGGAGGTTCGGAAACGCGAGGCGCGAAGCCCATTGGCGCGCAGCGCACCAGCACTCCACTCCCGGCCCTCGATGGCAGGAATGCCGTCGCGGGCTGAGGAGCGGAACGTGGCGGGTGCCGCCGGAGTGGTCGGTGCGTCGCCGGCACAGCCACGCCGTGCCCGAAGGCATGCGGTCAGCGGATGTGCGGGTGACGCAGTCGGCCGAGGAGTGTCGAAGAGCGTCCGGTCCGCCGACAGGGGCGGGGTGGCAGGGAGCGCAGCGGATTTCCGCGTGAGCCACCAGGTTCCGCGGACGGTGTCAGACGGGTCGACAGATGGCGCTGGACGTACGGCCGAGGTCGATGTGGCGACGCGAGGTCAGAAGGGGCAGCAACCGGTCTGTGCGGTTGTGCGTTCTCATGGCCACCCCGCAGTTCCCTAGTTTTCCCACCTGGTTGATGGGGATCGTGACAGAAGGTGGCGTTCACCCCAAGAGGGTATTCATATAGTGGACAGCCTGATCTCACCATGTGAGATCAGGCTCGGAGTGGCCCTGCGGTCAGGGGTTTGTCCAGGCGCCGGGGGCGTCGGTCAGCGCGGATACCCCGGCGGGCAGCTCGGCCGACGCGACGTCGGCGAGGGACACGCCCTCGAGGATCTCGCGCACGTTGGAGCGCAGTGCGATCCACAGAGGAAGCAGCGACTGGGCGGGTCCGGTGTAGGACAGATCGGGAGGCCGGACCCCGCGGACCGAGACCAGCGGTCCGTCCACGACGCGAATGACGTCGGCGATGCTGATGGACTCGGGGGGCTTGGCCAGCCGGTAGCCGCCGTTGCCGCCGCGCTGGCTGAGGACGAGTCCGCCCCGGCGCATGTCGTTCAGGATGCCTTCGAGAAATTTGTGTGGGATGTCCTGGGCGTCGGCGATGGCCTCGGCCTTCAGCGGCCCGTCGTCTCGTGACGCGGCGAGCTGCAGTGCGGCACGTACCGCGTAGTCCGCCCTGGCTGAGATCCGCATGCGTTCATTATCCCGTACGAATTCGGTCGGCGTCCGCCGCGGGTGGGCTGCCGGGTGCCCGTTTCGGTCGGCAGTCAAAGGTTCAGGTCGCCGGAGATCGAGGCAGGGCCTTGAGCGGTCAGGCGGGCAGGACGAACGGGGGGTGCGCTCCGTTGAGGAAGTAGTCCCCGACATCGCGAAGCCGGTCGGCCACGGGCTCGTACAAGGTGTGGGTCCTGGCATTGCGCCAGAAGCGGTCGAAGCCCAGCCGTGAGGACGTGGAGCGGGCGCCGATGACGTCCAGTGCGCGGGCGGTGCAGTCCTGCACGGCCCTGGAGGCGGCGGCTTCGGCCATCGCCACGAGGACCGATATCTCCGCGTACTCGTCGTACGTGAGGTCCTCGCCGCGCGCCAGCCCGTCCTGCAAGGCTTCCAGAGCTTGACCGGTGAGCGCGGACGCGGAGCGGGTGAGGACGGTGAGTTCCCCGTAGGTGGTCAGCACCTGCGGGTCCTGCGGAGAGCCGGCCGGCCAGGCCGGATCCCAGGGGGAGTGGCCCGCCCGGCTGTACTCACGGGCTTCGGCGAGCACTCCCTCGGCCATGCCGAGGCGGAGCTGGACGGACACGAGTCGCCCGACCGGTGACGCCAGGGAGGCTACGGGGGAGAGGGCGTCCTCGTCCGTGGACAGGGAGCCCAGGACATCGTCGGTGCTGACCGGTACGCCGTCGAACTCCACTCTGCCGCCGGCCGCGAGCCGTTGGCCGAAGGGGTCGGCGTCGCTGTCGATCACCACGCCGTGCCGGGCGGGATCGACGACCACGGCGAGCGGTTCGCCGGTGTCGGTCCGCACGGCCCGTACGACGAGCCGGTCGGCGACCAGGACCCCGGTGACGTAACTCTGCCGACCGTCCAGCAGGTAACCCCCGGCGGTCCGGTTCAGTGCGAGAGGTGGTTCCTGACGGGCGAAACCACCGCCCCAGCACCACTGCTCCGCCGCGGACTGCCGTCCGACCTGCGCGGCGAGAGCGGGCTCGGTGAGGAACCCGGCGCTCCACGACATGAAGTAGTGACAGCCGAGGAGCTGGCCGATGGCGCCGTCGGCCGCGGCGATCTCCCGGACGACGGCGTAGGCCGTCGGCCAGTCCTCGCCCGCGCCTCCGAGCTCGGCCGGTATCAGCAGTGTCAGCAGGCCTGCCTCGCGTAGCCGGGACACCTCGTCGAACGGGACCTTGCCCGCCTGCTCCCGGACCACCGCGTCCGTGGCCAGGTCGTCCGCCGTCTCGCGGGCCACGCGCAGCCAGTGCGCACGGCCCGTCGCGGTCCGCTCGGACTCCGGGGCGGGGCCGGACGGCGCGGGGGCAAAGCCCATGGGACTGGTCTCCTCAAGGACGGCCGCAGAGAGCGGCGTCGGGGCTCGTCGGCTGGTCGGGCACGTACTTGTAGCCCACGCGTCGTACGGTGACGATCCGGTGCTGGTGAGCCTTGCCCAGCTTGCGGCGCAGGCGCGCGATGTGGACGTCCACGGTGCGGCCGTCGCCGATGTGGTCGTAGCCCCATACGTTGGCCACCAACTGCTCGCGCGAGTGCACCTGGTGGGGGCGCAGAACGAGATGGGCCAGCAGCTCGAACTCGAGGTAGGTGAGGTCGAGTTCACGCCCGTCCGCCTGCGCGACATGCCGCGCGGTGTCGACGTGGATGCTGTCGCCGCCCGTCCGAGGTGCGGGAGGCGAGTCGTCGTAGGTGACCGGCCGGAGGTCCGGCCGTACCCCGTCCTTGGCGAAGAGCTCGGCGGGGTCGGTGCCCTCGGGGACGAGCAGGAGATAGCCGACGAGCGGACGTGCGTCGTGTTCCCCGGTGCCGCTCCGCGGAGTGTCGCCCACCAGGCGGAGATGGCGTACGTCGGGGAGTGGCGAATGCGGGGGAGCGGGCTGAGCCGGAAGTGCCGTGGTCATGGCGGTCGTCCTTCAGAAGGATGCTGGGCTGTCGGGAGCGGTGGGTGAGTTCACCTGAAGGAGCGGAGCGGCACGCGCGATGTGCGAGTCGCGTGCCTTACGCGCGACAGCAGGCGGCGCTGACGACGTGACCAAAGTCGACATGCCGACGACGAACGAGTCGTTGCTGCGTGGGGCACATGTGCATCATCCTGCGCATCCCGGCCGGGCGCCGTCAATACTTCCCTAGTAAATCGATAGGAAATATAGGGAACGATCGACGCGATGGCTGGTATTCACTGCTGCGCCTGGCCGGCTGGCCGGCTGCGGCGGCTCGTTGGCTGGTCGACAGGCTGCCGGAGCCGGTCCGGCATGCGGGCGTTGGTTGACGATGAGCGAGATGTATTGCTCAATTGGCCGCATGAACGCCCAGCCGCGCTTGGTCTCGCGTGACCACATCGACTTCGGTCGGGTGTGGTCCGCGGCGTGTTGCGCCTGACTCGGGCGGTGGGCCGTCCGCCGGCCCTTCCCTCCTCGGTGACCCTGTCGCGGACCGAGTTCCCCCTTCGGGGCGCAGGCCCCCGCTGGCACTGAATCCGCCCAGGCGCTGACCCGCCCAGGCGCTGACCCGCGCAGGCACCGATCCGCGCAACGACGTGGTCCCGCGGACCTGACGCGCGCTGCCGCCGCCCGGTTCCCCCGACGCGGGCAGTGTCGCCACGCTCGTACCAAGCCGCCGCCCCAGTTCCCTGACGATCCGTTCCCTGACGATCCGTCATATCCCGCTGTGCGAAAGACCGTTCCGCCAGCCCGTACGAAAGGTCATTTCCATGCCCGTGGAGTTCCTCGGTATCGCCGCGACGAACAACGGATCCGAAACCACCGCGCGGTCCGGCGCCGCCTTCGACAAGGAGTACACGCTCCGGCTGGCCCGGGCGCACGAGGAGCACGGCTGGGACCGGGTGCTGTTCGCCTACGGCTCCGGATCGCCGGACCCCGCGCCGGCCGCCGCCTACATCGCGAGCAGGCTGGACTGCCTCCAGATCCTGCTCGCCCACCGGCCCAACGTCTCGTACCCGACCTTCGCCGCGAAGACCTTCGCCACCCTCGACCAGATCAGCGAGGGCCGGCTGGCCGTGCATTTCATCACCGGCGGCAACGACCAGGAGCAGGGCCGCGAGGGTGACACCCTCACCAAGGACGAGCGCTATGCCCGGACCCGCGAGTACATCGCGATCGTCAAGAAGATCTGGACCACCCGCGAGCCTTTCGACCACGAGGGCGAGCACTACCGGTTCCACGACTTCGTCAGCGACGTCTTCCCGGTCCAACAGCCCCACCCGAACGTGTCGTTCGGAGGTTCGTCGCCCGCCGCGTACGCAGCAGGGGGCGCCGAGGCCGACATCTACTGCCTCTGGGGCGAGCCCCTCGCGAAAACCGCTGAGCAGATCGAGAACGTGAAGGCCGCCGCGAAGGCAGCGGGCCGCACCGAAGTACCCCGTATCCAGGTGGCGTTCCGGCCGATCATCGCCCCGACCGAGGAACTGGCCTGGGAGAAGGCGCATCGCACGGTCGGCGCAATCAAGGCCCGCAAGGAGAAGGGCGAGGCGATCACCAAGCGCCACAACGGGCAGGCACAGCCGCAGAACACGGGCTCGCAGCGGCTGATCGCGATCGCTGAGGCGGGCGAGCGCTACGACCGTGCCCTGTGGACTCCGACAGCCGCCGCCACCGGGGGCGCGGGCAACTCCAACGCGCTGGTCGGCACACCGGAGACGGTCGCCCAAGCCCTCCTGGACTACTACGACCTCGGTGTCGACATCCTCTCCGCCCGCGGCTACGACCTGTACGACGACGCGATCGACTTCGGCCGGTACGTGATCCCGATCGTCCGCGAGGAGGTCGCCAAGCGCGACGCCAAGCACGACGCCGAGCGCGCCCCCGAGCGGGCGGCCCGCGCCACGCAGAACCTCGCGGCGGTGACTGGATGACGTCAGTCGCGCAACCACCGCCGTCCGCAACCGAGCTGACGGTCATTCAAGTAGCGGTGTCCGACCCGCGGGTGGGACCACTGCTGCGGGAACTCGGCGACGAGTACTCGACGCGCTACGGCAAGGACGCGCACGCCGAACTCGCGCGCTATCCCGACGAGGAGTTCACCCGGCCGCACGGCGGGGTGCTGCTCCTGGTGCTGGAGCGCGGTGAGCCGGTCGCGGGCGGCGCCTTCCGCCGGTACGACGGGATCACGGCGGAACTCAAACGGATCTGGACGCATTCCGCCCACCGCCGACGCGGTCTCGCGCGAGTCGTCGTCGCCGAACTGGAGCGCGAGGCGCGCGAACGCGGCTACCAGCGGATCTACTTGACGACCGGGCCGCGCCAGCCCGAGGCGCGCGGCCTGTACCTGGTCACCGGCTACACCCCGCTGTTCGACACGTCCGCCGACCCGGAAACCATCGGCCCGCTGCCCTTCGAGAAGCACCTGTCGGCCGACGCGCGCACTTGAAGGACCGTAGGCATCTGACTGCAATCAGCCATGAATATCCAGGCCGTTGGGATCGAGTGCTGCTCGGATCCGGCTCAGCCACTCCGCGCCGAGCTGACGCCCGTTCGGGAGCTGGTCGTCTCGGTCCCAGCGCCACGTTGTGATGATCGCCAGCACGAGGATCCGGCACTCGCGCAGCAGGTCCTGGTCGACACCTGGATAGTGCTCGCCGACTTCTTCGGGAGCATGGGCGAGGTCGAATTCGACGGGCCCACGGCAACACGTCTCAAAGTCGATGAACAGCAGCCCGCTCTTCGTGGTGAGCAGGTTGCCCGGGTGCGGCTCGCCGTGCAGCAATTGCTCGGCGCCGCCGCGCTCGTCGATCGCTCGTCTCATGCTTCGTAGCGTGTCGCCGAGGAGCTTCCGGTCCGCGTCGGCGAGCGCCGGAGTGCGTTCGCGGTTCGCCAGGAGTTCTTGGGCGTACTCGATTCGATCCGTGAAGTGCGGCGTCGGGACATCGAGCTTGCGCATACCGGCATGCAATTGCCCGAGCGCACTGGCGTAGTCGGCCGGTGAGACCTCTTGAGGTGAGACGCGTTCGTAGTAGGTCCAGAGACTGACCACGAAGCCATCACGCTCATAGACGCGTGGCTCCACTCGCGGCTCAAGGGCAGCCACGGGGCACCCGGATTCGCCGAGCCACTGAGCGACCTCGACTTCGAACCGCGCGACCTGTTGATCCACAGGCGCCACCCGGGCCAGGACATCACACGGCAGCAGACGCAGAGTGAGCTTGTTCGAGTCATGAAGAACGATCGTGTCGTCGACTGCCAGGTCAAGTGATGAGGCGATCGACCTTGCCGCGGCCACTGCACGCGAGACTTCTGACGCCTGCATCGTTGCCCGGCCCCTCTCCCTTGAGCGCTGCCACAACTCTCCAAGTGGTCCAACTGGCCTGCGCACCCTACCAAGTTGTCGATCTAGGGCCGGGGCAGCGCGCCGGGGTCCGGAGTCGCGCGGGCATGGACGGTGACGAACGTGGAGCGTCGCATGAAGTCCACCGACGTCGGCAGGATCGGACGAGTCGGCCGGGTCGGACGCATCACCGTGCTGTCGGGCCCGTTGCCCCCGTGGGGAATTCCTCGATCCCGATGACCCGCAGCAGCTCCAGCCGCTCGCGGGCCTCGGTGTCCGCCGGGGTGAGCACCAGCAATTGCTGGCCCTGATCGGGAGTCACCAGGGTCTCGCAGTCCATCAGCAGGCGGCCGACCCGCGGATGCAGCAGGGTCTTGCGGTCGGCGCGCCGGACCGCCACCTCGTGCTCGGCCCACAGCCGGCGGAAGTCGGCGCTCGCGGCCTGCAGCCGGTCGACGAGTCCGGAGACCGTGGAGTCGCCGGACCGGCGGCCGGCGGCCGCACGCAGGTCGGCCACGAGCCGGCGGCCGTGGCGCTCTTGCTCCTCGGGCGGAGTGACGGCACGGACCGCGGGATCGGTGAACCAGCGGTACGCGACGTAGCGGCGGTCGCCGGACAGGCCGGTGTGGTCGCCCATGAGCAGGAGGGCGGCCCGGTTCTGGGCGAGGGCCTCACCCAGGTCGGACAGCACCAGGGCCGGGGTGTCGCCGAGCAGGTCGAGCATGCGGATCAGGCCGGCGCGGGCCAGGCGAGCCACTCCGTCGGCGGGTGGGGGCCGATGGCCGGCCAGGTGGAACAGGTGGTCGCGTTCGTCGTCGGAGAGGCGCAGCGCCCTGGCGAGCGCGCCGAGCAGTTGGACCGATGGCTGACTGCTGCGGCCCTGCTCAAGGCGTACGACGTAGTCCACCGACATGCCGGCGAGCGCGGCCACCTCTTCCCGTCGCAGACCGGTGGTTCGGCGGCGGGGACCGTCGGCGATACCGACCTCGGCCGGGCGCATCGCCTCGCGGCGGCGGCGCAGGAAGTCGGCGAGCTGGTCACGTTCCATGGCCTCATCGTCTCTCGCGGCGGGCGGGCCGAGCCAGGGAGCGGCTCTCCCAGGATGAACGCTCCGCTCCCGTACGTCGTGGCGCGGCCGCAAGGTGGACGGCAGACCGACGACGAAGGAGAAACACGATGCAGACACGAACCCTGGGCACCACCGGCCCGGCCGTTTCCGCGCTGGGCCTGGGCGCGATGGGTATGTCGGGCGCTTACGGCGCTGCCGACCGCGCGGAGAGTATCGCCACCGTGCACGCCGCGCTGGAGGCCGGCGTCACGCTCATCGACACCGGCGACTTCTACGCGATGGGCCACAACGAGCTGCTGCTCGCGGAGGCGCTGCGTGGCCGGCCCCGGGACAGTTACCGGTTGAGCGTGAAGTTCGGCCAGCTGCGGGGGCCGGGGCGCGAGTTCAGCGGGCAGGACGGCCGGCCCGAGGCGGTGAAGAACTTCCTGGCCTACTCGCTGACCCGCCTCGGCACCGATCACATCGACATCTACCGTCCCGCCCGGCTTGACCCGGCGGTACCGATCGAGGAGACGGTGGGCGCGATCAAGGAGATGATCGACGCCGGGTATGTCCGGCACCTCGGCCTCTCGGAGGTCGATGCGGCGACGATCCGCCGGGCGCATGCCGTGCACCCGGTCGCCGACCTTCAGATCGAGTACTCCCTCCTGTCCCGCGCGGTGGAGGCGGACATTCTGCCCACTCTGCGGGAGCTCGGCACAGGCCTGACCGCGTACGGCGTCCTCAGCCGTGGCCTCATCTCCGGCCACTGGTCCGCCGGCCACACCGGCGGCCCCGGCGACGGCCGCGGTTTCAGCCCGCGATTCGCGAGCGGCAACGTGGAACACAACCTCACCCTCGTGGAGGCTCTGCGCCGGGTCGCCGACGCGAAGGGGTGCACGGTCGCCCAACTGGCCATCGCCTGGGTGGCCGCACAGGGCGACGACATCGTGCCGCTGGTCGGTGCCCGTACCCGCGAGCGGCTGGCCGAGGCGCTGCCCGCGCTGGAGCTGACCCTCACCGAGGACGACCTCGCCGAGATCGAGAAGGCGGTACCGCCGGGGGCGGCGCACGGCGATCGATACCCGTCCGCGTTCATGTCAGGCCTCGGCGTCGGCAACTGAGTCCGCACCCCCGACAACCACGGCAGCACTCCGAAGAGGTCTGCAGCGGAGTTCTACGAGGACTTGCCTGGCAAATGATGAACGTAGTGCCGATCGAGCAATAGGTAATCGCCTTGCTGCGACGGTGGAGCCCAGCGATGCTGGGCCGATGCCAGGGCAGCGGAAGAGGAAGCGTCAGCAGCGGGACGAGGCAGAGCGGGCGACTGCTCGCTTCGCGCCTGACGCCGGCCGCTGGGAGGTGCTCTTCGAGACCCAGGACGAGTCGGAATGGCGCGCTTACGTCCGCCGGCTCAGAGCGTCGGACACGCGGATCGACTGGTCGGCGGTGCGGATTGACACGCTCTGTGGACGCACGGTGCAGCCGACCACCTTCCGACTGAGCCTCTTTGTGCCGCCTACTGGGCCTCGGCCGAGAACGTAGCCGCAGGTGCAGAGGGAGAAGAGCCGGACCGATCGTCCACGCGCTGTGCCAGACGGTCGCGCAGACGGGTCAGGCGGTCGATCTCGGCGTCGAGGGCCGCCAGTCTGCGGTCGGCGACCCTGGAGCCGGGGACGCCGGAGTCGGGAAGTCCGCAGCGCCGTTGGGGATTCTTGACCAGCACGTCGATCCGGTCGGCGACACCGCTCAGATCCTCGATGGTGAGCCCGAGCGCCAGCAACTCACGGACAACGCGGGCTCTGGCCACATCGTCCGGCCCGTACTCACGCTGTCCGGCGGCCGTACGCGGCGGCGGTGGCAGCACGCCGCGCTCCTCGTAGAACCGCAGCGCCCGGGGTGTGGTCCCCGCTGCTGCCGCCGCATCCCCGATCCGCATCCCGCCCCCGTCCGGACTTCTTCACGCACCGCGCACTCGCGGCCGCGCCTTGTAGCTTCACAGTGGCGGCAACTCCACGACGACGGTTCCGAAATGCCGCCCCTCGAACAGTTCCTGCAACGCCCGCGGTGCCCGATCCATGCCCGGGACCCGGACGTGCGGGAAGGTGATGTCGCCGGAGCGCAGCCAGTCCCCGAACCGGTTGGTCCATTCCTCGGTCACCTCCGGATGATCCATGCCGCTGTAGCCGCGGAGCGAGACGCTCTGGTTGACGAGCCGGAACGTGTCGATCTCCGCGGGAGCGCTGCCACCGTCCCGGTGCGGCGACAGCTGCCCGGCCAGAGCGCCGACGAGTGCGAAGCGCGCGCCGCGGCGCGCGGCGCGGACCGCCGCGGTCAGTTGCTCGCCGCCGACGGTGTCCAGCAGTACGTCGATGCCCTCCGGCGCAGCGGCGGCCAACTGTGCGTCGAGCGACCGGGATCCGGGCACCAGCACATCGTCGTAGCCCAGTTCGGCCCGCAGCCGCTCGGCCTTGTCCGGCGAACGGGTGCTGCCGATGACCCTCGTGGCCCCCAGCAGACGCGCCACAGAGCCCGCCAGCGACCCCACGGCTCCAGCCGCCCCCGTGACGAACACCGTGTCGCCGGGGCGGACTTCGGCGAGCCGGGTCAGCGCCCCGTACGCGGCAGACCCGGATGACAGGTGGGCCACCGGGTCGGGCAGAGCATCGCCCAGCGGATTGCAGGCGCCCTCCGCCACCAGTGCGTACTCGCGCCATCCGAGAAAATGGGTGACCGCGTCCCCCGGCCGCAACGAACAGTCTGCCGCCGCCGCGACGACCTCGCCGACAGCGGGACCGAAGAGAGCGTCACCGACGTGGATACGCGGCAGTGGTACGCCGTCGGCCTGGCCGCCGATCAGGGTGCGCAGCCCCGGAAACACGAGGAAGTACTGGTTGCGGACGAGGACTTGACCCGGACCGGGGGCGGAGAGCGGCTTCTCCGCGACCGCGAAGTGTTCAGGGCCGGGCAGCCCTTCGGGGGTGTCGGTCAGCAGGATCTCGCGCGTCGTTGCAGGCAGGGGAGTGGCCATCTCGGGCTCCTGGATTGGTGATTGGGAGATTGGGTGATTGCGTGAGTGGGTGTAGGTGTGGGCGACAGCCGGACCTGCCCGGGCCCGGCCGTCGGCGCGCAGACGCTAACCCCTGACGTGCGCGTCAAGGGCAAGACAGTCGGGTTGTCCGGTCTGGTCTTCGACGGCGACTTCCGCCTTTCGGCGTACCCCGTGTCTCCGCCGTCCCCGCCGTCTCCGCTGTCCTGCCGGTGAGCCCGAGCAGCCACGGGCTCCGGGAGTGCTGAACCGGCCAACGCCCTGACCAGAACGCTCCGTTGACACCCTTGCGAGCAACGTGCTTGCATCCCGCCATGCCATCGCCGGAGCCTCTGACTCGCCGCCGCGCCGTGGACCTCGTCCGGGTGGCCGCGGCACTGTGTCGGACGACCGGATGATCACGCGCCCTTTCGCGCCTCCCGCCAACAGCCCTGCCTGGCAAGCCTGTTGTGCTCGGCATTCCGGCCGCTGGGTGCTCGCCCCGGCCCGCGCCTGACCTCCTCTCGTGCTCACCACCTCTTCTGACGAGGACTAGCCATGCCTTCTGCCACCCCAGCCGGGCGCCCCGCCGGGCACCACGACGAATCCGCCTACGACCGCCGCAGGCTGCGCCAGTGGCTCGCCGGCGAAGCAAGGGCGGACGGGGTCACCCGCCGTCGGCTGCTCACCCTGCTCGCCGCCACCGCCGCAGGGACGGCGCTGGGCGCCACGCCTTCCGCCCACGCCGCCGACCGGCCGATCGTCAAGACGCTGCCGCCCGAGTGGTTCATCGAGCGCGGCACCAACGCCGAGACCCGCTGGGAGGCGCTGCGCGGAACCGGCTACCACACCCCCAACGAGCGGTTCTTCGTACGCAACCACACCGCCACCCCCGTCCTCCAGACCGACGAATGGCGGCTGCGGCTGTGGGGGAGCGGACTGCGCGGTGCACCCGGCGAGGACCGGGCGGTGGAGTTCGGGTACGACGATCTGAGAGCCCTGCCTGCGGTCACCCGTACCGCGTTCGTCGAGTGCGCCGGAAACGGACGCTCCTACTACACGACCCAGCAGGGCGAGACGGTCACCGGAACCCCGTGGACGCTGGGCGCGATCGGTGTGGCGCGCTGGCGCGGGGTGCGCCTGGCCGACGTGCTGCGCCGGGCCGGGCTGTCCCCGTACGCCGTGGACGTGCAACCCCGTGGCCTCGACGCCGAGTACATCAGCGGAGGCGAGAACCTGGGCAGGGTGCGCCGTCCGCTGCCGCTCGCGAAAGCGCTGGACGACGTACTGCTCGCGTACGAGATGAACGGTGAGCGGCTTCCCCACGATCACGGATATCCCGTACGGGTGTTGGTGCCCTCATGGATCGGGATCGCGTCGATCAAGTGGGTCGGCGACATCGAGGTGTCCGCGCAGCCGCTGTTCTCGCCGTGGAACACCACCTTCTACCGGCTGTTCGGCCCAGCTCACCCGGAGGGCGGCAGTGCGCCCATCACGCGGCAGGTCACGAAGAGCGCCTTCGAGCTGGCGAGCGGTGCCACGTTCGCGGCGGGACAGAGGCACGTACTGCACGGGCGGTCGTGGTCGGGTGCGGGCGGCGTCGCGCGGGTCGACGTCAGCACCGACGCCGGGGCGAGCTGGCGGCCGGCCCGCCTCCACGACCGGCCCGGCGCCGGGACCTGGTCCCGCTGGTCCCTCAGCTGGAGGCCCGACGCACCCGGCGCCACCCACCTGCTGGCCCGCGCCACCGACACGGCCGGCCGCACTCAGCCGGACACCGCCGTGCCGAACACACAGGGGTACCTGTTCGACGCGGTGGTGCGGCATCCCGTGAGCGTGGTGTGACGAACAGTGCGTCATGCCTCAGTCGGGGAGCGAGGACAGTGGCACTGCGAACACTGTCCGTAGGTTCTCCCATTCGGTCAGGGACCAGACCTGGCCCGTGCTCTGCCAGTACGTCAGGGACTCCGGGTGCTCGGCCCAGCACTGGTAGGTGCCTCCGCAGGTGGCCACACTGCGGGTCGTGGTCTGTCCCCAGAGGTGTCCGTGGACGCCGGACGAGGCCGAGGCATGGGCGACGTACCAGACGTTGTCGTGGGCGAGGACCCCCTGCATGTTCCCCACGCCGCTCCGGTAGCCCTGGACGGCCGGGACGAACGAGCCGGAGGCGCTGCTGCTGTTGAGGAGGTAGTCGCTGCCGAAGTTGTAGCGCAGCATGCGGCCCTTGGTTCCGTTGTTGAGGTACTCGGTGGTGACCAGGCTGTTGGGCACGCTGCTGCGGTCGAGCGAGAGCGAACCGACGCAGGGCACGGCCGTGTTGACGTTGCCCGTACAGGCCCCCGCGTCGTACGAGTACGAGCCGATGGCGGGCATGACGTACTGGTAGCCCCAGGCGGAGTAGCCGCCGTCGACCTTGCCGATCGCGTAGCTGTTCACCGAGGCCTGCAGGATGTGCTCCATGCTGAAGACGTAGATCGCGTTCGTGTGGCCCTGCTGGCCGGAGACGAACAGCTTGTCCCCGTACCAGGCCATGCCTCCCGCGTGCGCGGCGACCCGCGCGAAGTTCTCGCCACCGCTGGTGGGAGTTACCAGGAGCACCCAGCGGTACTTGGGGGCCGCGGGGTTGTTGTAGTCGATGAAGGCGACGCGGACGGTGTTGTAGCGGGCGTCGCCGGTTCCGGTGCCGACGTAGCTCCACCCGGCCAGGATCAGCCTGTTGGTGCCCCAGGCGCCGTCGTCGTCGGCGTCTCCCGAGCTGGTGATCGACTGGGGGTGCCAGTCCGGGGTCGTCGCGTCGCCGGTGTCCCAGCAGAAGCTGGCGCTCGCGGTGGGAGCGGTCGGCAGGGTGCCCCGCTCGGCGGCGTTGCAGGAGCGCGCCGGGTGGTTGGCGCTCTCCAACACCTCGGTGACGCCTACGTTGTTGAGCTTCGAGTCGAGGTTCGCGGTCGTCTCCGGGGTGACCGCGTTCCAGCGGAGCCCGTAGCCCGCCCGCTCACTCGCACCGATCGTCTCCAGCGGATCGGTGTAGGCGCTGGCGGCGGCTCCCGCACCGGTGATCGCGCCCGGTGCCAGCGTGGCGGCGACCAGAGTGAGCAGGGCGACCAATGCGAGTCGAATGCTTCTTCGGGAATTCATGGTGGGGCCTTGCCCCACGGCGTCGGAACCCATTCCCGGGGTGCCACCAACACACGGCAAAGGCAAGGAGATTGCCCTCTCCTTGCCACTATCAACCTATAGCGCACCGGGGGCCTTGCGGCAAGCCCCGGGTCGTGCAGCAGAATCTCCGGTCGAAGCCAGAACCGGCGGAAATCAGTGAGTCGCGAAGTGCGTATGCCTTTATTGGCATATCGGCTCATGGGGCCTTGTTGGACGAGGGGGATTCGATGATTGACGTGATCGTGGTCGGCGGTGGACCGACCGGCTTGATGCTGGCCGGCGAGTTGCGGCTGCACGGCGTGCACGCGGTCGTGCTGGAGAAGGAGACGGAGCCGACCAAGGTTGTCCGCGCGCTCGGACTGCACGCGCGCAGTGTCGAGGTGATGGACCAGCGCGGTCTGCTGGAGAGGTTCCTCGCGCTGGGGAAGCAGTATCCGGTCGGTGGCTTCTTCGCAGGTATCACCAAGCCGTCGCCGGACCGGCTGGACACCGCACATCCGTACGTTCTCGGCATCCCGCAGCCCGTCACCGACCGCCTGTTGACGGAGCACGCCACCGAGCTTGGCGTCGATATCCGTCGGGGCTGCGAACTGGTCGAGCTGAGCCAGGACGACCAGGGGGTGACGGCAGAGCTGGCCGACGGCACGGAGTTGCGCTCGCGCTACCTCGTCGGCTGCGACGGAGGCCGCAGCACGGTGCGCAAGCTGCTCGGCGTCGGCTTCCCCGGGGAGCCCTCCAGGGCCGAGACACTGCTGGGTGAGATGGAGGTGACCGCATCGCGGGAGACGGTGGCCGCCGTGGTGACCGAAGTCCGCAAGACCCATCTCCGATTCGGTGTCGGGCCCTACGGAGACGGGTCGTTGTACCGCGTCGTCGTACCCGCCGAAGGAGTGACCGAGGATCGCTCGGTCCCGCCGACCCTTGAGGAAGTGAAGCGGCAGTTGCGGGTGTTCGCCGGCACCGACTTCGGCGTGCACTCACCGCGCTGGCTCTCCCGCTTCGGTGACGGCACCCGACAGGCCGAGCGCTACCGGACCGGCCGGGTGCTGCTGGCCGGCGACGCGGCGCACATCCACCCGCCGCTGGGCGGACAGGGCCTCAACCTCGGCATCCAGGACGCGTTCAACCTCGGCTGGAAACTGGCCGCCCAGGTCAACGGCTGGGCGCCGGAAGGGCTGTTGGACAGTTACCACGCCGAACGGCACCCGGTCGCCGCCGACGTACTGGACAACACCCGCGCACAGACCGTGCTGATGACCCCCGAGCCGGGTCCCCAGTCGGTGCGCCGGCTGATGTCGGAACTGATGGAATTCGAGGAGGTGAACCGGTATCTGATCGAGAAGGTCATCGCGATCGGGGTCCACTACGACTTCGGCGAGGGGCATGAACTGCTCGGCAGGCGGCTGCGGGACGTGGCGCTGAAGCGGGGCCGCCTCTATGAGCTGATGCACGGCGGCCGTGGCCTGCTGCTCGACCAGACCGGCCGGCTTTCGGTGGCGGGCTGGGCGGACCGGGTCGACCACGTCGTCGACGTCAGCGAGGAACTGGACGTGCCCGCGGTGCTGCTCCGACCGGACGGCCACGTGGCGTGGGTCGGCGACGATCAGCAGGATCTGCACAGCCAGTTGCCCAGGTGGTTCGGCGCTGCCGCCGGCTGAGCACGCCGTTGTGGCTCAACGAGGCTGTTGCGGTCCTGCCGGACCTGAAGGAGTTCGTGGTTCCTTCGACCGGCACGGAGCCCGCCAGGCCTCCGGACAGCCGACGACCATCCCAGCGCCGAGACCGAATGCTCCCTTGTTCCGATCTCAACTTCGCTGCGACCATGAGGGATGGCGCAGGCACCGATCGAAGTGGAGCTCGCGCAAAGGGGCGTTGACCGGCACCTCGGGTCCGACACGAAGATCGACCGTGCCGAGCTCCGTCACATCAGGAAGGCACGCACTGCTCGTACCGGCACGTGACGGACGAACGTACAGCCCATATCGCCCTGGGGAGCTGATGACCATTTCCTGCCGATCCGGCGACGACCACAGCGGTGGTTTGGAGATCACCATCACCCTGACTGCCCTGGAGGCCGAGGCCTTGGGCGAGGACGCCATCCTCATGGCCGAGATCTTCGACAGTTATCTCTGGGCCATGGGCATGCTCCGCACCGGCCGCAATTCCCGCGACCCTGGCACACCGCCCTCAACTCTCGGCGATTGGCTTTCGGCCCTGCGCGGCCTCGACCGGCTCCCAACCCGTCTCCAAGGCATCCGCGACGGTCTGATCCGAGCCTGCACCGCGGCCGACGGCAGCCTCGAACGTCTGGCCACCGTCATGAACACCAGCAGGTCGGCCGCTCGGCATCGGCGCACGAGGATCACCAGTCATGCCCCCAAATCCTGGGAGGAGTGGGCCAGGACGCACTCTTCGCGAAATTGACGCATGTACGGCGGTAGGGAAATGGGAGAGAGGCACTCCGGAGGGAGGCGGATGGTGACGGCGCAGCCGGCGGCGTGTTCGTGGACGGACGAGGAGACCGTGGCGGCCAACGCCGCCGGGCGGCTGGCCCCGGCGCAACTGCCGTTGCTGACCGGGGCATCGGCCCGGATCATGAGCGCGATGGGGCGGATCGCCGACGTACCGGGCGCCGAGCCTGAGGTGCGTGCGGCCGGGGTGCGGATCGAAGTACGTGATGACGCTGCGCCGCTTCCGCCTCCCGCGACGTACCGGCTGTACTGGCTGGCGCCGGCGGAGGGTGTGGAGGGGCGGAGCCTGCTGCTGTCGGCGCAGCCGCTCGACGCGCAGCACCCGGGGGAACAGGCGGATGCCGTCGCCGTCGAGGTGGGACGTGTGCCCGGCGGGGGCCGGTGGCGCCGTCGTTCACTCCTGCTGGCCGGGCTCGGAGCAGCCGCCGTTTCCGCCGCAGGCGTGACCCTGTCGCGGCTGTCCTCGCGTCGGGGCTCCCGCACCGACCCGGGCCGCACCGCCGGGCTGTTCACTCCGGGTTCCTCAGGGGCCGGCCCCGTCGACGCGTCCCTCGCCCCGGTACCCCGAAGAATCGCTGACACCGGAGGCATCCGCTATGTATCGCTGCTGATCGATGCCGGAGAGGTCACCACGCTGGCCTTCAGCCCGGACGGGCGGACTCTGGCCAGTGGCATCTCTGACGGCACCATCCGGTTGTGGGCCACGAAGGACGGACGTCCGACCGCCCTACTGACCGACGCCCGGCGATTCAGCCCGGTCGAGGTCGCCTTCCACCCGGACGGCACCATCCTGGCCGATGCCAGGAACGAACCACACCTGTGGGATCTGGCTTCCGGACGCACGATAGCCACCCTGGCCCTTACCGGCCGCGACACCAACGACTCCTCATGGTGCGTTGCGTTCAGCCCGGACGGCGCCCTCCTGGCCAGCGGCCACAGCTTCGACTACGTACGGCTGTGGGACGTCGCGAGCCGTTCGAACGTCGGCATACTTCGCGGCCACAGGGCATTCGTGTTGGCGGTGGCGTTCAGTCCCGATGGACGGCTATTGGCCAGCGGCAGCGACGACGCCTCCGTCCGGTTGTGGAACGTGGCGGGCCGTTCGAGTGTGGTCACCCTCACCGGCCACACCAGCACTGTCCACTCGGTGGCGTTCAGCCCGGACGGCACCACACTGGCGAGTAGCAGCTACGACCGCACGATCCGGCTGTGGGACGTCTTGTCCGCCCGCACCATCGCCGTTCTCAAAGGCCACACCAGCGCAGCGATGTCGGTGGCGTTCAGTCCCGACGGACGGATGCTGGCCAGCGGGGGCGCCAGTGCCAGCTCCGCGTTCGGCAATAACTACCCCAACGACCACACCGTCCGACTCTGGGACGTCGCGAGGCGTACGAACGTCGCCACCCTCAACGGCCACACGGGCACCGTGCGATCCGTGGTGTTCAGCCCGGACGGCACCACGCTCGCCAGCGGCAGCCACGACGGCACCGTCCGGCTGTGGCAGATCAACTGACCATGCCGCCGGGGGAGTTGCCTCTCCAGGACATGCTCTACGTGCCCCACCGGACGCCCGACCCGGACCTCGACGCTGGCGGAGCTACCGAGGCGTCAACACGGAGAACTCGTTGCCGTCGGGATCGGCCAACTCCACCCAGCCGGCCTCGCTCTGGCCGGTGCCGATTCGTTTCGCCCCGAGGGAGAGCAGACGGTCGACCTCCGTCTGTCGATCACCGTGGACGGGCGGAGCGAGGTCGAAACGCAGCCGGTCCTTGCCTGTCTTCGGTGCCACGGGTGGACCACCCCACGTGATCTTCGGACCGCCGTGCGGCGAGCGGATCGCGGTCTCCTGGTCCTGATCCCAGACCAGCGGCCACCCCAGCGTCTCGCTCCAGAAGTACCCGACCTCCTGCGAGCCGTCGCAGGCCAGCGCTCCGATGAATCCGCAGTCGGCGAGGAAACTGTTGCCCGGCCCGACGACGCAGAACTCGTTGCCTTCGGGGTCGGCGAGCACCACGTGCCCCTCCTCCGGGAGTTGGCCGACGTCGATGTGCCGTCCACCAAGTGCCAGCGCCCTGTCCACCGTCTCCTGCTGGTCCTCCAGAGAGGTGCTCGTCAGATCGAAGTGCATCCGGTTCTGGCCGACCTTCGGCTCCTGGCTCGGCAGGAAACGGATGCGGAACCCGGTGTCATCACTGGGCAGCAGCGTGACGCCGTCGTCCGGATCGTCGACCATCTCCCAACCCAGGACCCCGGACCAGAATCGCGCGAGAACCAGAGGCTCGCTCGCACCGAAGCAGAGCGCGAACAGTTGACAAGTCATTCCCCTGCACATCCCCGATCCACTGACCGACTGCTGTCGACAGGGCGCCCTGTGGGTCCCCCAAGCGGAGCCTAGAGGCAGGCCGGTGTCGCCCGCACCCGAGTATTCGCCTCGCCTCCCCGGGACCGTTTCGTCGATTGCCGCTCAAGGACGCAACCGGCGCGTCACCTCCTTGACTGGTGACGCAAGACCGGGCAACAATCGCTACCTGCGGGTTGACCCCGACCGCGTCACGCCTGACCACCATGAGGAGGAGCCCGCATGGCCGCGACGTACGGCATCGAGGTCGTCGTCTTCGACATCCTCGGAACGATGGTCGACGAGCCGGGCGGGCTCGCAGCGGCCATCCGCGAAGCGGCGCCCGGGGGCGACGACGCGTCTGTCGAGCAGCTCCTCGCGGTATGGCGAGACCACGTCGAGCGCGAGCAGCAACACATCGCGGAGGGAAGCCGGGCGTACGCCAACACCGAGGTCATCGACCGCGAGGCAGCTCAACGCGTCGCCGACTACGCCGGGCTCAGCGACCCGGTGGCCATCGCGCGACTGGCTACCGCAAGTCAGCGCCTGAAGCCCTGGGGCGACTCCCTCGCCGGACTCACGCGCCTCGCCCGGCAATTTCCCGTACTGGGACTCTCCAACGCCAGTCGGGCGACTCTCCTGCGCCTCAATGCGTACGCCCAACTGGCCTGGCACCAGGCCTTGTCGGCCGAAGACGCCCAGGCCTACAAGCCCGCGCCGGAGGTCTACCGGCTCGCACTCGACTCGGCAGGTTGTCCACCGGAGCGTGTGCTGATGGTCGCCGCTCACGCCTGGGACCTTCGCGGGGCTCAGGCGGTGGGAATGCGAACCGCCTACGTTCACAGGCCGGTCGGGGATCCACCGGCGAGCTCCGACACGTTCCACTTGCGGTCGAAGACCCTGGACGAGTTGGTCGCCGAGCTGACGGGGTAACGCTGCCCGAGCGGGTTCCTCGCCGGAAGGGCACGCAGGGGGTGTCGCACCCTCCTCCTGGCGGCCGTTGACAAAGCGGAACGCCGTTCCGTACCGTAAACGGAACAACGCTCCGCTTCGGCCTTGCTGGAGCCGGATGCTTCTGTCCGCCTCGCCCGCCGTCCGTCCGAACGTGACCGGCTGCTGAGGCCATTGAAGGGAAATTCGCATCATGAGCGCATCGGCTCAGACGGCTGACACCGTCAGTTCGCCCACTCCTGTTTTCTCGGTCAGCCCGGTGGTGCTGCCAGCCCCCGGTCGAGCGGTTGACCTCCAGGTACGGGTCTCCGCGCCCGTGACGGGGAGCGACCTGCCGGTCATTCTCCTCTCGCACGGTCAGGGCTACTCGAACCACCTCTCCTCGCTGAACGGCTACGCCCCACTCGCCAACTTCTGGGCTGCGCACGGCTTCGTCGTGATCCAGCCCACCCATTTGAGCTCCAGGACGCTGAGCCTGGATCCGAGCACCCCCGGGGCACCTCTGTACTGGCGATCGCGGGCCGAGGACATGACACGCATCCTCGACCAGCTCGACGTGATCGAGGCAGCCGTCCCGCAGCTCCTCGGGCGGCTGGACCACAGCAAGGTCGCCGTGGCCGGGCACTCGATGGGCGGCCACACCGCGAGCCTGTTGCTCGGCGCCCGGCTCACCGATCCGGACGACGGAACCGATGTGAACCTGGCCGAGCCCCGGATCAAGGCGGGCGTCCTGCTTGCCGCACCCGGCAGGGGTGGTGACGCCCTCACCGAGTCCGTGGCCGAGAACCTCTCCTTCTTCCTGACCACGGACTTCTCCAAGATGACGACACCCACGCTGGTGGTCGCCGGCGACAAGGACACCTCCGCCCACCTGACGGTCGCGGGCGCGGACTGGCACGCCGACCCGTACGTCCTCTCCCCGGGCCCCAAGTCCCTGCTCACCCTGTTCGACGCGGAGCACGGGCTCGGCGGGATCTCCGGATACGACGTTGCCGAGACCACGGACGAGAACACCGAGCGGGTGTCCGCGGTCCAGCGGCTCACCTGGGCCTACCTCCGCACCGAGCTCTACCCCGGAGATTCCGCCTGGCAGGAGGCGCGCGACGCGCTGACGGCCGGCCCCAACCCGCTCGGACGAGTCGAATCCAAGTAAGCCACCGTTGCGCCGACCCGACCCGACCCGACCCGACCCGACCCGACCCGACCCGACCCGACCCGACCCGACACCGACACCGGTCCTGGCCTCGCCCCGCCCCGCCTCAGTGCGCGGGCACCGCCGGTGGAGCGCTGGTGTGGCGTACCCGCAGCTCCATCGGAATGACTCTGGGTTCGGTGTCGCCGTTGGCGGCCATCAGCGCTTCCAGTGTCTGGGCGGCCTGCCGGCCCAGTTCGTCACGGGCCAGCGAGGCCGTGGTGAGTCGGCGTGAACTGGGCAGGTCGTCGAGGGAGATGTCGTCGCAGCCGATGACCGACATGTCCTCGGGCACCCGCAGGCCCGACTCCTCCAATGCCGTCACCGCACCGAGCGCCACGAGGTCGTTGTACGCGACGACAGCGGTGACACCGGAATCGCGTACGGCATCGGCCGCGGCGTAACCGTGGCGTGCCGTATGACCACAGGGGATGACCGTGACGTCGACGCCGAACGCCGCCGCCGCGTCGAAGGCGCGGATGCGTTCGGCATTGGCCCAGGACGCCTCAGGTCCGCTCAGGTAGGCCACGCGGCGATGCCCGAGCTGGGTGAGGTGGCCGCAGACCAGGGTCATCCCTCCGTAGAAGTCGACGGAGACCGAGGGAAGACTCAGTCCGGGGACGATCCGGTTGACCAGCACAACAGGGTGGCCACGCATGGACAGGTCGACGAGCTCCGCGCGGTTCATGCGTGGCGAGCACAGCAGCACACCGTCACAGCAGCGCATCAGGTCCTCGGCGCGCTCGTGCTCACTCGTGGCGTCCTCGTCGGACTCCATGACCATCACCCGCCGCCCGTGCGAACGGGCCACGGCGGAGACGGACTTGAGGACATCGGGGAAGTACGGGTTGGACAGGTCGGGCACGAGGACACCGA
Organism: Streptomyces sp. NPDC058697; assembly: GCF_042715345.1. Taxonomy (NCBI): domain Bacteria; kingdom Bacillati; phylum Actinomycetota; class Actinomycetes; order Kitasatosporales; family Streptomycetaceae; genus Streptomyces; species Streptomyces sp. NPDC058697. The sequence continues at coordinate 343,233 of NZ_JBHXSU010000007.1, forward strand.
TGGCGCCGGCCTCGCCGCGGGCCAGGCCCTGGGCGGCGGCGTTGGGTCGGTAGCCGAGTTCGGCGACCGCGTCCTGCACCCGGCGCGCCAGTTCGGGGTCGACCCGTGCCGTGCCGTTGAGAACACGGGAGACGGTGGAGGTGGAGACCCCTGCCGCCGTGCCGACATCGGTGATCGTCACCCGCCGCTGACGCGCCCCCTTCTTCGCGACGGAGGCGCTCGCCACGACGGAGGCGCTCGCCGCGACGGACGTGCTCGCCGTGCCCGTCGGTTCGGACTTCCCTGGCATGCCGTCCCTCGACGGATCCGGCTCCGCGGAGGTTCTCGGATTTTCCGTCATGTCCGGTACTTTCGACGTTGCCAAGCCCAGCTCCCCGTGTCCCTCGGTCCGTGGCCACAGTAGTTCGTCGTTCAGTGTGCGGGCGATGTGGCTGTCGGCTCGGACCGGATTCCGCGCAGGTGCCCGAGGTCCCGGCGGACCGCCGCGAGCGGGTTGTCGGTCGGGTAGTGGACGTGCAGGGAGTACGGACCTGTGTAGCCGAGCTCTGTGAGGCCGGGCAGGATCGTGCCCCAGGGGACGACGCCGCCGTCGGCGAGCGGCTGCCACCTGCAGTTCCAGGACCCGGGCGCCGCACCTGGTTCCCACACCGCGTTCTTCACACCCACGCAGCCGACCCGGTCCAGGCCGCCGAGAACATCGAGGGTGAGCCGCCAGTCCTCGCTCCCCTCCTTGGCCTGGTTCCCCGGATCGGGATGGACGAGGACGTCGTCGCGGCCGTCCAGGAGCCGCGACGCGTGCGCGGCCGAGGGATGCAGCGTGCCGTGGTGCAGCGCGAGCACGAGCCGGACGCCGTGGCGGGCGGCGAGTTCGGCGAGGCCCGCGAGGTCGCGGCGGGCCCGGTCCAGGCGGGCGGCGTAGTCGAGCCCGGCTTCGTAGCGGTAGAACCCCACACGCATCAGGGACACGCCTGCCTCGGCACAGTGCCCGATGACGCGCTCGGACTCGCTGTCCGCCGAGGTCAGGTCCGTGCTGACGAGGCCGGTCTCAAGTCCGTTGACGCGCACGGCGCGTGCGGTCTCGGCAATGCGCCAGGACGTGCTCGGTGTGACGGTCTGCCCCTCCCTGACCAGCAGGTCGGCGCCGTCCGCGCCGGCCACGGCCAGCTGGTCGGCCAGCTCCTCGGGCGGCAGATCACCGAACGGTTTCGTCAGGACCAGAACACGCACAACGAACTCCTTTCCGGTCGCTCGCGAGCCCGCGCAGGCCGCGACCGACACCGTGAAAATCTGTGAAAGCGCTCCCTCAACCTAACCACCCATCTCGCCGGAGATCGAGTGGTCCATCAAAAATGCATGTCATAGGCTCAGTTGAAGATGCCCGAACTGAGTCCCGCCGAATCTCTTCTGTGAAAACGCTTGCTAGGCCGGATGCTGCGCCCTAACGTCATCCGCGCCTCAGTCCCGAGAGCCGCTCGGGTCGCCATCTCGACGGAGCAGGAGCCGACCATGGGCACAGGACACAGAGTTGGAGCTACTCGTATCGGCAGGCTGGTGCTCGCGCCCCTGCTGCTGGCACCACTGCTGGCGGCATGCGGTGGAAGCTCCGGAAGTTCCGGCACCACGCTCAAGGTCTGGGACTACTCGGCGGAGCAGACGGACTTCCACAAGAGGGCCGCCGAGGAGTTCCACCGGCAGCACCCGGACATCACCGTGCAGTGGCAGTCGATCGCCCAGGACGAGTACAAGCGGACGCTCCCGCTGGCCTTCCAGAGCGGCCAGGGCCCGGACATCTTCTACTGGAGCGACAACGGGCCGCTGGCCATGTCCCAACTGCTCAACCAGAAGTGGATCCAGCCCCTCAACGGAGGGTCCGCGCTGCCCGCGAGCTTCACCAAGCGCTGGCCCGAAGGCTCGTTCATCAACGGGGTCAACCAACTCGACGGGAAGACCTACGCGTTCCCCTTCTCCGAGAGCACCTACTGGGGCCCCGGCTACATGTTCCTCAACAAGAAGGTCTTCGGCGACGCCGGTCTCGACACCGCCAAGCCGCCGAAGACCTGGTCCGAGCTGAAGAGCGCCTGCGCGCGGATCAAAGCGAAGACGAAGGCGTACTGCATCGCGTCGCCCAGCAAGGACGTCGACTTCCAGCGCATCTTCTACGCACTCGCCGCGGGCGAATACACCTTCAACGACGGGTTCTTCGACTACAGGAAGGGCACGTTCTCGCTGGCCGAACCGCAGGCCCAGAAGGTGTTCGCGTTCATCCAGGAGCTCAAGAGCGAGGGCTACCTGGCACCAGGCACCAACGACAAGAACTTCTCCCGGCAGCAGTTCGGCACGGGACAGGCCGGCATCATCATGGACGGCACCTGGACTCCCTCGGTGTTCAAGTCCCTCGGCATGGACTCCTCGCAGTACTCCATCGCCGCGCACCCCGTCCCCGACTCGGGTGCCAAGGGCGCCCTGTGGAGTCAGCCCGATGGCAACAAGTACTGGGTGAGCGCGAAGACGAAGCAGTCGAAGGCCGCGTGGACCTTCATGAACTGGCTGACCCAGCCCGACGGTTACTTCGCCAAGCAGTACCTCGAAGGCGGCTTCGGAACGCTGGCGTTCGCGGACAACGCCCGCTACATCAAGGACCCCGCGATGCGGCAGATCATGGGGATAGCCGGCAAGCCCGGCTACCGGGTCGACCTGCCGCTCCCGGTCACCAAGTGCCCGGACCTGGTGAAGTCCCAGGCCTACGTCAAGGCGATCGGTGAGCGTCCCAACTGGGAGTACGAGGCGATGTCCGGCGCCCTGAGCAGTGACAAGTCGCTGAAGCCCGAGGCCGAACGGATCGTCGAGCAGCGGCAGAAGACCCTCACGGCCGAGCTCAAGAAGGAAGCGGCCCAGGGGTTGAAGGTCTCCCTCGACTGCTTCACCTTCCCCGACTGGTCGTACACCTCCGACTACCGGCCGGCCAAGTAGCCGCCCACGCCCCGGAAGCCGGATGCCGGCCAGCCGCAAAGGACCTCACATGGCTCTCGCCCCCACCAGCCCACACCCACCCGACACCGCCCCGACCACCCGACCCGGCCGGGAAGCACGCCGGCCCAGGGCTTCCTCGGAGCCACCGGAAGGAAACCGTGAGCGCGCCAAGGGGCGCGACCGGCTGTGGGTGGCAGCCTTCCTGGTGCCGTTCCTCCTCCTCTACATGGGGTTCACCCTCTGGCCGCTGATCGCCACGGTCTACTACTCGTTCTTCGACTGGTCCGGCAGCGGACCGCTCGACAACTTCGTCGGCGGCGACAACTACAGCCGCATCCTGGGCGATCCGCTCTTCTGGCAGGCCGTCGTCAACACCCTGTTGTTCGCCGTCGGCACGACCCTGATCAAACTGCCGCTCTCCCTCCTGGCCGCACTGGTGATGACCAGGAAGTGGCTGCGGGCGAAGAGGGCGCTGCGCACCGTCTTCTTCGCACCGCTGATCATCCCCGTGGCGATGGCCGGCCTGGTCTTCACCTACCTGCTCAACCCGTCCAACGGCGCCCTCAACTCCGCACTGCACGGGCTCGGCCTGACCGACGGCACGACCGATGTGTTCGCCAACCGCTGGAGCGCGCTGCTGGCCCTGGTCCTGATCTCCGTCTGGCAGGTCTTCGGCCAGTACATGATCTATTGGATGGCCGCGCTGCAGAACGTCCCCGACGAACTGTACGAAGCCGCCGAGCTCGACGGCGCCAGCGAATGGCAGAAGCTCACCCGGATCACACTGCCGCTGATCCGTCCCGTGGCCGTCGTCATCGTGATGCTCGCCCTGGTCAACGCGATGCACGTGTTCGGGCTCGTCGTCACGCTCACCGGCGGAGGCCCCGGCACGAGCACCTACGTGGTCTCGTACTTCATCTACAAGCAGGCCTTCGGCTCAATGCCCTTCGCGTACGGCTACGCGTCGGCGGCCGCCCTGCTGTTCTCCGTCATGGCGTTCCTCCTCGTCACCAGTCAGGGCCTCTTCGTGCGCCGCGCACAGAAGACGCGGAAGGAGTACGGAGTCTGATGTCCCGTCCCGAACTCCGCACACCGCGAGCGCCACGCCTCTCGCGGCTGTCACGGCCCGCGCGTGCCAACCTCATCGCCCTGCCCTTGCTGATCGTGGTGGGTCTCGTCTGGGTCTATCCGTTCCTCTGGATCGTCGCGGGAGCGTTCAAGACACAGACGGGCCTCTTCACCGGGGGCGCCAGTCTCATGCCCGACCAGTGGAACTTCGACAACTTCCGCCGGGCCTGGGTGGACGCAGGGTTCTCCAGATACTTCTTCAACACGATTCTGTACGCGGTCGTATCCACCGTCATCGAACTGTTCAAGTCGGCCCTGTGCGGATACATTCTGGCCCGCTACGAATTCCCGGGACGAAAGTTCCTGCACCGCATGATCATCGCCACCCTGTTCGTTCCGGTGGCCTCCATCATCATTCCGCAGTTCGTCCTGGTGGAACGGCTCGGCCTGCTGAACACCCAGGCCGGGGTCATCCTTGCCATGTCCGGAGCGGCCGGCGCCCTCTACGTGCTGCTCTTCATCGGCTTCTTCTCGGGCATACCGAGCGATCTCTTCGACGCGGCAAAACTCGACGGTGCCGGATTCCTGCGCACATTCCGGCTGGTCCTCCCGCTGGCAAAGCCCGTCATCGCGGTGGTCGTCATCTTCCAGTTCATCACCAACTGGAACGAGTTCAACATCCCGTTGGTGTTCACACTCGGCCAGCCGGATCTGCAGAACCTCGCCGTCGGAATGCTGTCGTTCAAGGGTGAGCACTCCGTGGACTGGACCGGATTCGCCGCCGGAATGACGCTCTCCGTCATTCCCATGCTCATTGTCTTCATCTTCTTCCAGAGTTACTTCGTGCGCGGCCTCGCCGGCGCCACCAAGGAGTGAACCACGTGACAACCGAGCCGCCCGGCTCCGTCGATCTCAGCGGCACCTTCGCCTACACCTGGGACCTGGTGGGCGACCCCGCCGCGGCCGAACGAATGGCCTCACTGGGCGTGGGCGCAGTGGTCCTGCAGGCCGCCTACCACTCGGTGCGCGCCATGACGCCGTACCACCCCGTCCACCGCACGGTGCATGCCACACACGCCGCCGCGTACTTCCCGCTCGAACCACAGCAGTGGCGAGGCAGGCGCCTCAGACCCTCCCCGCCGAGCTGGGCCGTCGACGCCCCCAACAGGTTCGGGACGGCGGCCTCGGCCCTGCGGAGTCAGGGACTGCGGGTCGAAGCCTGGCTGGTGCTCACACACAGCACCGCGGCGGGGGAGCGCGCCCCCGATCTGACCGTACGCAACGCGTTCGACGAGCGGTACGGGTACGCCCTGTGCCCGGCGCAGCCCGAAGTGGCCGCGTACGCACAGCAGTTGGTCCGCTCGTTCTGCGAACGCCACGACGCCGCCGAGGTGCCGGCGTTGATGCTGGAGGCCTGCGGCTGGCTGGGCTTCGAGCACGGCAGCCACCATGAGAAGACTGCGGGCGCGGACCTGAGCGGAGGCTGCCGCGATCTGCTGTCGGTATGCCTGTGCGCCGCTTGCCGCAAGGGGATCGAAGCCCGCGGAGGGGACCCCGCCGACATCGCGCAGACAGTGCGCCGCACCGTCGACGCCGAGATGCGTGACGGCGTACGCGCACCGGACACACTCGCCGAGTCGCTCGGTGAACGGGCGGCCCAAGCTCTCCTGCGCCACCGCCAGTTCGTGATCGAGGACCTGACACGGCAGGTGGCGGCGGTGGCGCCCGGCCGGGAGCTGCTCCTGATGGCGGACGGCGATCCGCAGACCACCGGCCCCGACAGCGGACTCGACCTGGCCCGCTTCGACGGCCGGGCCACCGCCGTCGTCCTCAAGTGCTGGGACGACGAGAACCGGGCGGTGGCCCGCGTCGAGGCAGCGGTGCGGCACAGCCCACGACCGGTCATCGCCAATGTGTCGGTGCTGGAGGAACACCCCGCCGATCTCACCAGGAGGGTCGCCCGGCTGCTGGACGCGGGAGCGCGGCAGATCCGCTACTACCACGCGGGCCTGTCCTCACCCGCGCGACTACGGGCACTGCGCATGGCCAACGCGCAGGAAGCGGTGCGAGCCACCGCGGGAGCAGGCACTCGGACAACGGAGGGAGCAGCATGACGAACGAGCCACTCACCGGGCTGTACGTGATGGATCAGGCGCGCTTCGACGACGTATACGGAGCAGCCGAACGCGCCGCCATCGAAAGCCACTTGACCATCAAGGAGCCCCCGCGCTCAGCGGCGGACCTGACACCGGACCTGCTCGCGGGAGTCGACGTACTCGTCACCGGCTGGGGCGCCCCCCGGCTCAGCGCCGAACTCCTGGACAGCGCGCCGCGGCTCGCCCTCGTCCTGTACGCCGCAGGGTCCGTACGCCCCATGGTGACCGAGGAGTCCTGGGCACGCGGAGTGCGGGTCACCTCCGCCGGCACGGTGATCGCGGACAAGGTGGCTGACTTCGCGCTCGCCCAGATCCTGTACGCGCTCAAGCACGGCTGGCGCTACGTCCTGACCGCACGGCGTACCCGGGCGGCGGCCGTCCGCCGAAGCGAACTCGGCACCGCGGGGGCCACCGTCGGCCTTGTCTCACTCGGAGCCACCGGGCGGGCCACCGCGCGCCTCCTGGCCAGGCACGGCGTGCGCGTGCTGGCCCACGACCCCTATGCGCCCGCCGCCACGGCTCATGCTCTCGGCGTCGAACTGACCACGCTGGAGGGCGTATTCGCCGAGAGCGATGTGGTGAGCCTGCACGCCCCGCTCCTCGACGAGACCCGCGCCATGGTCGACGCCCGGCTGCTGCGCTCCATGCGCCCCGACGCCACGCTGGTCAACACCGCGCGCGGCGGCCTCGTCGACGAGCCCGCGCTGGTGGCCGTACTCGGAGAACGCCCCGACCTGTTCGCCGTACTCGACGTCACCGACCCCGAGCCGGCACCCCCCGGCTCACCGCTGTTCGAACTGGACAACGTCGTGGTCACCCCGCATCTGGCCGGCAGCCTCGGCCCGGAACGGCGCCTGCTGGGCCGCGCCATGGCCGAGGAACTGGCCCGGTACGTCGCCGGAAGCCCGCTGAGCTACGAGGTGGCCGCCGCGTCCATGGAGCATGCCGCATGAGCGCGGCCGCCTTCACCCTCGTCATGGTCCCGCCCTTGCCGACGGAAGCCCGATCATGGCCCGACAGGCTCGTCGAGGCCGTACCCGGGATCGAGGTGCTCTGCCCCCACGGCCCCCAGGACACCGACGCCGCGCTGGTCCGCGCCGATGCCGCGTACGGCACACTCACACCCGAACTCCTCGGCTCCGCCGACCGGTTGCGCTGGCTGCAAGCCCCGCAGGCCGGCCCACCTCCCGGCTTCTACCACCCCGCGCTCGTACGTCATCCGGTCGAGGTGACGAACATGCGGGACACCTACACCGACCATGTCGCCGCACACACGATGGCCCTGGTCCTGGCCCTCGCCAGGCAACTGCCCCGCTATGTACGCGAACAGGCGGCCGCCAACTGGGCACCGGACTGGTCGGACGGCGCGGTCGTCCCACTCGGCGAGGCGCGCGCGCTCATCGTCGGGACGGGTGCGATCGGCGCCGAGACCGGACGACTGCTCGCCGCGTTCGGCACCCGAGTGGAAGGCATCGATCCTCGTGTCACCACGACACCGCCCGGATTCATCCGCGTTCTTCCGCCGGGCCATCTCGATCGCGCACTTCCCGAGGCGGACATCGTGATCCTGACCGTGCCCCACACCCCTGAGACGGAGGGGCTGATGGACGCCGGCCGGCTGGCGTCCATGAAGGACGGTGCCTGCCTCATCAACGTGGGCCGCGGCCCCACCATCCGCCTCGACGACCTCGTCGCCGCCTTGGACGAGGGGCGCCTGCGGGGCGCGGCCCTCGACGTCATGGAACTGGAGCCGCTGCCGCCGGACCACCCACTCTGGCGCCACCCCAGGGCACTGATCACCCCGCACGTGGCCGGAGCCGGACCGCACGCCGCAGAGCGCCGGTTCGAGGTCCTGGCGGAGAACGCACAACGGTTCGCCGACGGGCGGCCGTTGATCAACGTGGTGGACAAGTCGCTATGGTTCTGACCGCATCACCCGACACCCCGCCCGCGGTGACCGTCGAGCGCGTGGAGACGTTCACGGTCGCCCTGCCCACGCTGCGGGACTTCGCGGTCGCGGGCGGCGGCGTGACCGCCCGGGGACGCCCAGCCATCCGCGTACTCGTCAAGGTCACGGCCTCGGACGGAAGCACCGGCTGGGGCGAGGCGACACCGATCCCCTCATGGACGTACGAGACCACCGAGTCCATCGTCTCGACCCTGACGCACTACCTGGCGCCCGCCGCGACCGGCCTGCCGCTGTGGGACCTCGACGGGCTGGTGCGGGTCTGCGATCGCACCATCCGGCGCGGCTGGTCCACCGGGATGCCGCTGGCCCGTGCCGCCCTGGACGTCGCCTGGCACGACGCACTCGCCCGCTCCCGCGGTGTGAGCCTCGGCGAGCTGTGGGGCAGGCGTCGCCACGACACCGTCGACCTCTGCTGGATCGCCACCGGAGAAGACGCGGGCGCCCTCGCCGAATCGGTCGCCGAGGGGCAGGCCCACGGATATCGCCACTTCAAGATCAAAACGGGGCTCGTGCCCGGACAGGACGAGGCCGGGGAAGTCGCCCGGGTGGCGGCCGTACGTGAGGCCGCCCCCGACGCCCGCCTGATCGTCGACGCCAACCAGGCCGGCACCCAGGACTCCGCGCTCCGCCTCGCCCGCCTGCTCGAACCGCTCGACATCGCGGCGCTCGAACAACCCCTGCCCGCCAACGACATCGAGGGACTGCGCCGGCTGCGCGACCTCAGCCCGGTCCCGATCGCCGTGGACGAGAGCCTGCGGCACCCCACCGACCTCGCCTCGTTCGTCCGCAGGGGCGCCATCGGCATCGCCGTGGCCAAGGTGCAGCGCTGCGCCGGACTCACCCTGGCGCTGCGCCAGTGCCAGCTGGCCGAGGACTGCGGTGTGGCGCTGATGGGCTCGGGGCTCACCGAGTCCGACATCGGCCTCGCCGCGTCACTGCACCTGTTCGCCGCCCACGACCTCATCGCCCCCGCCGACCTCAACGGCCGGCAGTTCCTGCAGTCTCCCTACGCCACCGGCTCCGTCATCCAGGTGCGCGCAGGGGTCGCCGAGGTGCCTTCGGGCCCGGGCCTCGGCATCGGCATCGACGAAGGGATCGTACGAGAACTCGCCCGCTGAGCCGCGGGCACGTCCAGCCGCCCAAGTACCGCCAGGTATCCCAAGTAGCCCCTGCAAGTCCCCCCACGGGCCCGTCGTGGCCCAGACATGAAGGAGCCGCTCATGAAGAGTCAATCGCCCTCGCGCAGTTCTCACCGCCGCGCTCTGCGCCTGCTCGCGGCGCCCGCACTCGCCGTCGGCCTGCTGGCCCCGGTGCAGAGTGCGTCGGCCGATTCGGCGGGTGCCGCCGCCTGTCCCGCACCGGCCGCAGCCGTCGGCCTGAGCACCGCCTGGAAGCTTCAGCTGCCCCTCCCCAACAGCTCCGGCACGCCCCAGGAGATCAAGCAGCCCGCTCTGAAGACCTACAACAAGGCACCCTGGTTCACGACCACTTCGGACTGCAAGGCAATCCTGCTGCGGGCCGCCGTCAACGGCGCCACCACCAGCAACAGCGGATACCCGCGGTCGGAGCTGCGCGAGATGACCGCCGACGGGTCGGCGACGAAGAGCTGGCCGTCCACGTCGGGCACCCACACCATGGTCGTCGACCAGGCGATCACCCACCTCCCCAAGACCAAGCCACACGTGATGGCGGGACAGATACACGACGAGACGAGCGACGTCACCTCGTTCCGTCTCGAAGGGACCTCGCTGTACATCACCTCGTTCAACACCACGCACTACAAGCTGGTGACTTCCAACTACCAGCTCGGCACCCGCTTCCAGGGGAAGTTCGTGGCCCACGACGGGAAGGTCGACGTCTACTACAACGGCGCCCTCAAGGCCACCGTCACCGCCCCGTTCGGCAGCGGCTACTACAAGGCGGGCGCCTACACCCAGGCGAACTGCAACAACTCCTCGCCGTGCGACAACTCGAACTACGGAGAGGTCGCCCTGTACGGAGTCACGGTGACGCACAAGTGACCTGACGGGGTCGCTCCTCCCGGTGCGTGATCGCGGAACCCGCCGCTCGACGCGGCTCGCCGATCGCACCGGGAGCGGGCGGCCTCGCCCCTCGCGTCCGGCGGCCGGGGTCAGGCCTCGCAGAAGGGCATGGTCCGTACATATCCGCCGAGGTTCTCGTCGTCGGTGCCCAGGAGGGCGTCGGTGGAACCGGGCAGGCACTCGACCGCCTCGATCTTGTACTCGGGGAATGTCCCGAGGATGCTCGGGGAGGCCGCGAGCGTGACCCGTACCCCGCCCGCAGCCGACACACTCACCCGGCCCGCGTCGCTCACCGCGGAGTCGAACGGGCCGTCGTCACCGGCGTCGGCCGCCGAACTCACAATGATGCGGCCGGAGTTGCTCACCGAGATGTCGGAGATGTGCCGGGTGCTCTCCCCGGTCGGATACGCCGCCCGGTAGGCCCGGCGCGTCACGGTGCCGAACTGCGGCTGACCCCACGGGGCGAACGCCAGGGGCGCGGCGTAGAGCGTGGCGGGACGATCCGCGCCTGCTCCACGGTCCGCCCACAGGACGGCGAGCTTCCCGTTCTGGGCGACGAGCGCGAAGCTTTCGAAGTCGTCGCCCTGGCCGATCGCCGGCAGCGGTGAGTAGTCGACGACCTTCGCCGTGGGGCCCGCGACCTTCAGGCGGTAGACGATGCCGCGGCCGGTGAGCGCCAGGTATTCACCCGGCATCCCGGGGATGGCTTCGATGGCCTCCAGGTCGACGGGTTCCGGCCCGTCCCAGGCGATCGGGGAGATGCCGTCGGCGCCCTCCCAATGGGTGATCCGGGACAGACGCTTCTGCCCGGCCCCCTTGTTGTCGTGCACGGCCAGCACGTCCACCCATGATCCGCTTGAGGCACGGCCCTCGTACGCGAGCCCGCTGACACCACTGCGGGCGTCGCCACCGACCTTCTGCCATGCGCTGTCCGCCCCGGCCGGGGCGGTGCCGAGTGTGGTGAGCAGCGCGGTCGCCGCGGTGAGCCAGGCCATGCGCTGCAACATCGGGAGTTTCACGGGAGTCGCTCGCCTTCTGGGTCCGACGGACGCGAGATCACGCGCCGGTCGCCAGGTTATTGATCATGGTGAGTGTCGGCCCGCCGATGGCTGGGCCATTCGCAGGAGTGCGAAGCCTGACCAGGTGGGCAGGCACCGCACGGCCGGACGCCGCGGTGGTCCGTGGCCGCCACACGACTTTCTTGAGCGATCGATCCAGATAGGCTAGTGTGTGCGCATGGCAAGGACCAGGGAGTTCGACACCGAGGCGGCGGTGAGTCGCGCGATGGAGCTGTTCTGGGCGCGCGGATACGAGGCGACCTCGGTGCGCGACCTGACCGGGCATCTGGGCATCGGTCAGGGGTCCCTGTATGCGGCGTTCGGCGACAAGGACGGCCTCTACCGGGCGGCGCTGGAGCACTACCGCACCACCCTCGCGGCGGCCGCCCTGCGCAGCCTCGACGAGGGGGCGGACGCCCGGTCGGCGATCCGTACGATGCTCGTCGAGCGGCTCCGGATCGCGGTCGAACAGGACGGCCGGGGCTGCCTGTTGGTCAACGCCGTCTGTGAGCGCCTGCCGGGGGATCCCGCTACCCGACGCACCGTGCGTGACGTGCAGGACGCCAGTCAGCGTGCGCTCGCCGACGTGCTGCGCGTCGCGGTGGAGCGGGGCGAGATCTCGTCGACCCGCGACCCGCAGACCCTGGCCGCCTTCCTCGTCGCCTTCCTCAATGGCCTGCTCGTGTCCTCGAAGATCACACCCGACGTCCGTGCCCTGGAACCACTCGTGGAGGTCGCGCTGGCCGCCATCGGGTGATTTCTTCATGCCCCGAATCTGTATCGCACGATCCATAAAATGCGCCGACACCCGCCAAGCACCTCAGGAAAGTTGAGCAGAAACATGATCGTCGACCATCGCGCAAACCCCGTACGCACCGGCCGTGCCACCGTCAACGGAACGAGTCTGCACTACCGGACAGCCGGCTCCGGCCCGGCGGTGGTCCTGCTGCACGGTGTGCCCAAGACCGGCTACCACTGGCGGCACCTCGTTCCGAAGCTGACGGACCGGTACACCGTCGTCGTACCGGACCTCCGTGGTCTTGGCGACTCGGCCCGTCCCGCGGACGGATACGACAGCGCGACGATGAGCGACGACATCGCCGAGTTGATGGCTCACCTCGGACACGCGTCCTACAGCGTGATGGGGGAGGACTGGGGAGCGGTGATCGGCTACCAACTCGCGGCCCGGCACCGTGATCAGGTCAACGCCCTCGTGTTCTGCGAGGCGTTGTTCCCCGGATTCGGATTCGAGGACCACACCGCACTCACCCACGAGAACGTCTCAAGTGGCATGCACCTGTGGCATCTCGGCTTCTACTTCCAGCCGGACGTACCCGAGATGCTGATAGCCGGGCACGAACGCGAACTGATCACCTACATGATCAAGTACGAGCGCAGTCACCCTGACACCGCCACCCCCGACGCGGTCGACGAATACGTACGCTGCTACTCCATGCCGGGCGGCATCCGTGCGATGCTGGCGATCTACCGGGCGATGCTCGTGGACGCCGAACAGAACCGGCAGGCATCACGGCGGAAGCTGGACATCCCGGTGCTGGCGCTCGGCGGTTCGGCGTTCATTGGTGACCGGAACGAAGTCCAGATGCGGCTCATGGCTCACGACGTCACCGGTCACGTCTTCGACGCCGGCCACGACCTCGCCGAGGAGGTACCCGACGAGGTGGCCGACGTGGTCCTGCCCTTCCTGGCCGAGAGGCTGTAGTCGCGCCCGCGCCCGCGACTTGAGCGCGGGCCAGCGGCCGCGACAGTCAGCCGCTGGGCCACACCGGCCGCGACCGTCAGCCGCTGGGCCGACGGCTGCGGTACGAGGCGATCGCGGTCAGCGCGAAGATCAGGGGCGCTCCCACTCCCATGACCAGGAGCGGCTGCAGGACCGACTCCAGCCACTCCGGCATGTCGACGAAGAGCGGCATCAGCATCAGTACGATCAGCGGGATGAAAGCCAGCATCACGGCGGCGAACCCCATCATGAGGGCCGCCTGGCGTGCATTGCGTCGGTCGATGAGGACGGTGGCCTGCGGGTCGGGCGCCCAGTCCGCGCCGCGCAGTTCCTTCCATGAGCCGAGCAGCAGCCCGAGTTCGCGCTCGACGTTCACATGGATGTCGTCGACGAACGGCAACAGCACCTTGGAGCCGTCCCGCCCGTAGGCATGTACGAGCACGCCGGGCGCACCGCTCTGCATCGCCGATGCCGGATTGACCTCTGCCCTGATGTCCTGAATGTCCTCCCATGCCAACCGTCGGCGCTTCATCATCCCGCGTGCGTGGATCGCCTTGATGTCCGCGGTGGTCGAACACCGCAATGTGGCATAGAAGAGCCACCCCATGAGAGCCACCCACGCCGCGAGGACGGGGTAGTGGAACGAGGCGGGCATCTCGGCGCCCCACAGAGCCACCAACATGCTCAGTGTGCCCAGGCCGATCACCCAGAGGAACGCGTGCATCCGGGACCGTTTCATCCGGTACTCGCGCGGCAATCGTTCGTACCCCACAGCCACCCCCAGTACGGCGTGCCCCATCCGTCGACAGGGCCGATGGGGCACCATGGTGAGGCCCCAACTCCGTTGTGTCGAGGGCCCGTTGGGAAGTGAGACGCTCCGAGGTGTCTCGACGCCCTGCGTCGCGTCCTCAGTTCACTACGACCGCCCGCCGAACTGCCAGTTGTGGACCTCGATGTCGGCATACGGGCCAGGAGTCAGGACGGCGCGTGCCGTGTCCGGGTCCGGCGCCCGGACCAGCGCCGCCGTACCCAGCCATGTGGTGCCGTCGTCGGACAACAGCGGCCCGTACGCGATCAGTTCGTCCCGGTCGGGCGGCACGGAGAGGTCGGCGCCCTGCCCCGAGCCGAGGCCGAGCACCAAGTACCGGCTGCCGTCGGTCCTGCCACCGGGGAAGTCCCACATGGTGCGCCCCAGCAGATTGCGCCACCGGCGCAGCAGTACGTCCCGGTACACCCCGGCCTGGTAGCCGGGCTCGTCGAAGGCGAACGCGCGGGCGGCGGCCGGATCCGGCAGGTCCACGATGTGCACGCTGCCGGTGGGCACGTCGTCCCCGACGAGGGTCGGGCCGCGGGCGATCATCTCCTTCCCGAACCGGTCCATGTAGGACCAGTGCTCTTCCAGCAACTCGTGACGCAGCGCCACAGAGCCGGGCCGATCGCGGTGGTAGCAGAAGAACTCCATCCGCTGATCCTCGCAGCCTTCAGGGGTGATGGTCAGGCTGGGCGCCGCTGGCTGTTGATGCAGCCCTGGACGATGTTCAGCGATGCACCGCCGCAGGACCGCTCCTGCACCCGGCTGTCCACCCGCGCATTGCGCGGCTGTCTGATCTCGCCAGTGCCCTCGCTCACCTCGCATGGCTTCACCGAGGCTCTCTTTGCGGGCCGTGGTGAAGTCGCGAGTGCCCGTTGGTACGAACATGTTCGGTAGGCTCGTGCCATGACTGCCCGACCTCAGCCCGTCAGCCGCCGTGAGCGCCCGGCCAAGCCGGCCTTGACCCGTGCCGGAATCATCTCGAGTGCGGTACGAGTGATGCGTGCCGAGGGGTTGCAGCGGGTCACGATGCGCCGACTGGCCAAGGAACTCGATACGGGCCCGGCGTCGCTGTACGTCTACGTGGCCAACACCGCCGAGCTGCACGCGGCGATCCTCGACGAACTGCTGGGCGAGGTCGACCTGCAGTCGGACGCTGCCGGCGGGGACTGGCGTGAGCGGATCGAGGCCGTTCTCGCCTCCTACGGCCGTCTCCTTTACCAGCACCCGAGCCTCGCCCAGGCGGCACTCGTGGCCCGGCCTTCGGGCCCCAACTACCTGAACCTGCTGGAGACACTGCTGGCGCTTCTCAGCCTGGGTGGTGTGCCGGACGGCCAGGCGGCCTGGGGCGTGGACGTGCTGCTTCAGGTGGCCACTGCCAGCGCGGCCGAGCACGCCGGGCAGGACGGCTCGCCCGACTCCGAGGAGGAGTGGAACGCGGTCGCTGCCGCCGTGGAGAACGCCTCCGCAACCGAGGTGCCCCACGTAGCCGCACTGGGTTCCGAGCTGCTGTCGGGGACGCCGCAGATGCGTCAGGCGTGGGGGATCCGCATGCTCCTCAACGGCATCCTGCACACGCCGCGCGTCACGTCCTGACCCGCGGGGGCCTCAGGCAGGAATCGCGGCCACGATCGGGCCCCGTTCTGCGCCAGGGTCACAGGCGCGGGCGACAGGTCGGCAACCGCATGCGACACGCGAGCAGCGCTCGTAACGAGCACCGTTCGTTACGTGAGCATGCGCAAGATCGCCACGGTGCTGGACACCGGCTCGGCGTCCTTGTACGTCTACGTCAAAGACCTCAACCACCTTCACGCCCTGATGCTCGACACGGCACTCGAAGGGGTCGAGGACAGTCCTGACCTGCCCGCGGTCGAACGGGTCAAGGCGATTCTGCGCTCCTACCTCACGGTGCTGCTCGACCGTCGCGGCCTGGCGGGCATCGCGGCCGTCACCATGCCCCGGGGTACGGGCAGCATGCGGCTGAACGAACTGCTCCTGGACGGGCTGCTCGACGCCGGCGTGCGGCCCGAGCGCGCGGCCTGGGGCGTGGATCTGCTCACGCTGCATGTGACCGCGAAGGCCGCCGAGCTGACCGCGTGGCGCGGTCAGGGTGATGTCGTCGGTGAGACCGAAGCCGCGTACGAACGTGCCGACGAGCAGACCTTCCCGCGCCTGGCCCAGCTGCATCAGCTGCTCTTCGCCGGGCCCGGACCCCGCCGTTTCGACTGGGCCCTGCACAGCCTGATCAACGGCATCACCCACACCCCGCTGCCACCTCAGGCGGCAGCGCCCGAGCGCGACGCAGACGACGGAATCCGTCATGTCCAGTGAGTCCGCACAGCCGGCGGACATGGCCGCCGTTCCCGCCGCAGCCTGGTCCGCGCCCTCCGACCTGACGCGGAAGACCATGTGGGCGATCCTCGGTGTCGTCCTCGCCGTAACCGCCGGCCGCGTCGCACCGGAGTGGCTGCTGCCCAAGGCGGCGCAGGCCTGAGAGCACGAGTAGTCGCCCGCGGGGCCGATCGCCGGGCGCGAGACCTGACCATGACTGCCCGAACTTGTTCGTACCGAACATGTTCGTTACGATGGACGGAGTCAACCTTCCCCCCGTGTTCTCGAAAGGGGTGAGCTGCCATGTCTGCAACCACCACACCCGCGGCCGACGACGCGCCCGTCGTGCCGAAGAACATCCGCTGGGTTCTGCTCGGCGTCCTGATGGCGATGTTGCTGTCGATGCTGGACGGCCTCATCGTCGGCACGGCGATGCCCACGGTCGTCGCGGACATCGGCGGCATCGACCAGATCTCCTGGGTGGTCACCGCCTACACCCTGACCGCCGCCTGCTCCACTCCGGTGTGGGGGAAGATGGGCGACCTGTTCAACCGCAAGCACATGTTCCTGGGCTCGATCGTGGTGTTCATGATCGGCTCGGTGCTCTCCGGTCAGGCGTCCTTGATGGGCGAACTGATCGGCTTCCGCGCGCTGCAGGGCATCGGAGCCGGCGGCCTGATGGCCGGGGCCTTCGCCCTGATCGGTGTGCTGCTGCCGCCCCGCGAGCGCGGCAGGTACCAGGGCATGGTGGCGATCATCCAGGCCGTCGGCAGTATCGGCGGCCCGCTGGTCGGCGGCTTCATCACCGGTCACCTCGGCTGGCGCTGGGCGTTCTACGTCAACATCCCCATCGGTCTGATCTGCCTGGTGTGGTGCGGGATCATGCTGCACGTGCCGACTGCCCGCCGTGGCAAGGTCGTCATCGACTGGCTAGGCATCACCCTGATGACCGCGATGATCAGTGCCGTGGTCATGGCCGCGACCTGGGCGGGAAGCACCTACGCCTGGACCTCCTGGCAGATCCTGTCGCTGGGCGCGGCCGCCGTGCTGCTCCTGGTGGCCTTCATCGCCTCCCAGCAGCGGGCCTCGGAACCGCTGCTGCCGCCGCGGATCTTCACCGGCGACCGCAACTTCCCGATCTCCGCCGTGCTGCTGATCGTCGCCGGTGTGGCCATGTTCGGCGGCACGCTGTACCTGCCGCTGTTCCAGCAGAGCGTGCAGGGCGTCTCCGCCTCCAACTCCGGGCTGCTGCTGTTGCCGATGATGGCCGGCACCGTCGCCGCGTCCTTGGTCGCGGGCAAGGTGATGACGAGGACCGGCAAGTACAAGATCTTCCCTGTCGTGGGTGCCGCCTCGCTCGCCATCGGCATGGGGCTGCTGTCCACCATGGACACCGGCACGTCCCGCTTCACCACCAGCGCCTATATGGTCCTGGTCGGCATCGGTACCGGCTTCACCATCCAGATGGCCAACACGATCGCCCAGAACGCCGTCGAGCTGCGGGACATGGGCGCGGCCTCCGCGGCCACCAGTCTCTTCCGCACCCTGGGCGGTTCGCTCGGCGTCGCGGTCTTCGGATCACTGTTCACCCGCGCCATCCAGGGCCGCGCCGACGCTCCGGCCGACGGCGGTCACACAGACACCTCGGCTGTCGAGGGTCTGTCCGGGGCGGCCAAGGACGCCTACCTGCACGCGGTGGCCGATGGCACCCAGCAGATCTTCCTCGTCGGCGCGCTCTGCGCCGCGGCCGCCTTCGTCGCTGCGATATTCATCAAGGAAACCTCTCTGCGTGGCAGTCCCGGCAGCGCGCCGCAGCCCAAGGCCGAACCGGCCAAGACCGCCTGACCACCCGCCTGACCACCCATCTGACAACCCACCTGATCACCCACCGGGCGACGGCCCCGCCGCCCGCCCCCGCATCATCCCCGGCACGAACACCGCCGGGACCGCCGCCGGTCACACCGGCGGGAAAGGAGTCACCATGAACACCCACCACCCCATCGCCATCGTCGGTGCCGGACTCGGCGGACTGACCCTGGCCCGCGTCCTGCACGTCCACGGCGTCGAAGCGACCGTCTTCGACCTGGAGGCCGACCGGCACGCCCGCACACAGGGCGGCATGCTCGACATCCACACCTACAACGGCCAGCTCGCCCTGCGCGCGGCAGGCCTCTACGACGGGTTCCGCTCGCTGGTCCACTCCGGCGGCGAAGCCACCCGCGTGCTCGACAAGCACGCCGCCGTCCACTGGGAGGAGACCGACGACGGCACCGGTGACCGCCCCGAGGTCGACCGCGGCCAGCTGCGCGACCTGCTGCTCGACTCGCTGCCCGAAGGCACCGTCCGGTGGGGTCGCAAGGTCACGGCCGCACGCCCCCTGGCCGACGGCAGGCACGAGATCACCTTCGCCGACGGAACCACCCACACCACCGACCTGCTCATCGGCGCCGACGGCGCCTGGTCCCGCATCCGGCGCCTGGTCTCGGGTGCCCGGCCCGCGTACACCGGTATCTCGTTCATCGAGACCAACCTCCTCGACGCCGCCACCCGTCACCCCGACAGCCTGGCCGTCGTCGGATCCGGCGCGCTCTTCGCGCTCCAGGAGAACAAGGGCTTTTTCGCCCACCACCAAACCGACGGCAGCCTGCACATCTACACCGCGCTGCGGGCCGCCGAGGACTGGCTCGACACCATCGACTTCACCAACACCGAAGCCGCCAAGGCGGCCGTGCTCGCCCGGTTCGACGGCTGGGACGACAGCCTCACGGCGCTGCTCGCCACATCGGACACCGCCCTAGTTCCCCGTAAGATCAACGCCCTGCCGATCGGCCACAGTTGGGCCCGCGTCCCCGGCGTCACCCTGCTCGGCGATGCCGCACACGTCATGTCGCCGTTCGCCGGCGAGGGCGCCAACCTGGCCATGCTGGACGGCGCCGAACTCGGCAAGGCCCTCGCCGAGCACGAAGGCGACCCCGAGAAGGCCCTTGCCATCTATGAGGAAGCCCTCTTCCGTCGCAGCGAGGAGAAGGCCCAGGAATCCGCCGACGGGCTTGAGCTCTGCTTCAGCGACAACCCGATCGACCAATTCATCGACATCTTCTCCGCGGAGCCCACGGACACCGACTGACCCACCCGCGCTGCGTCCTGAGGCAGTGCACCGGTTGCCGTGCCGTGCGGGCCCCAGTGTGCTGACGCTCCGGCCGGGCTGGTCTCCACCATCCATCCGTCCGTCCTCCAGGCAGGCTCCGGTTGTCACAGGCAGGGCCCGTCGTGGAGGATCAAGCGTTCGAGGCGCACGGAACCGCTGTGCGTGGTGGGGGCGCGAGGGGGCGGCGATCTTTTCCGTAGTCGTCAATGTGCTGGTCGGTCTGGTGACCAGCCTCATCGGTGGTGGGTTGGTCTGGCTCTGGGAGCGTGGCAAGCGCACCGGCCGACTGCGGCGCAAGGCGGACTTCTTCGGCCTTGTGCCGGGGGAGACCTGCTTCATCGTCATCGGCAACAAACACAACACGCGGGGCCTCACCACACACAAGGAAATCCGCGCCATGATCGAGGTTGCGACCCTGGCCGGCCAACTCGGCTGTGATGTCGCGACCGAGTCCAGCGACGACTTCCGCGGCATCAACGACGACCGTACGGAGTTCTGTATCGGCGGTCCGCTCGGTGAGGCCAACCTCCGCACGGGCGGCCACCTCGCGGCCCACCTGCCCGGTGTCAGCATCCTGCCGTACGGTCAGGGTCCGGAGTCGATGGCATTCGACGTCGGCGGCCGGCGCTACCCCTACCGGAAGAACGAGGTGGAGTACGCCCTGGTGGCCAAGTTCAGGCCACCGCAGGCAACTCGTCCCGTCATGCTGGTCTGCGGCCAGAGCTCCCTGGCCAACCAAGCCGCGATCCACTTCCTCAGAAGGAACTACCACCAAGTGGCCGACACCCTCGACGCGGTCGACCGCTACTGCCTCCTCATCAAGGTCTCGGACATCGGTACGTACGGCTTCCAGGGCGCAAGCCTCGAACGCGACGTGACCGCTGACGCGTTCACCGCCCCCTGACACCGGTGCCGCGCCGACGCGGTCGTCAACGGCTCGGCTTCAACAAGCCCCGCAAGGACGCCGGTTACCGCTTCGTCAAGACCAAGGACTTCGGCGAGAGCTGACTGCTTCCGTCCGCGCATCGTCGACGTCCCGGTCGGTGAAGCTCCCCGCGGTCGCCGGTGGCGCCGGTGACCGCGGGCTATCGCTACCCCCGTTACGCGACCAGGCGCAACCAGGCCGCCGCGAGTGCGGCGTGAGCGGCCGGTGTCGGGTGCACGCCGTCCGCGGCCCAGTACTCCGGGCCGGTCGTCGCGGAGAGCCCGGCGAACATGCCGTCGGCTGCGAGCAGATGCGCGTCGTACTTGCGGGCGAGCTCGCGCACGACCTGGATCTTCGGGTCCAGGTCGGCCCGCCACTCCTTTCGGACCTCCTCGTCGAGGTGCACGTCGCCGACCTCGACAAGGCCGCGAATCGGCAGCAGGAACGGCTCGATGAGGATCAGGCCGGTGCCGGCCTCGGCGAGGGGCGCGAGAAGGCGGTCGTACCCTGCCGCGAAGTCCTCCGCGGGGATCACGTAGCCGTCAGGGTCGTACGAGTGCCAGCCGACGTCGTTTCCGCCGACGAGGATCGACACCACGTCCGGGCGCGTGTCGAGAACGTCCGTCTGCCATCGGGCTTCGAGGTCCATCACCTTGTCGCCCGCGATGCCGGAGTTCAGCCAGGTCACGGCCCGGTCCGGGTGGCGGAGTCCCCACTCGCCCGCGACGCGCAGCGGGTAGCCGAACCCGAGACCCTCCTCGCTCTCCAGCCGTTGGCAGTCGGTGATCGAATCGCCGGCGAACATCACGGTGCTTCCCGGGCGGATGGTGATTGTCATGTGTGCTCCTTGAACTCGGTTGTGGGGGTGGCTGATTCAGATGTGCGGAGTGCCGAACCAACGGCCGGCGGCCTGTTCGAACGCTTCGCGGTCGGGGTCGCGATCACCTGCCCAGGCGACCGTGCCGTCGGGGCGGACCAGTACGGCACCCAGTCCCAGGTCGGTCCGAGCCGAACCGGCTGCGTACCGCATCCGGCTCTCCCAGCCCATCGCCGAACCGTGCAGGCATCGGTCAAGGCTGAAATCGAGCGCGACGCCTCGCCCGTCCTGCATCAGGTCGCCGAGGCGGGTGCCGTCCTCAAGACGGAGGTCCGGGGCGTTGCGGCCGACCAGCGGGTGCTCGCTGCCGAGGTCATAGCGGTTCGAGGATCCCGATGTCCTCTTGAACACGTACGTCGTTCCGTCCCGGGTCCCGAGCAGGTCACGCAGCAGTCCTTGGACCGCCTGGGCATGCGGATCCGGCTTCATGGCCGCGGCCTGGGCGCGCGTCCAGTCGAGCACCCCCGCGCCGATCGGACGGCGTTCGCGGGTGTAGGTGTCGAGAAGCCCGTCCGGCGCGTGCCCGTGCACGGTCGCCGCGAGCTTCCAGCCCAGGTTCATGGCGTCGCCGAGGCCGAGGTTGAGTCCCTGCGCTCCCAGGGGCGAGTGGATGTGCGCGGAGTCGCCCGCGAGCAGGACGCGCCCCTGCCGGTAGGTCGTCGTCTGCATCGCCCGGTCGGTGAAGCTCGAAGCGAGATGGACGTCGGTCAGCGTCACGTCGGTGCCGGACACACGCCGCAGAACCGCCTGGAGATGTTCGCGAGTTGGTTGTTGTGAGCGATCGAACGAGCCGCCGTCGAACTCCAGCATGCCGATGTACTCCTCCGCGGGCGTCCGGAGGTACATGCCTGTCGGCGTCAGGTTGAACCCGGGGCGCAGCTTCTCGGGATCGGCGATGGCGGCGAGCACGACGTAACCGGTGAACTGCGGCTCGGTGCCGACGAATTCGAAGCCCGCGAGCCCACGCACCGTGCTGCGCCCACCGTCGCAGCCGACGACCCAGCGTGCCACGTACGCGTGCTCCCCGGCCTGCACGACCACGCTCTCATCGCCCTGCACGACAGCTGACACCTTGACGCCACGCCTGACCTCCACGCCCAGCTTGGACGCCCGCTCGGCCAGCACCGTCTCGACCGCTTCGAGGTTCGTCATCACTCCCTCCAGTGCCGGGCTGGGAAGCCGGAACGGCAGGGCGGTGACGTCGACCTGGGCCGGATCGAGCATCATGCCCGCGAAGTGGCTCACGCCACGCGGGGGTGACGGCTCGTCCGAGTCGAGGCTCGCGCCGGGCTCGTCGTGGACACCCGACGCCGTCAGCAGCGGGTGAAGCATGCCGCGGCGGTAGAACGCCTCGACCGACGCGGCGGACAGGCCTCGCATCCCGAGCGGGTCCGCCTTCCAGGGGGAGCGGCCCTCCGGCTCCCGCTCCAGCACCAGGACGGAGCAGCCCGCGAGGCCAAGCTCGCAGGCAAGGAAAAGACCAACAGGGCCGGCGCCCACAATCACTACGTCATGCACGAGAACTCCCCTTCCGAAGCCTCTTCCGTAACCTCTTCCGAGGCACGCAGAGACTGACGCGGGGCGCTCACACGGGGCACACACGGCGCTGACACGGGGGCACATGGCGCTGACACTCCGGTCCGGCGCCCTCCGGTATCGGCGTGGACAGGGAAGTCAGGCACCGCTGCCCTGATTTGGGGATGGGGCGTGCGCACGCGAAGATCGGGGGATGGACGGGGATGCCAGGCTTCGCATCACGCTGCTCGGCGCCTTTCAGGCGTCTTGCGGTGACACCGTCCTGCCCGTTGTCGGCGCGCGGTTGCAGGGTCTGGCCGTACGGCTGGCGCTCGCCGGCGGTCGTACGGTCGCACAGGGCGTCCTGGTGGACGCGATCTGGGCCGAGGAACTGCCGGCCGGCCCCGCCCACGCCCTGCAGGCACTCGCCTCGCGGCTGCGCAGGACCCTCGGCTCGGCCGACGCTGTCGCGCAGGTCGCGGGTGGCTACCGGCTGAACGTGGACGCGGCCGACGTGGACGCGCTGCAGTTCGAGCAACTCGCAGCCACCGGCCGTGACCGCCTGCGCGCCGGCGACCCGCATGCCGCGGCGGCCGTGCTCGGCGAGGCCGTGGCGCTGTGGGGCGACCATCCCGGTACCCGTCCCGGTGCCGAGCCGATGGCCGTCGCCGCGGTGGCGCCCGCCGTCGCGACCCGGCTGGCCCACACCTCGGTCGAGGCCGTCGCCGACCTGGCCGACGCCGAGCTGTCCCTGGGCCAGGCCGACGAGGCCGCCGCCCGTCTGACCGCACTGCTCGCCGAGCACCCCGTCCACGAGCGGGCCGCCGGGCTGCTCATGGACGCGCTCGCCGCCCAAGGTCGCCAGGCCGAGGCCCTGGCCCTGTACGAGCGGGTCCGCGAAACCCTGGCCGAGGACCTCGGCACCGACCCGGGCGCCGCCCTGCGCGAGCGCCACCTGAGTCTGCTGCGCGCCGAGCGGCCCGCCCCGGCCGCCGACACCGCGGGGACCAGGCCGAGCAACCTGCCCGCGTCGCTGACCAGCTTCATCGGACGTGACGACGACCTCATCCGGATCGACACGCTGCTCGCCGCCGGGCGACTGGTCACCGTGCTCGGTCCCGGCGGCGCCGGCAAGACCCGGCTCGCCGTCGAGGCAGCCCGCCGTCACCGCCACGCGTACCGCGACGGCGCCTGGATGATCGACCTCGCCTCGGTGACGGAGTCGGCCAAGGTTGGCGCGGCCCTGCTCGCCGGGACCGGGCTGCGCGGCGGCGCGATGTTCGAGGGCCGGACGCGCGTGGAGGGCGACGAATTGGACGTACTCGTCGACCAACTCGGCGGCCGGGAAAGCCTGTTGCTGGTCGACAACTGCGAGCACCTGATCGATGCCGTGGCCCACCTGGTCGCGGCACTGCTGTGTCGCTGCGCCGGGCTGCGCGTACTCGCCACCAGCCGCGAACCCCTCGCGGTCGACGGCGAGGCGCTCGTGCCGCTCGGCCCGCTCGCACTTCCACGCCCGGACGACGGTGTCGAACAGGCCCAACGGGCGGCATCAGTACGCCTGTTCACCGAGCGGGCCGCGGCCGTACGACCCGGCTTCGACGTCGATGAGACGACGCTGCACGACGTCAGGCGGGTGGTCCGCGGCCTGGACGGGATGCCGCTGGCCCTCGAACTGGCCGCGGCCCGACTGCGGACGCTGTCGCTGCCCGAGCTGGCCGACGGGCTCTCCGACCGGTTCCGGCTGCTCACCACCGGCAGCCGCACCGCGCAGCCCCGGCACCGCACGCTGCGCGCCGTCATCGCCTGGAGCTGGGACCTGCTGAGCGAGGACGAGCGTACGGTCGCCGAACGCGTGTCGATCCTGCCCGGCGGAGCCACACCGGCCTCGGCCACCGCGCTCTGCGCCGACACCCCGGTACGGGCCGCTGCTGTCCCTGACCTGCTCGCCGCCCTGGTCGACCGCTCGCTGCTCCAGCTCGCGCCCGCCCCGGGCCGCTACCGGATGCTGGAGACCGTGCGCGAGTACGGCACCGACCGCCTTGGCGAGACGGGGCACCTCGGCACCGTCCGCGACCTGGCCGCCGGGCACTTCGCCGAGCTGATGGCCCGGTACGACCCGCAGTTGCGGGGGCCCGGCCAGCTGGCGGCCATAGGAGTCATCGGCGCCGACTACGGCAACACGCTCGCCGCGCTGCGCCGACGATGCGAGACCGGCGACGCTCCCGGCGCGGTCGCCCTCGCCCTCGACCTGACCTGGTACTGGCAGATGTTCGGCCGGCAGTCCGACGCGGTCTACTGGCTGGGCGAGGCTCTGTCGGTGCCCGGCGGCGAGCCGACGCCCGAGCGTGACTGCGCCCGCGCGATCCATCTGCTCAACCGGGTCGACGCCCGGCCGGGGACGACCGGGACGACCGCCGAGGAGGTCGCGGGCGACCAGGCCGAACTGCGTGAACTGGCCGAGCGGCTGCTGGCGTACCCGGAGCTGCCCGGACCGTACGGCGCGCTCACCGCGCTCCCGCTGGCGTTCCTGCAGGGGGAGAGGACCACGCCCGCGCTTGTCGAGCGCCTGGCCGACGGCGATGACGTGTGGCTGTCGGGGCTGGCGCGCATGTTCCGGGCTCAGGTAGCCGAGAACGCGGGCGAGCTCGACGGGATGCGTACCGACGTCGAAGCGGCCCTGGCCTGTTTCCGGGAGGTCGGCGACCGGTGGGGCCAGGCCAACGTGCTGCCGTTGCGTGCCCAGCTGCGGCAGTACGACGGCGACCTCGACGGCGCGCTGGCCGACCTGCGCGAAGCCCGTTCGCTGGCAGGCGAGTTCGGCTCGCTCAGCCTCGCCGACGAGGTGTTCAGCGACCTGCGCTGGATCGACCTGCACCTGCGGCGCGACGACACGGACCGGGTGATCGCGATGATCGACTCGGCCCGGGAGCGGGCGCTGCGCGCGACCTCGCCGGAGATGCTGCTCCTGGTCGACGCGTGGGAGGCCGTCCTGTGGGTGCGGCTCGGCGACCTGGACCGGGCACGGGAACTGCTCGACAAGGCCGAACGGGGCCTGGACGGCGACACCCCGTTCCCCGGTGACCACGGGCGGACGCTGGTCGGCGGCGCACGCGCCTCGCTCTGCCTGGAGACGGGCGACCTGACCGGCGCGGCAAAGGCGCTGGCGAAGGCGTACGCGGCGGCGCTGGAAACCCGGGACCTGCCGATCCTGTCACTGGTGGCGGTGAACACGGCCGCACTCGCCGAGGCGTACGGGCGGCATCACGAGGCCGCCGTCCTGCTCGGCGCCGCCTCCCGGCTGCGCGGCGCCCACGACCGCACCGATCGCCAGGTACGCGACCTCACCCGTCGAGGTCGGACCGCACTGGGCGAGGAAGCCTTCGCCGCGGCGTACGGGAAGGGTTGGGAACTGGACGCGAAGACCGCCGCGACCGCAGTGGATCCGGCCCGGCTGTCCCCGGACCTCAGGACGGCTCACCCGGACCCCGAGTAGTTCAGCCGGACGTGTCGTGTCGGAAGCCGATTTCCTGGAGCACCCAGGTGTTGCCGTCGGGATCGGCGAAGCCGGCCAGGCTGGCGTAGTCATGGCGTTCGGGGTCGGGCCCCGGCGCCCACTCGCCCTGCCAGTCGTCCACCGGTGACTTGTGGCGGATACCGCCTACGTTGACGCCGCGTTCGGTGAGTTCGCGATGGGCTGCTTCGATGTCGACAACGGCCAGGAAGGTGGCGCGTGTTGACCCGGGTGGGGTGTCGGTGAGCCCGCTGCCGATCTGTATCGAGCAGGCTGAGCCCGGCGGAGTCAGCTGCACCACGCGGAAGTTGTCGACCGGGTGGTAGTCGACGTCGAGGACGAAGCCCGCCTTCTGCGTGTAGAACTCCGAGGCCTGGTCGACGTCGCTCACGGACAGGGTGACGACTTCGAGTCTGTAGTCCATCAGCCTCTTACCAGCCTCGCTTGGTATGTCGGGCACGGTTCCTCCTCGTTGCTGACAGTCACGGGTTTCCCCACGTGGGCTCCGCCGCGGGCGGCTACATGTCCAGGACGATGTCGGTGCCGGGCCGGGCACAGCAGATGAGCACCTCGCCGTCGGGCGGGGGATCCAGCGGGGCCGGGGAGTAGGTGATGTCGCCGGACAGGAGTGGCGTCGTACAGGTGTGGCAGACGCCGGTACGGCAGCTCCAGCGGGCGGGGACGTCGCAGGCCTCGGCGAGTTCGAGCACACTGCGGCTGCTGTCGGGCAGCGGAGTGCTGATGCCGCTGCGGGCAAAGGTCACCATTGGGCCGGTTCCGGATGGTCCGGGCGGCGGGTGGGGCGGCCCGCCGGACTGCGCGGTGAGGCCGGGGTTGATGGAGGGCAGGGCCCCGAACAATTCGGTGTGGATGCGTGACGGGTCGATGCCGGCGGCGGTGAGGGCCTGCTGCATGTCCGTCATGAATGAGGCGGGTCCGCAGACGTAGGCGGTCGCGTCGGCCGGGACGGACAGTGCGATCAGTCTGTCCCTGGTCAGGCGTCCGTCGGCGGCGTGGGCGCGGCGCCGTTGCCCGGCTGTGGCCGCGCTGTAGAACACCTGCTCGCGGGTGTGCGGCAGTGCCGCGAGCAGCGTGTGCGCTTCGGCGGCCAGCGGATGTTCCTGCGGCCCGCGGGCCCCGTGGATCCACCACACTTCCCGGTCGCTGCGCCGGGCGGCGAGTTCGTGCAGCATGGACAGCACCGGCGTGAGGCCGATGCCGGCGGAGATGAGGAGAACCGGGCCGTGGCCCTCGGCGAGGACGAAATCTCCGCGGGGCGCTGCGACATCGAGGATCGCGCCCGGCCGAATCCTCGTGGTCAGATAACCGCTCACGGTGCCGTGCGGCTCGCCCTTGACACTGATCCGGTAGCCGTCGGCATCCGGCACGCGGGACAGCGAGTAGTTGCGCACCGGGGCGGGTTCGGCCGCGTCGGGGATCCGCAATGTCAGGTACTGGCCCGCGCGGGCGGTCGGGAGTGGGGTGCCGTCCGGTGAGGCCAGGCGGATCGAGGAGACCGTCGCGCTCTCGGGCACCACCTCGGCCACCCGCAGCGCCCGGAATCCTCTCCACGCAGGACCGGTGGCCGCGGGCGCGGCGACCTCGCCGGAACCGTCGGCAGCCGTGAGCAACTCGCGGAACGAGCCCTGCCATCCGGGGCTCAGCGCCGGGATGCCCAGAGCGAGACGCAGCTTGGCAGGGTCGCGGTCGGGGAGGTAGAGCAGCGCGTCGGTGTCGGCCACGCTCAGCGCGCCGGGGCCGGTCGCAGTCCGGATGATCCGGTCGCCGGCCTGGACGCGCCCCTCGCGGACCACTCGCATGTAGAAGCCGGGACGGCGGTGGCTGACCAGCAGCGCAGGCAACTCCGGTTCACCGAACCGCAGGCCCACTCGGTAGCAGGTCACCCGCGGCTGGGTGACCTCGAACTCGGCCTCACCGATGCGGTACCGGTCCCCGATGCACACCTCGTCATCGGTCAGGCCGTCAACGGTGAGATTCTCCCCGAACTGCCCGTAGCCCAGATCGTCGCGTCCGAAGTGCCGCTGCCAGTGCCGGTAGGACTGGATCTGGTAGACCAGCACAGCCCGCTGCTCGCCGCCGTGGCCCTTGGTGTCGCCCTGGCCGTCGCCGTCGATGTTGAGCCGGCGCACCATCGCGGGGCCCTGCACCGGGTACTTCCACACGCCGGTGTGCACGGTCCCGCCCTGCCAGGCGACATCCTTCGGCATGCCGACATTCACCGAGAGCAGAGATGACATCGCTTGCTCCTCTCCATGGCGATGGCCTTTCTTGCGGGCGTGCCCGCACCGGTCAGGGCTGTTTGACGGTGTTCGTCTCTTCGAGCGTGAGGTTCCGGTCGACGCCGTGCGGGACGACGGTCTGGCCGGGTTCCAGCCTCAGGCGGACGCCGTCGAGATACACCTCGACTTCGTCCGGCTCGAAGGACACCAGCCCGGAGATACGCCCTACTTCGGTCCAGGCGTCCTCGTACGACCAGGCCGCGCGGTGGATGCCCGCGACGTCGTAGTAGCCGGCCAGGCCTTTGTAGGGGCAGAAGGTCTGGCCTTCGACGGGTGTCAGGGCGGAGGCGTCGACATCGGCGCGCGGGACGTACCAGCGGGGTGCGAACCCGGACTCGTACAGGACCAGGGGGCGTGCGGTGTCGGCGATGACCTGGTCGCCGCTGCGGACGACGAGGTGGCGGCTGGTCCGGCGGATGTCGATGCGGTGGTAGTCGTCGGCGGCGTGCCCGACGATCCGCTCGTCCTCTTCGTAGAAGGCGTCCATCGCCCGCCAGGCGAACGCGACTCGCTCCTTCAGTTCGCCGGCGTGGTCGGCCAGGCCGGTGTGCTGCCATGCCGCGCGCTGTCTGCTCTGTGTCCCGGCGCGGACGGTGAACCAGGACGTCGCCCCGAGGTCGCGGTGTTCGGTGGTGTGTTCGCTCGGCTGCAGGACGTCGGCGGCGATGTCGCCGAGAGGGAAGTAGGCCACCGGATAGCGGCCGGGTTCATGCAGTAGTACGACGTCCTCGCTGTCGGCGATCCATGTGTCACCGAACCGGACGCGCATGCGCCGGCGCAGCGGCTCGGCGAACAGCATTCGTTCGGGAAGCGGATCGGGGACCAGGAACCGACCAACCCGTCCTGGGGCGAGCGGTCCTTGCTGCCAGGAAAGTCCCATCGTTTCGTTCCTTTCGGTTCGGCCCGGGCCGAGGTGGCACAGGGGTGATGTCAGGTGAGCGGCTCGCCGCCGTCGATGTGCAGCGTCACGCCGGTCAGGAAGGTGCTGGTCATGGCGAACAGGACGCCGTTGGCGATGTCGTTGACGGTGCCGATGCGCCGTGCTGGGTTGCGGGCGCTGATGTCGGCGAAGTAGTCCGCCTTGCCTTGCTCGCCGAGCGCGTCCCAGGCGCCGGTGTCGATCACCCCGGGGGAGATGGCGTTGACCCGGATCGGGGCCAGTTCCAGGGCGAGGGAGCGGGTCAGGGTGTCCGCGGCGCCGTTGGTGATGGCCACGGCCATGGTTCCGACCGCGATCTTCGTGGCAGCCACGCCGGAGAAGAGGGTGAAGGATCCGGTCTCGCTCATACGGGGGGCCAGGTGCTTGGCCAGCATGAGCGGGCCGATCACCTTGGTGTCGAACGCGAGCCTCACCGCGTCCCGGTCCAGGTCGGCGAGCCGGCCGCGAGCGCGTGCCGAGGCTGTCGACACGACATGGTCAACGGTGCCGAGCCGTTCGCCGAGGGCAGCGATGGCGGCTTCGTCGGTGAGGTCGACGGTCTCGGTGCCGATCCCGGGCTCGTCGGCGTAGACGGCTGCGAGGGCGTGCTGATCGCGGCCGGCGGCGATGACGCGGGCTCCCGCGTCCCGGGCCGCGAAGGCGACAGCGCGCGCGATCCCGCCGCCGCGTCCGACGACGAGCACGGTCTCGTTCTTCAGGGATCCAGTCATGTCAGCACCTCTTCGAGAAATCGGTCGACGCAGCCCACCGCGGCGTCGAGATCGTTTTCGGGCAGGGCCACCAGGGCCAAGTCGTGAGATCCGGCGTCGGAGCCCGCCCGGCGTTGTTCCGGCGGGCCGGGCAGGTATGCCATCGGATGGCCGCCGGTGAGTCGGCCAGGCGGTGAAACCGCAGGCCGGAATGGGCGCGGGGCGCGGGGGGCGGGGGGGTCCCGCATTGGCTGTGCGGTGGCCACGCGACCGGCCTCCGGCTTCGCGCGGCGACCTTCGCCGCACGTCGGGGAACTGCCGTACGGTGCGGTGCTACTCAGCCGCTTCTTCGCGCGCCCGCTGGTAGTGGCGTCGTGCCTTCATCCGGTTCCCGCACACCGCCATCGAGCACCAGCGGGCTTTGTTGGGCTTGCTGCGGTCGAGGAGGAACAGCCGGCATTCCGGATTGGCGCACGGTCTGAGTCGGCCGGGCTTGGTCCGATGCAGCGCAAACCACGTCAGTACCGCCTGCACGGCCACTCGACGCGCCGGTGGCGCGTCCAGGTCCCAAACCAGGCCCTCATCGCCGATACGGGGGCGATAGGCGACGCCGTCAAGGAGTTCGGACAAGGCGTCGGCGTCGTAGTTCCCGCCCGCGGTGTCCTGCAGGACACCGCGGGCCCGCACCAGATGGCCACGTTCTTCTTCGGTTCCGTTGCCCCCGTGCGCGCGCTGCCAGGCTTTCGCCCCGGAGGCATTGAGCTGATCCTGCACGGCGCCGTCCACCACCGGGGTGGTGTTGAGCAGCTCCAGCAAGACGTGTTCCTGCTCCTGGTCGATCACCATCCGGACTCCTTGACTCCCACAGGATCAACATAACCACCATAGCAGTCTTTACTGGTTAGGCAAGGTGCAGTGGGCTTCAAGCCTCTAACCCTTGAAGCTCTCTTGACAGGTTACGCGTACAGGTGATTGAGTTCTAACCGTAGAAATGCGATTAAGAGGTTAGAGATGGAGCAGGCGTACCCAGCAGCGTGGACGCATGATCCACGCAACGTGTCTGGCTCCTACGAGTCATTTCACGGGCCAGGTCAGCAACCGTGAATCGGCAACGCAGTCACGCAGGACAACCATGGAGGCCCGAGATGAGCAGCGTCGTGCACCACCGCACCACCACCGTCAACAACATGGAGGTCTTCTACCGGGAGGCGGGCGACCCACAGGCCCCCGTCGTCGTGCTGCTGCACGGCTTCCCGACCAGCTCGCACATGTTCCGCAATCTGATCCCGGCGCTCGCCGACCGCTACCGGGTGATCGCCCCGGACCTCATAGGCTTCGGGCAGTCCGCCATGCCGACGCCGGAGGAGTTTCCCTACTCCTTCGACGCCCTCACCGAGATCACGGCCGGCCTGCTGGACCAACTCGGTGTCAACCGGTTCGCCATGTACGTCCAGGACTACGGTGCCCCCGTGGGATGGCGTCTGGCGCTGAGCGATCCGCAGCGGGTCAGCGCGATCATCACCCAGAACGGCAACGCCTACGTCGACGGCTTCGTCAAGTCCTTCTGGGACGGACTGTTCGCCTACGCGCAGGCGCCGGGTCCCCAGACGGAAGAGCCCGTACGCGGTGCTCTGAGCGCGGACGCCACCCGCTGGCAGTACGTGCACGGCGTGGCCGACCCCAGCCTGGTCAGCCCGGACAACTGGGTCCACGACCAAGCCCTGTTGGACCGTCCCGGCAACGACGAGATCCAGCTCAAGCTGTTCCGGGACTACCCCACCAACGTTGATCTCTACCCGGCCGTCCAGCAGTACTTCCGCGAGTCCCAGGTTCCGCTCCTGGCCGTGTGGGGCGCCAACGACGAGATCTTCGGGCCCGACGGCGCACGAGCGTTCCAGCACGATCTGCCCGACGCCGAGATCCACCTGGTCGAGTCTGGGCACTTCGCGCTGGAAAGCCACCTCGACGTCATCGCCGACCACATCCGCGGCTTCCTCGGTCGTGTCCTGGACTGACCGGACCCCGGGTATCGCCGACGACGGTTCTCGTTCCGGTACCGGGCACGTCGACCCGGTACCGGCACCTGAGGTCCACCCGCCGGGTCCCCGACCACCCAGGCGGGTGCTACTTCCTCACGTCCAGCAGGTGCAGCGGCAGGAGCGACGATGAACACCATTGGATTCCACGAGGGCGAACTGAAGATCCAGCGTCAGGCCGGGGTCGAAGACGAAGCCGCGCGCCTGGAGGGCATGCTCAGACCACCGCAACTGACCGGCGGGGCAGCGGCGTTCCTGGCTCAGCGTGATCTCGCTGTGGTGACGGCTCGGGACCGTGCCGGCCGGATGTGGACCTCCCCGCTGCTCGGCGCCCCCGGATTCCTCGAAGGCCGAGAGAGTGCCTTGCGGGTGCACAGAGCCCCGACGGGCGGTGATCCGCTCCAGGCTCTTCCCCTCGGCCAAGGAGTCGGCCTGCTGACCATCGACTTCGCCATCCGGAGGCGCTTCCGCGTCAACGGCACTCTCAGCCGAGCCGAGCACCACGGTCTGCTGATCGACGTCGAGCAGGCCTTCGGGAACTGCCCCGCCTACATTCAGCAGCGGACCACCCGCCTGAGCCCGGATGCCGCACTCGTCGAGGCGTCAGCGGGCGCTGCAGCATGGACGGGAGCCTTCGCACCGGAGCAGGTCGAGGTCATCACCGGGGCCGACACCTTCTTCCTCGGAACCACACATCCTGCCCGAGGTGCCGACACCTCTCACAAGGGCGGATTTCCCGGCTTCGTCCGGACCGACGGACCCGAACTGTGGTGGCCCGACTACGCCGGCAACAACATGTTCAACAGCATGGGCAACATAGCCATCGACCCCACGACCTCACTGCTGTTCATCGACTTCCCCAACGGCACAGCCCTTCACCTGTCCGGAACAGCCGAGTTGGAGTGGGTCGCCCCCGGAGGCCCCGGTGACGACGACGGCACCGGCCGACGTGTCCGCTTCCACCCCGAATTCACCAGCACCACCAGGCTTGCCCTGGCGACCGGCCGCGATGTCACCTACTCACCTAACAATCCCGCCTTGCGCCAATGACCATTCATTCGACCGCACTCCCAGTTGTCACCAAGGTGCGCAAGCCGCCACTCCGCCACGAGTGACCGGTGGCGCCGGCCCTGGAGCCGCACCCGGGATGGCCGGATGCAGCTCCTGGAGTCCAAGGGCGATTAGTTTCGCCGTGGTCGCCGGTCTGTATCCACACAAGCGATCACGACACCCGAGGAGAGCACCATGACCGTCACCTACACATTCGACGTCTTCTCCAGCCTCGACGGCTTCGGCGCTGCCGGCGGCGACTGGACCGGCTACTGGGGCAAGCAAGGCCCAGAGCTCCTCGACCACCGCCTTGGTCTGTACGGGGAGGAGCAGCGGATGGTCTTCGGGGCCAACACGTATCGGGCGTTCGCGCAGATGCTGGCATCGAGCACCGAGGAGTCGGAGGTGCGTGACCCATGGGTCACGCGGATGAGGAACCTGCCGACAACGGTGGTCTCGACCACGCTGGAAGGATCCCTCGACTGGCCGGATGCGAACGTCGTGAGCGGTGACGCCGTCGACGTCGTCGCCCGGCTCAAGGAGGAGTCCGAGGTGCCGTTGCGCTCACACGGCAGCCTGTCGATGAACCGGGCGCTGATGGCCGCCGGTCTCGTCGACCGTGTCCAGGTGACGCTCTTCCCTGTGATCACCGGTCAGACCGGCCTTGACCCGATCTTCGCGGGTGCGGCCGACTTCGACCTGGAACTGATCGAGAGCCGGACGCTCGACGGTCACATCCAAGAGCTCACCTACCGGCCCACCCTGCATGTCTGAGTCCATCCACCTCGCCTCGTGGGGCCGTCCACAGCAACTGCGGCTGTTCCGGGGCCACATGGCGGAGCATCGATCAAGGCAAGGGCCCGTATCCGGGAAACCGAACCAGAGCAGCTGGGGGAAGCACGAGTGACCCCGGCGGCGGTCCTGTCCAGGATGGACAGCATGTCGTCCTTCTCTCTCCCACGCCGCGACTTCCTGGCGGCGACTGCTCTGGCGATGTCGCCGCTGGCTGGTGCGCCTGCCGCGCAGGCTCAGTCGCAGTCGGCCCGCCGCTCGGCCATCCGGCTCCGCCTCCCCGAGCCGACGGGACCGTGCACGATCGGTACGGTCTCACTCCATCTGACGGACCGCACTCGGCCCGACCCATGGATGCCGTCGGTGCCCCACCGCGAACTGATGATCAGCGTCCGGTATCCGGCTCTCGCGCCACGCCGCGGGCAGCACTTCGCGCCGTACATGGAGCGCGGTGCGGCCGAGCGATTCGACGCCTGGGAGCCGCATCGCATCCCGTCGGGCACGGTGGACTGGGCGGGCACGCACACACATGCCTACCATCAGGCACCCGCGGACCCACGCGGCGGCCGTCGACCGGTGGTGGTGTACTCGCCGGGTGTCGGTGACCCCCGCTGCTGGGGCACCCTGCTGGCCGAGGAACTGGCCAGCCACGGCTACGTCGTTGTCACCGTCGACCACACCTACGAGTCTCCAGGCGTGCAGTTTCCCGACGGCTCGGTCAAGACGAACGACGTGCTGCTCGAGGAATTCGCGCGGGCCCAGCGCGAGGGCACGGTCCCCGCCCTGCTGGAGAAGACGCTGCGCGCCAGGGTCGCCGACGCCCGCTTCGTGGTGAGTCGGCTCGGCGCGCTGCCGCACGGGCTGTCGGGGGTGCTCGACACCGACCGGGTCGGCCTGGCCGGCCAGTCGGGGGGCGGATTCACCGCCGCTCAGAGCATGTACGAGGACCGGAGCATCCGGGCCGGCATCGACCTGGACGGCACCCTGGAGTTCAACCAGGAACCCAACGGAACCAATCTCTCGCCAGTTGCCGCCCACGGCCTGGACCGCCCCTTCCTCCTGATGGGCCGTGAAGGCAGCGACCACGCGCGAACCGAACCCTCATGGGCGGCGTTCTGGTCGCACAGCACCGGATGGCGCCGCGACCTGACCTTGCGCGGCTCCCGGCACCAGACGTACACCGATCTCGCGGCAGTCATGCCCCAGACCGGTCTGGGCCAGGACATCATCGAAGAGACCATCGGCACGATCGACCCAACCCGTGCGGTCACGGTGATCCGAACCTGTGTCACCTCGTTCTTCGACCGCTGGCTGCGAGACCGCGACGACCATGTTCTGGACGGTCCCTCAGCGAGCCTCCCCGAAGTCACCTTCGTCTGGTGAGCGGCCGCACCACGGCCCTTGGCCGAACGCGATGAGCATCGCCAGGTGCGGCACGGTCCTCACAGACATCGATTCACACGCAGTGCTCAGTCTGCCTCGCGGATGACTTGGCTTGGCGTGCGGCAACGACCATGACGATGACGGAGATCAGTACGATGCCGGCGCCGACGTAGAGCGGCGCGGTGTAGCCGAGACCCGCGGTGATGGCAAGGCCTCCGAGCCAGGCGCCCAGCGCGTTGCCGATGTTGGACGCGGACACGTTGGCACTGGCTGCCAGCGCCGCCCCGTGGGCGAAGTCGGTGACGCGAGTGATCATGCCGGGCACGCCGGCGAACCCGAACAGCCCCATCAGAAACACGAGTATCACCGACGCGGTGGCACTGCCCGCCAGCAGACCGAACGCGGTCAGGGTCACGGCAAGCCCGAGCAGAGCGAGGACCAGGGCGCGATCACGGTCGTGGTCGGCCGCTCGTCCGCCGACCAGGTTCCCGACGACCAGACCGACGCCGTATACCATCAGCAGCCAGGCGACGTCGGCGGGGGAGAAGCCGCCGACCTCGGTGAACGTGTAGGCGATGTAGCTGAACGCACCGAACATTCCGCCGTAGCCGAGAGCAGTTGCCGTCAGGGTCAGCCAGACCTGCGAGGAGCGGAACGCACGGAACTGCGCGCGCAAGCCGTCGGCCGGTGTTGGCGGTGTTGGCGCTGTCGGCGGTGCCGCGTCTGAGCGGCCGGTCACTGTCGGCGGGCGTGTCTCTCCCGCCTCGTCGGGGACGAGGGCGGCGATTCCTGCCAGCGCGAGCACGCCGATTGCGGTGACCGCCCAGAAGGCCGCTCTCCAGCCCCAGCGTTCACCGACCAGCGCGCCGAACGGTACGCCCAGCACGTTCGCGAGTGTCAGCCCCGCGAACATGACCGCCACCGCGCGGGACTTCTTCTCCGGCGCGACCAGACTGCGGGCGACGAGCGAGCCGATCCCGAAGAACGACCCGTGGCACAAGGCCGCGACGATCCGCCCGAGCAGCATCACCGGGTAGCTCGGTGCGAGAGCGGACAGCAGGTTGCCGACGACGAACAAGGCCACCAGGCCGACCAGAACCGCCTTGCGGGGCAGCCGGGCCGTCGCCGCGGTCAGCGCGATCGCACCGACCGCGACACTCAACGCGTACCCGGAGATCAGCCACCCCGCCGCTGCCTCTGACACCGCGAAACTCGACGCCACCTGCGGCAACAGCCCAGCGATCAGGAACTCGGTCAGCCCGATGCCGAACCCGCCGAGTGCCAGTGCCACAAGCCCACTCGGCATCCGCCGCCGCTCGATCATGCTCCTGTACACAAGGGGGCTGGAGGCGCCGTCTCGCATTTGGCTTTCGTCTCCTTTGAGGAGGCGGTCAAGTCGAGTACGGGCGGGGTGAGTTCATGCCAGGCCGCAGCCGACGTCCATGGCTCCACCCTCACCCCTGAAGACGGACTCATCCATGGACAAAGATCGAGGACGCTTGGACGAAAGTGAGAACACCATGGACGAGTGAAGGTGTGCCTGGCTCACTCGGATCGTGCCCTCCCGACTCGGAGGATGCTCAGTCGAGACAGAACTCGTTGCCCTCGATGTCCTGCATCGTGATGCAGGACTCGTTGTCGTCATCGGCAACCTGCGTGAGCACGTGCACCGCACCGAGCGCGATCAGTCGTGCGCATTCGGCCTCAAGCGTGGCCAGACGCTCTTCACCCACGAGTCCGGTGCCGGCCCGCACATCGAGATGTACCCGATTCTTGGCGACCTTGCCTTCGGGAACGCGCTGGAAGAACAGTCGCGGGCCCACACCTGAGGGATCACTGCAGGCGAACCATGCACCCCGATCCTCCGGAGGCAGGGAGCGGTTGAAATCGTCCCAAGTGTCGAACCCCTCCGGAGGCGTCGGTACGACGTATCCCAGTACCTCGCACCAAAAACGAGCGACGCGCTCAGGTTCTGCACAGTCGAAGGTGACTTGGAACTTCTTGATCGATGACATCGGCGCACCATAGCAGGGGCACTTTGATGCTCATTTCCGGGTGTGGAGCCGCCCGTTGTCGACAGTCCAGTTGCGGAACAGCCTCAGCGGGTGACCACGTTGAACACCGGGTACGTCTGCGGCTGCACGTCGGCGAGGCCGAGTTCCCGCAGGATCGGGATGAGGGTCTCGCCGAACTGCTGAAATGCCTCCTCGGACTCCCAGACGTCCACGACGAGCCACCCGTTGCCGGTGGGCGCGGCCGTGTGCGAGATGAGACCGGACACCGGCCAGTCGGCGGGGCTCTTGACCGGGCCGGGCCGGCCTGAGACCTTCTCCGCGCTCTGCTCGTACTGGGCCTGGGTCATCCCGGGCATATCGAGAACCACGACGATCGCCATAGCTGCGTTCCCTTGCGAAGAGGTACGGAGTCGTCTGGCCAGTTGACCATCTTGATGAGCAGGCTGCGCGTTGGCCTGAGCCGGGCAGGGCATGGACCGCAATTGCAACAGCGGTGGCCCTCTGCTCGCCCCGTACTGCGGAGGGGTTCCCATTGGCAGCCGGTGGGGGAGAGGCCCATACGCTCGGAATGAACCCAATGCGCTTCTGATCAATATGACCAACCAGACGACGCTTGATGTCAAGCACACTTGACATCGAGGTGTGGTGCCTCCTAGCGTGTCAAGTGTACTTGACATCGCGCCGAAGGGGGCTCCCGTGCAAGCGCACAACGAGATCAAGGCGTCCGCTCGGCTTGTGCTCTGGACACTCGCCTGGGTGGCGACCGTTGCCGTGGCCAAGTTCGGCCCGCGACTCCTGTGGGAGCCGCCACAGGAGGTGGCGAG
Source organism: Streptomyces sp. NPDC058697 (assembly GCF_042715345.1). Lineage (NCBI taxonomy): Bacteria > Bacillati > Actinomycetota > Actinomycetes > Kitasatosporales > Streptomycetaceae > Streptomyces > Streptomyces sp. NPDC058697. The sequence goes on from NZ_JBHXSU010000007.1 coordinate 381,387, forward strand.
CTGGGCGGCTGTTGCCGTCAATCTCGCCGTCGGCATCGGCTGGATCGTCGCCTTCACGCACTTTCTCCGTGCGCTCGACGAGCTGCAACGGAAGATCATGCAGGATGCGCTGGCGGTCACCCTCGGCGTCGGGTGGGTTGTCGGGTTCTCCTATGTCGTCGCGGACGCTGCCGGCCTCGTCACCCACGACGTCGATATTGCTGTCCTCCCCTCGCTCATGGGTGTCGTCTTTGTGATTGCCTTCGTCGTCGGCAAGATCCGATACCGATGAAGAACCGCATCACGGCCCTTCGCGCCGAACGCGGTTGGACTCAGGCCGACCTGGCTCAGCATGCCGGCGTGTCCAGACAGACGATCAACGCCATCGAAACAGGGAAGTTCGACCCGAGCCTTCCCCTCGCCTTCCGTCTCGCCAAGCTCTTCGCCCTGAAGATCGAAGAGATTTTCCTCGACGAATGAGCCCGATGCGTTTCTGATCAGTAGGCCGAGCCGGTTCATATCGTCGGCGTCTCGAAAACTGCATACGTGCTGGCAACACCTTGCTGCCTTGACTGGCAGCATGAACCAAAATCCACCATCAGCACGATCAACGACCCGCCGGATTGGCCGGCTCCCTGTCGTTGGCCTGGTGATCGTCATAGCAGCGATCACAGCAGCCCTCGGCTACCAGCTGTCGCAGACCTCGTCTTCCTTATCGGCCCTATTACCCTCGAACACTCTTCGCATCGATCACCGTGGTGCGCTCGGAGAGGCAGATGGCGCCGTCCCCGACGGTGTGACGGTCTTCGACGACGAGATTCCGGCCGTGGTCAACCTCGACCCAGATCTGCTCAAGGCACTCCGACAGGCTGCAACGGATGCCGCGGGCGACGGAGCCGAGTTCTACGTCAACAGCGGTTGGCGTTCCCCGGAGTATCAGAATCAGCTTCTTCGCGAAGCGGTCGCCAAATACGGATCCGAGGACGAGGCCGCCCGATGGGTGGCCACCGCGACGACGTCTCCTCACGTGTCGGGGGACGCGGTCGACATCGGGCACTCCGATACGACGGCGTGGCTGTCCAAACATGGTGCCGAATACGGGCTGTGCCAGATCTACAGAAACGAACCCTGGCACTACGAACTGCGCACCAACGCGATCGATCGTGGTTGCCCGCGTATGTATGCCGACCCCACCCAAGACCCGAGAATGCAACAGTGACCGGCGGTGAGCGAGGAGAGTCGCTGGCGTAGATGGACTCGGCGGAGCCGGACAGAGCGGCGCCGGCCGCAGGGACAGCGGCTCCGGTGCCTGACGCGCGGGCATCCGCCGGGCAACACACACCGGCGCCAGGCCAGGGCCCCGGAAGCGCGGCCGATGCTCGCGGCGCCGACGCTGTTTCCCGGCCTGCTCATGCTGCTCCGGGAAATCGCCCCAGAGACCGCAGCCGCGAATCGAGGGCTCTCGCCCGGACACACTGGTACCGCCGCCCATCTGGACGACACCGAGCGGCTTATGGCCTACCGGCTATCAGGGTGGCGGCGCGCGAGAATGATTCCCCCGAGCGTGCTCTCGGCCGAGGTGAGAGTCCTGTGTGCCTCGACGGTGAAGCCGGCTTCGTGGAGCCAGTCAGCCATGTGGCTGTGCTGTCGACGATGGACGTAGATCTTCATCGGATGTCCGCCGTAGCCCTGCGTCTTGAGCTGTGACTCATCACCGACGTGGAAGCCGATCAGCAGCGGGCCACCAGGCCGGACCACTCGCTTGAAGTGTGCGAAGACCGTGGTGAGTTCGTCGTCGGGGACATGGATCAGCGAGTACCAAGCGACGAGGCCAGCCATCGACCCATCGGCAAGGTCGAGATCGGTCATCGAGCCGAGCTCGAACCGTAGGCCGGGGTGATCGCGTCGAGCCACCTCGATCATCCCGGGCGACAGGTCGATCCCGAACGTGTCCACGCCCAGGTCACTCAGGTGGGCCGTGATCCTCCCTGGCCCGCATCCCACGTCCGCGACCGGACCCCCGCCACTGGTGCGCACCTGGTCGGCGAACCGTGCCAGGAACGCGCGCTCATCGGGCGTTTCATCCAGCAGGTTGCGCATATGGTCCGCGTAGCTGGCGGCGACAGTGTCGTAGGACGCCCGAGTCTCTTCCAGCCAACCGTCAGTGTTCAGTTCGATTCCCACGACGGCAGGCTACCCAACAGCCAACACGAGTTGACTCCCAACGACGGCCAAGAGCATGTCATTTGGACCATGTCGGGCTCCGGGGCCTGGCACGCACTTCTGCCGCGCTGTCGCCAGTCGCCAACACTCCGCGCTGACTCCCTCCTCCGCCGTGCAACTGCACGCACCAGGCCCCGCTCCCTGATCCGACCCAATCCGAACGACAGGCTCTAGCCGTCGACCTCGTACTGGCCGACCTCAAGGAAGTAGCGGCGTGCTTCCGGGGTGTTGTCGTCCAGGGCCGCGTTCGCCGCCGCGCGCAGGGCCTCGCTGATGTTGGGATCGGCCAGTATCCGCGCGATGGCTACACGGTCGTCCTCGGCCTGAGCGAGGCGGTAACCGGTCTCGAGCCAGGCGCGCATCTCCTCCACAGTGCCGTCGTCGAGGAGTTCGTTGGCCTCTCGGGTCACTCGCTTGCTGCTGTCGGGGTCGGCCAGGATGCGGAGGATCGCGATGCGCAGGTCGTCCGCGTCCATTTCGTCGTAGGGGGAGCCCGTGTCCGCCGCGGCTGCCGCGGCCGTGGCGATCGACGGTGTCGTGGCGGTGGCGGCCAAGGACGGAGTGGAGAGCAGCAGGGCCGGAGCGAGGGCGCCGGCGGCCACGGCGAGCGTCGCGCGGGTCAGTCTCACGGGGTCAACCGCCTTGTGTCGTAGTCGTGGAGTGCAGCGGATCATCGTCCCAGGGGGAGCCAGGCCGGGTATCTGTCTGGATCACGCAGTCTTCACGGGTTCCACATTGCCGACTGCCTGCCACTGGGCAGCTTCGATGAGCTCGGCCCGGAAGCCCTCGGCAACGCCTTGAGACGGAACAGGCGGTGATCGAGTGCCGGCACCCTGCCGCGCTCACCGATTGGCGGCCAGTACTGCCGCGAGGCCCTCTTGCAGATCTTTGACGAAATACTCGGGAACCTCCAGCGACGGGAAATGCCCCCCGTTTTCGGGCGACCTCCATCGGACGATCTGTCGGTACCGCTCCTGTGCCCAGGGGCGCGGACACTTTTCGACGTCGCGGGGATACATGGTGATTGCTGACGGGACGTCGACGCGAAGCTCGGGATCGAGTGAGTTGTGGCTTTCGTAGTAAATGCGGGCCGATGATGCGCCGGTTCGCGTCAGCCAATAGAGGGTGACGTTGTCAAGAATGCTGTCTTTGGAAATCGTTTCGAACGGGCTGTCTTCGGTGTCCGACCACTCGGCGAACTTGTCAAGGATCCAGGCAAGGAGCCCGACCGGTGAGTCGACGAGCGAGTAGCCGATGGTCTGCGGTCGGGTCGCCTGCTGCTTGGCGTACGCCGCGCGGTGGCGCCAGAAATCGCGGGTCTCCTCGGTCCACTTGCGCTCGACCGCCGTCAGCCCGTCCGTTGTCAACCCGGGCGGTCCCTCCGCGAACGTGGTGTGGATGCCGAGAACGTGCGCCGGGAACCTGCCGCCCAGGACCGTGGTGATATTGCCGCCCCAGTCGCCGCCGTGGGCTGCGAACTTGTTGTAGCCGAGCCTTCCCATCAGTTCCACCCATGCGGCCGCGATTTTCTCGGTTCCCCACCCGGTGCTGTCCGGCCTGTCGCTGTAACCGAAGCCGGGTAGGGACGGGACCACGACATGGAACGCTGGCGCGTCTGCATCTTTCGGGTCTGCCAGCTCGTCCACTACGTCGATGAACCGAGCAACGCTGTCTGGCCAGCCGTGCGTCAAGAGCAGAGGAGTGGCATCTGTGCGAGCGGATCGGCGGTGCAGGAAGTGGATTCCCAGATCATCGATGGTCGTACGGAACTGGCCGATCCGGTTGAGGCGCTCTTCGAACGGCCGCCAGTTGTACCCGGTGCGCCAGTAGTTCACGACTTCGACGAGGTCGGCGAGAGGAACGCCCTGTTCCCATCGGCGAGGGCCGGGCGCGGCGCGCTGGGTCTCGGCCTCCGGTAGTCGCGCCGCGGCCAGTCGCGCGCGCAGATCGTCGAGGTCGGCGTCAGCCGCGTGGGCTTCAAATGCTTGCACGTCGCTGGTGAGACGGGGCATGAGACCTCCTGGCCATCGTGGAACCGGCTAAGACGGTTCTAGCAGTTCACTGAGCTACGCCGCAACCGGCTAAGGTGGTTCCATGCGCGCTGGATTCCCTGACTTCCGCCTCGGCAACGTGCTGGCGACCAGCTTCACGGGGACTCTGTCGGAGCGTCATGGCGACGCTGTGGAGCGCATTCCCACGCCGCACCGACTCGTCGACTGGCTGGCGGTGAACGGCCTCGCGGTGGACTCATGCACCGCTGCCCAGCTCGACCTCGCTCGGGAACTCAGGGAGTCGATTCACGCCGCCGCGACAGCGGCCGCGATCCAGGACGCTCTTCCTGCGTCTGCTGTCCAAGTCATCAATGACTGCAGCGCTCAGGGTCGGGCCGCGGCGGTCCTGACGCCCGAGGGCAAGCGGCGATGGCGGCTCGGCTCGGCTTCCTGCGTGGAAGATGCCCTCGGTGTGATCGCCGCCGACGCAGTCAGCATCATCGCAGGCGAACGAGACGGAAAATTGGCCTTGTGCGCATCACCAACCTGCCAAGCCGCTTTCTTCGACACGAGTCAAAGTCGCACCCGTAAATGGTGTGACATGAACACGTGCGGGAATCGTCAGAAGAAGGCACGCTTCAATGCCAGCCAGCGCAAAGACCCCAGATCAGCGGAGTGATCGTTACCTCGGTACATCCAGGGCAGCCCTGCATGTTCTCCAGCCGTGGGCCGACGCGAGGTCCTCACCGCCGGTTGGGATCGGGTGCTGTGTTCTGGGAGGGGGTAGCGGACCGAGCGGGAGCGCGAACCTTCCTACTCGTCGTGCTGTCGGCGCAATATCTCGGTGATCCAGGTGGGCGCGAACGGAGAGGTGCAGCCCGGGGAAGTCGGGTAGTCCTTGAGCACCTCCAAGCGCTCACCGATGTCGATCGCACGGGTGCGGTGCTCGGGGTGCTCGATTCCGATCTGAGCCAGACAGTGGTTCATCGCCCACTGCAGGCGATCCGGGGCGTCTTTCATCTCCACCTCGATGACATCGAGCAGTGCTGGGAGATCGAGTACCTCGGGCTTCTTTGCCACGCGTTCGGTGGTCAGCGCCCAACCGGCACTTGCGACCACTGGATCCGGATCGGCGGACCAGGTCAGACGCAGTTCTTCGGAGTGCGGGTTCTTCTTGACCACGTAGTTCACGAGCCAGTCGTGCACCTTGGGGGTGCGAGCCTCGCGCAACATGGCGTCCAACTCGTCACGCTCGAACGCCTTCGGGCGGCAGATCAGGATCGCCAGCAGTCGTGCCGCGGTGTCATCCGTTTCCCAGAGGCGGCGCGCGAGTTCCTGCTGCGTCTTGAGCCGCTTCGCGAGCGCGCGCAGCTTGCTGAGGTTCACACCGTGATCGTCACCGTGCTTCTCGTTCACCTCGCGTGCTTTCGGGTCCTCGAGTTCGGCCAGCTCGGCCATCACCTCGGCCACCGTTGTCTCGGTCAGCGCCGTCTCGGCCACCTGAGCCTCCTGTCTGTCACGAGCGAGATTCAGCCTACGACGGAAGCCGGCCTCCTGTCGTACACGCCGGTTCGGCGGCAGCCGCCGATATCGAAGCCAACGCGTGGCTCGGCGCTGCGGTCACGGTTCTCCCGGCGTCACGATCGGACGCGGTGCCGTGGTCGGAGCTGGAACCGTCGTCACGAAGGACGTTCCACCCAACACCCTGGTGACCGGGCGAGCTGAGTTCGTGCGCAAACGGTGGAACGACTGAACCAGGAGGTCAGCAGCAGCCCTGCTGACCTCCTGAGCGGCCCACGAGCCTGCGAGCTCCTCGGATGGAGTGGTACGTGGTCGCATGGGCGTGGTGGTTGTCGCCGGCAAGGTCCGGGGAGAGCCACGTTCGCCCGCGCGCGTGACGGGCCTCACTCCGAGAATTACACCGAGAACTCCCGTATCACCGTGTTCCGGAACACCGCGCTGCCGCCGATCGTGAACAGCGCGAGCCGGGTGTCCAGCAGGTAGGGGAACACCTGGCTGGTGTGCACGTAGCGGCCGTCGTCGACGAACATCTCCACCGACGTGCGGTCCACCAGGATGCGCAGCTTCACCGTGCCGGCGGACGGGTTGAACGGGGTGTGGCTCTCCTGCCACTTGCCCGACGTGTCGGCGTTCACCGTGTTGCGTCGGTTGAGGAAGGCGTAGTTGGCGTAGATCCCGGCGTCGATGTGCCGGCCGCCGTCGGGTGAGCGCCTCAATTGGAGGCCTGCGCCGGTGAGTTGGGACCAGGTAATCTCGGTCGTCACCTCGTAGGAGATACCGGTGTAGTTGAGCACCTTCGTGCCGTCCACGGTCAAGTCGCCCAGGTTCACCGTGCGGGAGACGTACGAGTCCAGGCCGGCGACGGGCTGGGAGGCGAGGTAGTAGGTGTTGTCGGACGCCTTCTTCAGGGTGATCTCGCGGACGATGGAGTCGGTGCCGTTGAAGCCGTCGCAGTCGATGGTGGGGGTGGTGTTGGCGTAGTCCCAGTTGTTCACCCATGCGATCGCGTACCGGGCGGCCGCGTCCACCGCGCCGCTCGCGCTTCGCTTCTCGAAGGTGACGGCGCCGTACCAGTCCCAGCCGTGGTCGAGCCACCGCGGGTCACTCGCCTCGGCGGTGAACGTGGTGCCGTCGAAGGAACCCGTCCAGTACGCGTACGTGTTGGGCAGCCCCGAGCCCTTCCCGTTGGCGCTCACGCCGAGCACCCACTTCACGGTGCCGTCGCCGGCGGTGATGCGGAACAGGTCGGGGCACTCCAGGACGCCGATGCCGCCGTGGACGAAACCACTCACGTACGTCCAGGACTTGAGGTCGCCGGAGTGGTAGAAACCGACCTTGTCGTTCTCGGCGAGGGTCATCACCCAGCGGCCCCGCTCCTCGTCGCGGATCACCTTGGGGTCGCGGAAGTCGGCGACGCCAGGGTTGGCCAGGACGGGGGCGGTCCCGTGGTTGGTGAAGGTGAGACCGCCGTCGGTCGAGTAGTACAGGTACTGCGCCTGGCGGTCGGTGCCTCCGCCGGGGGACATGGTGACGATGACGACGACCGCGCCCGCGCCGAACCCGGCCGTGTTGCCGGTGTCGACCACCGCCGAACCTGACCAGAGATCGCCGTTGGGTGTGGTGTCCTTGGGGACCGCGACCCCTCGGTCGGTGAAGGAGACCAGGTCGGTTGTGGTGGCCAGGCGCCACGCTGTGCCGACGGCACCGGTGAAGTAGTCGGCGTTGTAGAGGTAGTAGTAGCGGTACTCGCCGTCGATCCAGACAGGCCGCTGTGGGTCGTTCTTCCACTGGTCGGGGACCGTGAAGTGGTACGCGGCGCGGTAACTCGCCCCGCTCGCAACAGACTTGGTTGCGCTGTCAGCCGTGGCCGTTCCTGTGGGCAGCAGCGCGGCGGCGGTCCCCGCCGCCGATCCCGCGAACAGTGATCTCCTAGAAATCCCTGATGCAATCCCTGATGAAATCCCCGAAGTTCCGGGCATGGCACATCGTTCCTCTCGTGCGGCTCATGTGAACGAGGACTGTAGACCTAACTCGTTAAAGGTCAAGCCTTCCCGACCCTTGACAGTGCTGCCGCCCGGTTCCCATCATCTGGGGCATCACCCCTGATCTAACACGAGTTAGGCCCGTTGATGACTGACTCGCACTTCCCTCGCCGCACGCTGTTGCGGTACGGCGCATACGGGGCCGGAGCAGCCGCCCTTGCCGGGACCGCCGCCAGCTGGGACCGGCTCACGGGAGCCGACATCCCCGGCCGTGACGACGGCTCCCTCGTCGTCGCCACCCTCGGCTCCGCCTTCGACCCGGCCACCGTCGACGCCCTCACCAAGGGCTTCCACCAACTCCACCCGGACATCCCGCTGCGAGTGAACGCCGTGCAGGCCGTCGACTGGTCGGACTTCTTCGCGAAGATCCTCACCCAGATCGCCGCGGGCACCGCACCCGACCTCGTGTATGTGGCCACCGAGGGCGTGCAGTTGTTCGCCCAGAAGCTCGGCGTGCCGCTGGACCGCTGGGTGCGGCGGGACGCGGCGGAGCTGCGTGAGTACTTCGCCGACGTCCACCCCTCGCTGGTCGAGTCGATGATGTACGAGGGCAACCTCTACCAACTGCCGGTGGAATTCAACGCCGCCGACATCTACCTCAACAAGCAGGTGCTGAAGCGGGTGGGCGCAGGGTTCCCGGCGGCCGACTGGACCCGCGACGACTTCACCACGCTGCTACGGGAGATGAAGCGCGCCGGCGACACGCACTTCACGCCGTACTTCTGGACCAACCGGCTCTGGGGCGGCGTAGTGCCCTGGCTCTTCGCGAACGGCACGAACCTCCTCAAGGAGTCGAAGGCGCCCGGCGGTTCCTGGCTGTGGGACAGCTTCTATCCGGCCGCCGACCGGCGGGGACGCGGCGGGGGCTTCCGCTGGACGACCCCGCAGGCCACCGACGACCGATTCGAGGAGACGTACGACTATCTCGCCTCCCTCGTCCAGGAGGACCTGTGCACCCGGCCCGAGGGCGGCAACGGCAGCAATCTGGTCGGGGTGTTCTCCACCGGCCGCGTCGGCGTCACCCCGGCGGGCGGATTCTGGGCGGGCGGCCTGCACCTGGCCGGCATGCAGGCCGCCGACTACGACGTGCAGTACTTCCCGCGCTGGCGCACCCAGCGCCACCAGTTCGGCGCGGCGGGCTACGCGCTGCTGCGCACCTCGAAGAAGCAGGAAGCCGCCTGGGAGTTCATCAAGTACGCGGCCCGCAAGGACACCATGACCCGGCTGTTCCAGGGCAACCAGACCACCCCGGCCCGCCGTTCGATGCTGAACGCCGCACGCTACGCCGAGACCGGCCCGGCCCACTGGCAGGTCTTCTACGACACCCTCGACGAGTTTCCCGACACCGGCCCGATCCCCGCGCCGCCGCAGGTCGCCGAGGTGACCGACGTCCTGCTCAAGTACACCGGCACCGCGCTGGCCTCGCCGCGTGCGGTGGGCCCCGCGCTGCGCCGGATGCAGGGCGACCTGGAGCAGGCCATGGAGCGTGAGATATGACGAACACTCAGGTCCCCAACTCCGAGGCACCGGGCGTACGTTCGCGGCCCGCCGCACCACCACCCGCCGTCGCCCGACGCCAGCCGTCCGCCCGTGACCGGGGCGCCCGGCTGCTGGCCGCGCTGTTCCTGGCGCCCACGGTCGTCGGCATCGTCGTCTTCACGGCCGTGCCGATCATCGGGTCCGTCGTGCTGAGCCTGTTCCACTGGAACGTGATCGACCCGCCCCGCTTCGCCGGCGGCGCCAACTACCGCACCACCTTTACGGATTCGACCGTCCTGGTCTCCTTCCGCAACACGCTCCTCTTCATGGTGTTCGCGGTCGCGCTGCAACTGCTGATCGCGCTGTCGCTGGCGCTCGCGCTGAACGGGCGGATGCCGATGTGGCTGCGGTCGGTGTTCCGTTCGGCGTTCTTCTTCCCGCTGGTGCTGTCCGCCGCGTCCATCTCGGTGGTGATGAAGTACCTGTTCAACCAGGACTTCGGGGTGGTGAACTGGCTCATCGGCCTGGTCGGTATCGCGCCCGTGCCCTGGCTGACCTCAGAGAACGCGGCGATGGCCACGGTGGTCCTGGTCTACGTCTGGCAGCAGTTCGGTTTCTCGTTCCTGCTGTTCGTCGGCGGTCTGAACAACATCCCCAAGGAGATCCACGAGGCCGCCGCCCTCGACGGCGCGACCGGCCTGCGCAAGCACCTCGGCATCACGCTGCCGCTGCTGTCGCCGACGCTGCTCGTCGCGTCGGTGGTCGGCATCATCAATGCCCTCCAGGTCTTCGAACAGCCCTACGTCCTCACCGACGGCGGCCCCGGCGACGCCACCCGCACCGTGGTGATGGTGATCTACGAACGGGCCTTCGAGCAGCTGAACTTCGGCGAGGCATCCGCGGTGGGCGTGCTGCTCTTCGCGCTGATCATGGCGGTCACCGCCGTCCAGTTCCGGCTCAGCCGGCGTTTCGTCCACTACCAGTGAGCCGGTGAGCCGCATGAACGCTATGAGCCAAGCAACCCCGACCCTCAAAGCGACCCCGAACGCGCCCCCGACCCTGAGTCGCGTACGTCATTCACTCGCGCCCTGGACCCGGATCGCCGCACTGACCGTGTGCGCCCTGCTGACGCTGGGTCCGGTCATCTGGACCGTCTCCACCTCGCTGCGCACTCCGGCGCAGTCCTTCGACCTGCCCCCGCAGATCATCCCGACGCACCCGACGGCCGAGGCCTACCGCGGGGTCTTTGATCAGATCGACGTGTGGCTGCTCGCCCTGAACTCCACGCTGGTGACGGCACTGATCGCCGTCGGCCAGATGATCACGGCGGGCCTGGCCGGATACGCCTTCGCGCGCCTGGAGTTCCGCTTCAAGAAGCCGCTCTTCGGCCTGGTCCTGGCGACCATGATGGTGCCGTTGCAGGTCACCATCGTGCCGGTGTTTCTGGTGCTGAAGTCGATGAGCCTCACCGACACCCTCCTCGGCCTGATCATCCCGGCCTTCCCGACGGCCTTCGGTACTTTCCTGATGCGCCAGTACTTCCTCGGTATGCCGAAGGACCTGGGCGAGGCGGCCATGCTCGACGGCGCGGGGCCCTGGCGGATCTTCCGCTCGGTGTACGCGCCGCTGGCCGCGCCCGGCCTGGCGATCGTCGGCGTGCTGGCCTTCAACTACCACTGGAACGAGTTCTTCCGCCCGCTGATCCTGGAGACCTCCGGCCAGAACTACACGCTTCCGCTGGGGCTGGTCTCCCTTCAGGGCAACCTCGGCACCGGCTCGATCTCCGTCGTCCTCGCCGGTGTCGTCCTCTCGATGCTCCCCGCCGTCGCCGTGTTCGTCGTCGGCCAGCGCCCTCTGCGTGAGGGCATCACCTCGGCAGGAGTCAACCGTTGAGCCATGACCCCAACGCGCCGCGTTTCAGGGTCCGTCCGCCCGCCAACTGGATCAACGACCCCAATGGGCCGTTCCGTTGGCGGGACCGCTACCACCTCTTCTACCAGCACAACCCCGACGCACCGGTGCACGCGAACGTCCACTGGGGCCACGCCTCCAGCCCCGACCTCGCGCACTGGGACCACCACCCGATCGCCCTCACCCCGACACCCGGCGGCCCCGACGAGGCCGGCTGCTGGTCGGGCTGCGTGACCGACGACGCGGGCACACCGACCGCCGTATACACGGGAGTTGACCACGCGCACACCGGACTCGGCACCATCTGCCTGGCGCGGGCGGCGGATCCGGACGACGAGCGGCTGACCGAGTGGAAGCCGCTGCCGACACCGGTGGTGACCGGGCCGCCGCCGGGCCTGGACGTGGTGATGTTCCGCGACCCGTTCGTCTTCCACCACGCGGACAGGCGCTGGGCCCTCGTCGGGGCCGGACATGCCGACGGCACGCCGTCGGTCCTCCTCTACGACTGCGACGGCCTGACGGACTGGCGATTCGCCGGTGTGCTGCTGGACGGCAACGACCCTTTGGCGGCTGGGGTGTTCGGCGACAAGTCGGTGGGCTGGGAGTGCCCGCACCTGTACCGGACGGCGGGCGGGGAGCATGTGCTTCTGGTGTCCCTGTGGGACGGGGATCCATGCTCCACCGGATACCTGACGGGCCGTCTGGAGGCTGATGGGCAGGACGCGTTGAGGTTCGTGGCGAGGGTTGGCGGCCGGCTCGACCAGGGGCGGGACTTCTACGCTCCCGCCGTGCTCCAGGAGCCGGACCGCGCGCTGCTGTGGGGCTGGTCGTGGGAGGCCCGCGAGCAGGAGGAGACGGATCGGGCCGGATGGGCGGGCGTACTCACGGCACCTCGGGTGGTCGACGTCCACCCCGACGGTTCACTGTGGGTGAGCCCGGCCCCGGAACTCGAACTGTTGCGCCCGGCCGAGCCGTTCGTCACCGCGCCGGGCCGGGTTCCGCTTCCACAGACGTACGACCTGACGGTCACCGCATGTGAACCGACCACGGTGATCCTGCTCCGGGACGCGGCGGGCCGGGAGCTGACCGTCCGGGCGGACCCCGCCTCGGGGACCGTCGTCCTCGACCGCAGCGCCTGGCCCCGGACCGGTAGGGAAGGCTCCGCCCCGATCACCGTGCAGGTGCCGAAGGGGACGGAGCTCGCGCTGCGGCTGCTCGTCGACGGCTCGCTCTTCGAACTCTTCGTCGGGGAACGCGCGATGGTCACCGAGCGGGTATACCGGCGCCCCGGTGACATTGCCGAGCTGGTTGTCGACGGGCCGGGTGTTCGGGTCGTCGGGTGGGCGCCGGATCCGAGGAGGCGCGGCTGACCAGGGGGCGGGGCGGGCGCGGGCCAGGTGCCCGGTCACCGCGCGGGCGGGCGGACCCACGGAAGCGCGGCTGACCAGAGTGCAGGCCACACGCGGACCGGGTGCCCGTGCCACCGGATGGGCGCGGCACCCACGAAGGCCCGACTGACGGACCGGGTGCCCGTGTCACCGGATGGGCGGCGCACCCGTGAACGCACGACTGACCACACACAGGCCAGGCGCCCAGGTCACCGAGTGGGCGCCGGCCCCACAGAGGCCCGGCTGACCACAGGACAGGCCAGCCGCCGGACCGTCGCCGGCGGCGTACGGCCCGCTTCGATGGCGTCCAGGAGCAGCCGGGCCGCCGCCTCGCCCATCGCCCGGTGCGGCAGCGCGATGGAGGTGAGCGGCGGGGTGAGGAACGCGGCCATGTGCTCCTGGTCGTCGTAGCCGACCACGGAAAGATCGGCGGGCACGTCGATTCCGAGCCGGGTCGCGGCGTGCAGGACGCCCGCCGCGACCCGGTCGTTGTAGCACAGGACGCCAGTGGGGCGACGGCCCGGCTCGACCCCGTCGAGCAGGTGCAGCGCCCCCGCGTACCCCGCGGAGATCTCCCCGCCGCCGCGCACGATCCACTCCTTGGGCACGGTGACGCCCTCGGCGCGCAGCGCTTCCCGGATGCCGCGGGTACGTTCCGCCGAGGCGATGTCGTCCAGACCGCCGATCACGGCGAGCCGGCGGTGGCCCGCACCGAGCAACAGCCGGGCCGCGGTACGGCCACCGGCGCGCTCGGCCGGGACCACGGCGGGCAGGGAGTCGTCCTCGGGCAGGCAGTTGGCCAGTACGGAGCGGGTGCGGTGCAGGCCTGCGGGGACGCGGACCCGGCGCAGTGACATGGCCGCGTAGATGATGCCGTCCACACGCCGGTCGAGCAGTTCCGCGACGGCCGCGTCCTCCTTGACCGGGTCGCCGCCGGAGTCGACGGTGAGGATGAGATGGTCGCTGTCCCAGGCGGTCTCCATGGCGCCGCGCAGCAGCCGGCCGGCGAACGGCGAGGACGCGATCTCATCGGTGACCAGCCCGATCACGGCCGTACGGCGACGGCGCAGACCGCGGGCCACCGGGTCGGGGCGGTAGCCGAGGCGGGTCGCGGCCTGCCGGATGCGTTCCTGGGTGGCGGGCGAGAGGTTGCCGTCGGCCCGGCCGTTGAACACGAAGGACACCGCCGTGTGCGACACACCGGCGAGCCGGGCGACGTCCCGTGACGTCGGGCGCCCGGTGCCCGTGTTCCCGCTCTCCTCGGCACCGCCCACGCCGTCCGCCGCCCTCACCCAGCCCGTCCCTGTCGATCACCGTCCACCCTATCCGCGGGAAGCGCTACAGCACCCGGGGGATCCTCAGGGCGCCGAAGTGTGGGTGTCCGATGTGATCACCGGGTTCCCCGGAGGGCGGGGACCGCTTCGGACTGAGCGTAGGCACGTCATCCGCCGGCGATGCCGACCCACCGGCCCGGCGGAGGGCAGCACGGGCCGGACCGCGCGAGCCGCTCACGACGACCGGGCTGTGGTGGCGCAACCGACTGGCGCCCTCGCCGAAGGTGACGTCCTTGGTCCGGTGGACGGTGTTCTCGATGACCCGGTGCGCGCGTGCCCGGGCCGCGATCCTCTCCGCGGTGGCCTGCTCGGCGCGCAGACCGGTGACAGCGTAGGCGGTCTCGGCGGTCTCAGCGGTCTTCACCGAGGTAGCCGAACCCGGTCCAGCACCCACCGCCACCCCCCGGTCCGTGGCCGGCATCTGCGCCGAACGCCGTCCCAGCTCTCCTCGCCCTGAGCGTCGCAGGCCGGGGAGCCAAGTGATTCCCGCTCGGTTGGTTTGACCGTCTGTTAGCGTGCCGCGGATGGAGGATCTGGGACTCGCGGTTTGGCCGCCTGAGCCGGTCAGGACTGAGAGGCTTGTGCTCCGTGGGTCCGAATCGCGGGACCGTGCGGCGTTCATCGAGCTGCTGACCTCGTCGGAGGTGCACACCTACCTCGGTGGTCCCCGGCCGTGTGACGAGCTTGAGCGCGAGATGCCTGAGGTGCCCGAGCGGTGGCCTGGGAGTTTCGTCGTTGATCTCGACGGGTCGATGATCGGCCAGATTCTGCTGAGGAGGGCAACGGGGCACCGTCGTCCGGCCGCCGTGGGGAAGGTCGATCTCGGCTACCTGTTCCTGCCACGGGTGTGGGGATTCGGGTACGCCGCCGAGGCGTGCGCGGCGGCACTCGGCTGGCTCGCCGACACGCTTCCTGGCGAGCCGGTGGTGCTCACCACCCAGACTGCCAACGTCGGCTCGATGCGTCTCGCGGCGAAGCTGGGGTTTGCCGAGGTGGAGCGGTTCGAGGCCTGGGGCGCCGAGCAGTGGCTCGGCATGCGGTCTCCGGTCACGCCGTCCCGTTGAGTTCGCGACGGAACCGCCGGGGCACGGCACTACCTCTAGGCCGTTTCGACGCTGACAACTCGGACGAGGACGGCCGGGCGCTCTGGGCGGCTCACGGCACCGTTCATACGACTCGACGGACACGTGTCCGTCGAGTCGCGAGGAAAGTTCGGCGAGGATGTCGAGAACGGCGTGGTGACTCCGTCCCAGGGGCAGAAGCGACCACCGTGGTCGCACGGCCCTCAGGAGGCACGCCATGACGAACGACCAGATCACCGAGATCCTCAATCGCCCGCTGAGCCAGGAGCTGCTGGCTCGTGACCTCTGCCGCCTGGCCTACGTGGCCAAGGACGGGACACCGCGGAACATCCCGATCGCCTTCGCCTGGAATGGCAAGGAGGCCGTGATGTGCACGTCGAAGAACGCCCCGAAGCTGGCCTCGCTCCGGCAGAACCCGGCCGTGGCCATCACGATCGACACCGAGGTGCACCCACCCAAGATCCTGCTCGTCCGTGGCACTGTTGAACTCGACGAGGTCGACGGCATTCCCGAGGAGTACCTCGAGATGAACGGCTCCTACAAGATGACGGCCGAGCAACGGGTCGAGTGGGAGGCCGAGGTCCGCTCGCTCTACGACGGCATGGTCCGCATCGTGATGACGCCGACGTGGGCGAAACTGATCGACTTCGAGACGACCTTGCCCAGCGCCGTCGAGGAACTCGTCCAGCAGCGTGCGGAACGTCAGCAGAAGAGCGGCAACAGCGTGCGGTCCGACGTGTCAGGGACATCGAGGTCGTAACCATCCGGCGAATGGAGCGAGCCGCCCGGTCTCGACCGGAGAAGTCCCACCATCCGGCCGAAGCCGTCGTGACCGCTACCAACACGAGGAGGGACCTGAACATGCGACGGCTCACTGTCCAGCCGTGGGCCACCGTCGACTTCAGTCGAAACAGTACCTCGGCCATGGCGTGCGGCACCGGGCCGCAGCAGGGTAAATGGGGGCTGCTACCTGAGGTCGAGACCGCTACTGGAGCGAGGACGGTACTCGTTCGAGGGGTTTGTCCGCTCAACCCTGTTCTCTCACGTTCACGTTGGGGAATCGTGGTGTCCTGATCACCCCATTTGGAACAGGAGGAATCTTGACGCTATCGCGTACGCGGCGGGCAGTGGTTCTTGCCGGGCTGCTCGCCGCACTGGCATCCGTCGCACCGAGTTCGGGTGCCGTTGGGCAGGCCGCCGATCCCTCGCCACGCGCTGCGGTCGGTCCCTTCCAGGTACGGAACCAGGGCACGGGCCGCTGCATGGGCATGCCGGCAGGCGACGACCGGATGCGGGTGTGGAACTGCACCAGCGAGCCGTACCAGCTCTGGGACCTGATCGCCGACGGCCGCGGCCGCTACCACATGGTCACTCGCAGGGACGGCCGCTGCCTGGCCGGCTATGCCCAAGGGCCCAGTGGCTGGGCGACGTGGCTGAGCGACTGCGACAGATCGTTCACCAACGTGGATCAACTCTGGTACGTGGACGCCGCCCACAGCGCCGACCCCGCCCCGATCCGCAACCTCTTTGGCCGCGCCCTCGAACCCGACCGTGGATGGGGTGGGGCGAACGAGTCTCCGGTTGTGACCAATGACAATCAGGGACTGCCCAATCAGCAGTGGCGATTGATCTACGGGCCGTGAAACCGGCACGACTGCTGCTTGGGGTCAGCCCCCACGTGTCCTCAAGAACCATTGAGCGGACCATCAGCGGAGCCAGAGCCAGAGCCGGATCGCCGCGAGGGTGACCTGACCGTGCCGTTAAAGACGTACGCTCTCTTGTCGTATCTCGTTGCCACGGCGCGGTGTCACGCAGATCGCCCCGTCTCATATCTGACGGGACGACCTGCCGACGCGTCCGTCATCCGACCCTCGGACCGGCTCTAGGGCTCCAGGAACCCTTCCGGTCAGGTGAGCCAGCTGCCTGCCGCGCATCCGGCGGCGGTGACCCAGCGGTGAGACCCGATGCGGTCGTTCACGACCTGCCCCGGCCTGTTGTAGAAGTAGTTGTCCGTGAGGTTGTCGGCCCACAGCTCTCCCGGAGCGAGGCAGACGTAGCCGTTCTGATACTGGTAGTCCTTGTCGTAATAGAAGGCGACGACGTCCTTGCCTCCGACGAACCCGCTGTTCATCACAGAGGACGCCTCCTTGTAGGCGATCGTCTGGAACGCGCCGCTCTCGTCGCCCCAGAAGCGGTCGTCTCCCGGTGTCACACCGAGGAGGTTCCCGTCGCAGCCGTAGTCCGTCCACGCCCTCACGTTGCCGTCACGGCCCGGCCATTCCTGCTGACAGCGGTACTCCTGCGTCGCCGCCGCGGCAGAGGTGCTCGGTGCCGCAAGTCCGAGGCAGCTCAGGGCGATGACGGCGAGGGTTGTACCTGGTCTGCGCATGGCGTACTCCTTGGTGTCCGCCTCTGGGATGAGGCATGTGGGTTTCTCCACGGATGAGCCATGGAGATGATGGGCAGTCAGGCCCGTGGGCCGACGACCTTCTTGGCGCGGTCGAGCGCCTGGTGCTGCAACCGGGTGTACGTGTCGAGGGCTTCGCCGTACCGGTCGCGCAACTGGGCGACGTAGTGGCTCTCGCGCTCCTCACCGATGGGACGAAGATCGGTGTTTCGGGCGCAGGTGGCGTCGGCCACGGCGAGCTTCCGCTCGGCCTCGAAGGCCTTGGGCTCGGCAGCCAGGGGCGCCTGCGCGATCGCTGCTTGGCGGGACGCGCCCGGGTCCTTGTAGCTGTACCCCGCCCGTTTCATACACCGCGACCAGGCATTCTGTGCCGCTGAGAAGCGCTGGTCGGCCAGCACCTTGGGAACGTAGAGCGATCGGAGATGCCCGGCAGTCTTCTCGGCACGGAACCAGGCCCGGAGATCCCCGTACAGCTTCTTCTCCGACTTGGCCACGCAGCCACCCATCCGCTTGCGCAGGGTTCCGCCGCCGGGGATCTCGACGGCGATCACCGGCGCGTCGATCCCTTCGTCCAGGGCCTCGTCGTAGGCATGGCGTCGCTGCTCGGAAAGTCTCTTGCGGTAGGCGAGGTTGGGGTTGGAAGCCCGGGCGGCCGCGTCCTTGGCGTCGATGCGGCTGCCGTATCCGTGCTTGCGGGCCCAGCCGACGTCGTCCAACACGTAGCCGAGCGTGCGGCTTTCCTCCAGGCTGGGCCGCTCGGCCTCCCAGAACTCGAAACCCTGTCGTCTCATGCACGTGCCGATCAGCTGTTGTTGTGCATCCGAGATCCGCAACTGCTCGGCGTCGGTCAGTTGCCGGGCTCCTCCGGCCGACGGAGACGCCGTGCTCTGCGGAGTGTGCTGGGCACTGCCGCAGCCGGTGATGACGGCCGACACAAGGAGCAGGCTGATCACGGCCTTGCGCATGACGTCCTCTCGCGTTGGATTTGGGTGTGAACGGGACTGCTGCGCACGCCTGGGCCGCTACTGGCGCCCTCGAAAACGATGCGATGCGTACTCGGCCACGACGAGGGAGGGAGCGAGGGCAGGGCGACGGTGGAGTAGCAGCCCCCCGTGGGCCGGCGCCCGGTACACGACCGGACCCCTCGCAGGGGCCCTAGCCCCCGTACACATCGGTGATGGCGCCGCCGTAGTCGGCGTGCTGGTTCAGTTCAAAGCGGCCATGCTCAGCGTGGCGGCCGTACGGGTGCACAGCGACATGGCGCTCCTCGCGGCTGGATTGACAGGGGGTGTGCCTGCGCCCCGCAAGGCTAGAAGGGGGCCGACCGCACCGCTCCTGACAGATGTCAGGAGATGTCGGGGACGGCGAGCGGTGGTACCCCGAGCGGCTCCGTCTGTGGCTGGCTCGGCAAGATGGGCGGCTACGTAGCCGTTGCCGAGGAACTGCTGGAGAACGACTACGACGGGCCGAGTCGACTGCCCTCGCATGTCCAGCGGCCCACCTGGTGGGCTCGCTTCTTCGGCTTCTTCTGACGCTCACGCCGACAGGGGCAGGCCCGGGCCCGCCAGGTAGCCGTCGATGACCTCCGGCCGGTACTGGAGCATCTTGAGCTTGGGCTCACGGCTCGGGGCGGGTGACCTGGCCGAGGTCGGCGGCGACCAGGTTACCGATGCCGCCCTTGACCAGCGACCAGATGCCCTCCTACGCGTCTAGGTATCCACGGCTGCCCTGCTGCTGACACCCGGTGCCTGTGTCCGACCCGGCATCCCGGCTTCACCATCACCCTGTGCTGGCCTGCACCCTGATCGTCGGCACTCGCACTGTAAGTACCAGCAGCTCCGTCTTGCACGAGGTCAGGTCGCTGTGCGCCGTCTGCACAGCGGGCATGACGCGCGCGGCTTCGCCGTTGGTGTGCTCCCCGCTCGTGACCGCGTCGCGGCGAGAGGGACTCGACCCGACCCCCCGCAGCCTCGCAAGACGTTCCGGAGGAGCACCGTGCTGATCGTCGACGGCATCGCATATCAGCCACGCCCTAAGTTGCCGCTGCCGTGGGGCGATCGGCGGGGCCGATTCGGACGATTGCGGGTCTCGGACTCACGGACCCATACTGTGGCTGGCCGTACGGGGGGAGACCGGCGAGTTGAGCGGGAGACGTGCGCCTGCGGCAGTGCGTGGAACCGCGCACCATGGCCTGGTGCTGGGCGCCGCGGGCCTTGCGGTGCTGCTCGCTGCGACTGTTCTGGCCGCGCTCGCGGCGCTCACCGAGAAGGCCGTCGAGGGCGGGATACAGCGGCGGCTGGCCCGTGACCCGGCCGCGGTGGTCGAGGTCTCCGGAGCGTACCGGCCGCGCGGTGCGGGAGAAGTTGACGGTCTGGTACGCGCTGCCGTCGGCCGTGCCTTCGGGGGCGTACCGCATCACACGTGGTCCGCGTTGCGGGTCCCGGCCAGTCGGTCCGCCGCACTGAGTGTGACCGAGGCGGACGGCCGTCGGCGGGACGACGCCGTCGTCACTCTCGTGGCCCTCCAGGAGCCGCAGCGGCATGCCGAGTTGGTGGCGGGGCGCTGGCCGCGGGCAGGTGCGGCCGGTGGCGGGACGGTCGAGACCGCGGTGAGTGAGGTGTTTGCCGCGGAGCTCGCGGTGCGGCCCGGGGATGAGCTGCGGGTGCAGCTCGACAGCGGGCGGCAGGTGCGGATGCGGGTGGCCGGGCTGTACCGGGTGGGCGGCCGCAGCCCGGCCGTATGGGCGAGCCTGAGTCCCACCTTCAGATCGCCCGATTCGATGGCGCTGGTGTCGCGTGAGGCACTGGCGGCTGTGCCGGATCTGGCTGGGGACGCCGATGCGTTGTGGCTGGGTGTGCCGGACACCGGCGGTCTCGGGCTCGGTGATATCGGGCCGTTGCAGCGGCGTGCCGACGCGTTCGGCGGCAGTGACGTTTCGCTGTCCGTGTTCCGCGGTGCTCCGCTCCCGGCCGGGTCGGCGGCGGAGCTCGAGGTCAGGTCCACGCTCGACAACGCGCTCGATGACCTGACGACCCCGATCGCGGTGGCGCGCGCAGGCCTCTACATTCCGGCGACGCTGCTTGCTGCCTTGGCTGCTGCCGCTCTCGTGCTCACTGCGCGTCAGCTCGCCGAGCATCGTCGTGCCGAGCTTGCGTTGCTGGCCGCGCGGGGTGCAGGAACGTTGCGGCTGGCTGTGGTGACGGCGCTGCAGTGGGCGGTGGTTGCGGTGCCGGCGGGAGTGGCCGCGCCGTTCCTTGCCGGTCCGCTGCTGCGTCTTCTGGACGGGGCCGGTCTGATTCCCGGCGATGTGCCGACGACCGCGACGTTGGCGGCGGGCTGGGTGGCTGCGCTGCTGGCTGTCGTGGTGCACGGTACGGCGTTGCTGTTGCCGACCGTACGGACGGTGCGGGACCGGCAGGCGGTGCGCAGGCTCCGGCTGCGTCTGGGACGGTTCGCGGGGGTACAGCGGCTGGGTGCGGATGTGGCGCTGGCCGCTGTCGCGGTGCTGGGCTGGCTGCAGCTGCGGCAGTACCGGTCGCCGGTCACCGGCGGGGGAGTCGACCCGGTGCTGGTGCTTGCGCCGGTGGCGATGACGTGTGCGGCGGCGTTGCTGGTGCTGCGGGCGCTGCCGCTGGCCGCGCGGATCGCCGATCCCCTCGCGCGGCGTGGTACCGGACTGGTGCTGCCGCTGGGCGGCTGGCAGATCGCGCGGCGTGCTGCGCGGCATGCCGGTCCGGCGCTGCTGGTGACACTGGCCCTGGCCGTTGCCGCGCTCAGCAGTACCGCGCTGGCCATCCTGGACCGCGGCGACCACGATCAGGCGGTGTTCAGGGTCGGCGCCGACCTGCGGATCGTCCCCGGCGAGCGGCTCGCGACGGCCGAGCGGCGCGCCGCGTACGGCGCGCTGCCGGGCGCCGGGGCGGTGACTCCGGTGGTGGAGGCGAACGGCTACCTCGGCCAGAGCTGGGTCACCGTCACCGGTATCAACACCGCACGCGGTCCCGCTCCCGCTCTGCGTCCCGACCTGAGCGAGCGGCCGGTGTCCGAGCTGGTCGCTCCGCTGGGCCGGAACATTCCCGTCCACGGGCTGCCGTTGAGTGGTGCGGCGGGTGAACTCCCGTTGCGTGTGCGGTTGTCCGCCGACGGGCCCGGCACTCCGGTACCGCTCACGCTCACCGTGCACTTCGTGGACGCCGACGGTCTCACCCGAGCGAGCGAGGCCGTCCTGACGGACACCGGCGGCACGGCCCGTACCGTACGTCTGAAGGTCCCGGTCGCCGGCGAAGGCGCACGGATCGTCCAGCTCGGTGTGAGCATGACCGGCGAGAGGGTACGGCGTACCTATCAACTCTCCGTCGACCGCGTACCCGGCCTGACCCGGCCTGCTGCCTGGCACGATCTGCGTACCGATGCCCCGGACCGGAAGATCGCCGGCTGCCCCGGTGCCAAGGCGCGCCGGCTGCCGGGCACTGCTCCAGGGCCGGTGCTGTGTTCGGATCGGCCGGAGTCCGGCACGCTCCTGGACGCGGTGCTGCGCGGACCGGACACCTCACTCAAGTACCCGACCTGGAGCGTGCGGCTGGGCACCGACCGGGCCAAGGGGCGTCCTCCTGTGCCGGCGCTGGCCGACCGCATGCTGCTGTCCTCCGGTGTGGCCCGGGTGGGAGACACGGTCACGGTGCAGCGCGCCGGTGGCGGCACCGCCCGCATCAGGATCGTAGGGAAGATCGATGCGGTGCCGGGCGCGGACCGTGACCGGCCGCGGCTGCTGGCCGATTCCCGGGCATTGGCCGCCCAGTTCGTGCTCGGCGGAACCCTGCCCGCCGCCGAGTCCGCCTGGTGGGTGGCCGCCGAGAACGGGGACGCGACGGCCGCGCTGAAGGCTGTACGTGCCGATCCCCGCCTGGGTACGGCCGTCGACGTGCCGCAGATGCGGGCCCGACTGGCCGCCGATCCGCTGCGGCAGGGGGCACGCGGGGCACTGACCCTGTGTCTGGTCCTGGCGCCGGCGTTCGCGGTCGTCGGTTTCACTCTGCATACGGCGCTGTCGGTGCGGGCCAGGACACGGGAGTTCGCGCTGCTGCGGGCGTTGGGTGTGCGGCGCGGTCAGTTGGCGGCGTATCTGTGGACGGAGCAGCTGGTGCTGGCCGCGGTGGCGGCCGTGCTCGGCACGCTGCTGGGTACCGTGCTGGCCGCGCTGGTGATGCCGGTGGTGACGGTCGATGACACCGGAAGACCGGTCTACCCGGGGCTGCTCACCGACGTGCCCTGGGCCCGCGTGGCCCTCACGGCGGGCGCGACGACCCTGGTGATCTGCGCGGTCGTGACGGTCGCCGCCCGCTTCTTGGGGCGGGTCGATCTGGCGCGGGTGCTGCGTGCGGGGGAGGACCGGTGAAGGCGAGGCGCCCGGTACGGCCGCTGCCCTGGGTCGCTCTGCGCCAGGTGCGCGCCGATGTGCCGTTGTTGGTCTGCCTGGCCGTGCTGGTGGCGCTGCTCACCGCTGTTGCCGCCGCGGGGCCGGGGCTCCTGGACCGGCTGGCCGGGCGGGCATTGACCTCGCGGCTGGAGCAGGAGCAACAAGTGGAGCCCGGCATCCTGTTCAGCGCGCGGTTCGAGCCGGCGGACAGCGCTGACGCCGATGCCTGGGCGAGTGACCTGGCCGAGGACCTGCTGCCGGTAACCGAGGTGATCGCCAACGCGGCTCCCGACGCCCTGAACGGCGGCCTCGTGCACGACTCGACGCGGGTGGAGCTGCCGACCCTGGACACCGTGACGAGGGCGGGGAAGGTGGGGCTGGGTCTGGTGTATGCCTCCGACGCGCCGAGCCGCGGGGCCTACGTGGAGGGGCGGCCGCCCGCCCGGAGCAGTGAGGGTCGTGCGGGTGTCGAGGTCGCGGTCTCCACCCGGACTCGCGATGCGCTGAAACTGCGGCTTGGGCAGAAACTCCCGCTCAGCCCCGGCGCGTTGGACAAGGTCCAGGCCACCGCCGTGGTCGTCGGGTTCTTCACGGCGGACGACACCGACGCCAAGAGCGGCGACGCCAAGAGCGACGATGCCAAGAGTGTCGGCACCAAGGGCGGCGAGGCGAAGAGCGCCGGTGCGGCGGGCGGGGACCGGCTGTGGCGTGAACTGCCGTTGCTGGCACGCCCGTCGCGGTTTCCGCCACGTACCGCCGCCGGACTGGACTGGGAGGCCCGCGCGCTGGTCGCGCCCCGAACCGTCACCGCCCTGCAGGCACAGTCCGGAGCGGCCCTCACGGTCACCTGGGGGATGCGACTGGACCTCGATGCGCGGACCGCGGCACGGTTCGCCGGGGAGCGGGGCGAGGGCGAACTGCAGCGGCTGCTCGTGCGCTACCCGGACGACGCGCGGTCCGTGTTCTGCGGGGACATCGCCGACTACGGCGGCACGTACTGCGAGATCGGCCCGCACCCCGCCTCCACTCTGCAAGACAGCACGCACCTTCCCGATGTGCTCACCGACTTCGGCCGGCAGTGGCGCCAGGGCCGCGTCGTGATCTCCTTCGCGCTGGCCTCCCTGCTGGTCGTCGGGCTGCTCGCGACCGCGGTGACCGCGCTGCTCGCCGTGCGCCGCAGTCTGGACGCGCATCGGCTGCAGCGGGCCCGCGGCGCCTCCGCGACAGGTCTGGCGCTGGCGAGGGCACTCCACACGGCGCCGGCCCTGCTGCTCGGGCTCGCGGCGGGCATCGCCGCCGCCCGCTCACTCCCGGGCCCCGCGCCCGCCTACCGGCACGCCCTGCTGGTCGCCGCACTCATCTGGCTGCTGCTCCCTGCCCTGACCTGGTACGCCCTGCGCGACCGCAGCGCGGGTACCGGCCACGGGACCGTCCCCTTCGCGGCGGGCCGCCGCCTCACCGTCGAGGCGGTGGTCCTGCTCTTGGCCGCGGCCGGTGTCATCGCGCTGCGGAGCCGGGGCACGGCCACCGACGCCGGGGGGCCGGACCCGCTGCTGGCCGCGGTGCCCGCGCTGCTGGGACTGGCCACCGTCGCCGTGCTGGTGCGCTGTTACCCGCTGCCGGTACGGATCCTGGCGCGCTTCTCGGCCCGGCGGCGCGGCGTCGTGGCCCTGATCGCGCTGTCCCGGGCCGCGAAAGAAGCACCTGCCAGGGCCCTTGCCCTGCTGGTCCTGGTGGTGACCTTGGCCGGCGCGGTGTTCGGCGGCCTGGTGGCCGGAACACTGGCTGACGGGCGCCGTGACGCCGCCGCATGGCAGGTCGGCGCGGACGCCTCCTACCTCGGCGCACACCGCAGTCCGGCCATCGCCGAGCGGCTGGCCCAGGTGCGAGGGGTGAGCGAGACCGTCCGTGTCCGGCAGCTGCGCGTGGACCCGACGAGCGCGACCAGCGGCAGCCGGTACGGCATCGCGAGCCTGGTCGGCATCGACGGCGTACGCCTGCGGGCGGCAGCGCCCGGCTCGCCCGCGGCACGCGCACTGGAGGCCGCCGGGCTCACCGGCCCGCGGCAGCCTGGCACGGACATCCGGGTGCTGGCCACCGGGGCCCGCGCCGGCGACCGGCTCACCCTCACCTCGCACGGCAGAACACTGCGCCTGTACGTCGCCGGCCCCGTCCCCGACGACGTACTCCAGGACGCTGCGCTCGGCCCGGTCCGCGGCACGACACCGCCCAGGGAGCGGCTGCTGCTGGCCGACAACAGGGACCTGACGGCCATCGGGGCAAGCGACTTCGAGGGATCCGCACTGCTGCTGTACGGCCCGCGCCTGGACGTCCAGAGCTTGCGGTCCCTGGTGCCGCGTGCCACCAACGACACGGGCGTGGGTGAACTGCGTATCCGCTCCGAGGAACAGGCGGACGCCGAGGCCGACGGCATGATCGGCGTCCTGCGGGCCGCACACACCACGTGCACCGCGCTCGCGGTGCTGCTGGCCCTGCTGGCGCTGGTCCTGGAACTCCTGCTGTCCGCCGAGGCACGCGGCCGCACCACCGCCTACCTGCGCACCCTGGGCCTGGGCGGCCGGGCCACTGCCGGGCTGCACCTGCTGCAGCTGCTGCCGATGGTTCTGGCCGCGGTGGCGGGCGGCACCGCCCTGGGCCTGACGCTGCCGGCACTGCTGGGCCCCGCCCTGGACCTGCGGGAGTTCACGGGCGGACCCGCCGCCCCCACTCCGCACCCCGACCTGCTGCTCACCGCTGCTCTGGGCGCAGGCTTGGGCGTGCTGGTGGCGCTGGCGGTAGGTGTGGAGACCTGGATCGGACGGCGCCGCGGGCTCGGCGCGGTCCTGCGACTGGGGAGGAACGGTGACTGACCCTCACGCCGGCGACCTGCGCCACCTGGAAGAGAAAGCCCGCGAAGCCCAGCGTCCGCACACCGATGACGGGCTCGTCGTCTGCGACAACCTGGTCCGCGTCTACCGCACCGACGAGGTCGAGGTCCAGGCTCTCCAGGGTCTGGACCTGGTGGTCGAGGAGGGTGAGTGCACGGCGCTCGTCGGCGCGTCCGGATCCGGCAAGTCGACCCTGCTGTCCATCCTCTCCGGACTCGACCTGCCCACCGCGGGCCGCGCCCGGGTCGCCGGGCACGACCTGCTCGCGCTGGGGCGCCGCGAGCGGCTCGGCTACCGCCGCCGCACGGTCGGCTTCGTATGGCAGCAGACCGGGCGCAACCTGCTGCCCTATCTGACCGCCCTGGAGAACGTGGCCCTGCCCATGAAGTACGTACGTGTGCCGCGCCGTCAGCGTGCCGCGCGTGCCGCCGAACTCCTCGACGTCCTCGGCGTCGCCTACTGCCGCGACCGGCGGCCGACCGAGCTGTCCGGCGGTGAACAGCAGCGCGTGGCCGTCGCGGTCGCCACTGCCAACACCCCGCGGGTGTTGCTCGCCGATGAGCCGACCGGCGAGT
Source organism: Streptomyces sp. NPDC058697 (assembly GCF_042715345.1). Lineage (NCBI taxonomy): Bacteria > Bacillati > Actinomycetota > Actinomycetes > Kitasatosporales > Streptomycetaceae > Streptomyces > Streptomyces sp. NPDC058697. The sequence continues at coordinate 407,623 of NZ_JBHXSU010000007.1, forward strand.
TGGACACCGCCAGCGCCGAGGAGGTGTTCGCCGCGCTGCGCCGCGCCAACGAGGAACTGGGCGCCACCGTCCTGGTCGTCACCCACGACCCGCTGGTCTCCGGGCAGGTCCGCCGCACGGTCCGCATCCGCGACGGCCGCACCTCCACGGAGACCCTGCGCGGGCCCGGTGGTGGGGGCGCGGAGGAGTACACCGTCCTTGACCGCGCGGGCCGCCTCCAACTGCCCCGGGACTACGTGGAACGCTACGGCCTGAGCGGCCGCGTCCGCCTGACCGAGGAACCGGACCACGTGGGGGTGTGGCCCGACCGAACCGAACACCCACCCGCCGCCGACCCGGCCCCCGACCCCGGCCCTTCGGCCTGACCGACGGGGTCGACTGCCCGGAACGCCCCGGTAGGCCGGTAGCAGTGACCAGAGCGACCAGAGCGACCAGAGCGACCAGAGCGACCAGGGCAAGCTGGTGCGGCGGGGGCGCCGTCAGGAGCAGTCGTACGCGAAGCGCATTGTGGCTGTGTGGCGGTTGGGGGAGAGGACGTGCAACTCGGCTTGGGCTCGGTAGCGGCCTTCGCCCCGGAACGTCCACAGCAGATGTACCCGTGCCTGCTTCCGGCCCTCGGGCATCACCTCACGCAGGACGGCCGAGGTGGTTCCGTCGCTGCGGACCCAGCGGTAGGACAGGGTGCCCGGTCGGCCGTTCGTGGTGATCACTCCGACGATGTCCGCGGTGCTGTCGCATTCCACTGTCGTTTGGCGGGTCGTCACGGTCACCCGGTCCGCGGTGAATTCGCTGCCGGAACGCTGCCAGGCGAGGAACGCGATGAGCAGGAGCAGCACCAGCGTCGGCAGGGTGTGGCGGCGCAGGCCTCCTCGCGGACCCCGGGTGGGCATCGGCGCGGCGGCTGACAGAGGGGTGTTTGAACGGTACGAGAGAGCCGCGGTCACACCGGGGCCGAAGCGCAGGACTGTTCCCTCGACACGGTCGGGCCGTGTCTCCGGCGTGGCCGGTGCCACGGCGGTCCGGTCCTCGACCGACGTGGCGTCCGGCTCGGGTCTCTGGAACCAGTGGCTCCCCAGCACGGTGGCGCTGTACTCGGCGTCGGCGGTGTGGTCGGCGTCGGCGGTGTCGTCGGGTGGGGTGGGCCAGGGGCCGCTGGCGGGCGGGGTGGTGTGGTCGTTGGTCGGAGTCAACGGATGTCACACCGCCTCGTCAGGAGCTGCTGGGTGGCGCCGCCGTCGGCGGACGCAGGAGTTGTCGTGGCCTGTACGGCCCAGTAGCAGCCCTTGCCCTGGAACGTGTGGTCGACAGTGAACGTGTACTGCGTGGCGCCGCTGCGGTCGAAGGTCTGGGGCGTTCCGTCCGGCGTGCCGAGCTGCCCACTGGTGTCGCCCGTGTACCAGGACACGGTCACGGAGATCGGCCCGGTGCCGTCCGTGGTGACGGAGACGGTGGTCGTACCCGTGGTGGGGCCCGTCTGGCGGAAGCCGGACACGGCGACGTCCTTGACCGCGGGCGCGGCGGGCGCGGTGGGGGACGCGGCCGTCGGGGTGGGCGTGGCCGTCGCTTCGCCGGGCTGCGTGGTCTCTTCCGTGGGGGCCGAGGCAGAGGCCGTCGCCGAGGGGGCGTCGGAGGCCGGGCTCTGCGAACCGGACGGGGAGGGGACGGGCGGTCCTGCGGATGCCGAGGACTCGGCAGGATCGGCAGGGTCGGCAGGGCTGGCCGACGAGGTTGGCGAGGTGGGCCCCGACTCCACTCCGGGCTGTGCACTGGTCGTGGCAATCGCTTCGGCCGCCTTGTCGGCGGCCTGGCTGTCGTTCCGTGGCACGCCGTACGCCAGGACGATCACCAGAAGCGCGGCCACGGCCGCCACGAGCATGCCCGGGCGGGTGGGCCGCCACATGCGGGCCCACCCACGATCCCCGCCGGCTCCCGGGCGCAGGACGGTGCGGGCGGTGTCCGTGGTGGTCTCCGGGCCGGGGCGGGCCGAGGGGCGCAGCAGCAACAGCAGCGCCGCGAGGGCGGCGAGCCTGCCGCGGCCACGTTCCTCCCACTCGGGGCCGTAACCGGCGACCGCCGCCGCCTCCAGCTCCGCGACGAATGCCTCGGCGTGCGAGGGCCGTTCCTCGGGCGACTTGGCCAGGCCGCGGCGGACCAGCGACCGTACCGCCTCGGGAACCTCCTCGGCCGGGACGGGCGAGTCGACGTGCCGCAGCGCGAGTTCGGCGAGGTTGTCGGCCGGGTACGGCTTGTGGCCGGTGAGGCACTCGAAGAATGTGGCTGTCGCCGCGTACACGTCGCCCGCGGGTGAGGCGGGCGCACCGGTCCACTGCTCCGGGGCCATGTAGAAGGGTGTTCCGGCCACTCCCGCGCTGTCACCCGTGGTCACCGCGATGCCGAAGTCGACGAGCTTCGACGCGCCGTCGGGCGTGACGAGGACGTTCTCCGGCTTGTAGTCGCGGTGGACCACCCCGAGCCGGTGCGCGTCGGCCAGGCCGAGCAGGGAGCCCTTGAGGATCACGAGTGCGGCTTCGGGGTCCAGCGGACTCTGCCTGGTCAGCAGGGAGCGGAGGGACACACCGTCCACCAGTTCCATCACGATGGCGGCGCCGTCGGGGCTCTCGACGTACTCGTACAACCCGGTGACATACGGGCTGTTCAGGCCGGCGAGCAGTCGCGCCTCCGCGCGGAAGTCGTGGACGAATCCCGGGCGGGTGCGCAGCGACTCGCTGAGGTACTTCACCGCTACCGCGATGCCGGTCCCTTCGTGCACGGCCAGCACGACCCGGCCGCTGGCCCCGGAGCCCAGCTCCAGCGATTCGGTGTAGCCAGGAACTGCCCATGTGTTCATCCGCGTCCCCTCAGGGCTGTCGTGGTCCCGGAGCTTTCCCTGGACCTCAGAAGCTTCGGGCCACGCGATGGGAGACACATTTTCGGCCATGTCGGTTGCGGTGGGTCAACCCCCGGTCGCGGTTCCGGCGCAGCATGTACGCGGGCCCGGCCGCGGCTCAGAGGCCGCACACGCGATGGCACCAGGCGAACAGGGCCCGGGATCCACCGAGCCACTGGTCGGCCATGGCGTGGAAGCCAAGAGGTGCGGTGGGTGATCTCTAGCAGGGTCTCCTCCTCACTGACGCCGTCGAGCCCGTAGGTGCCGTAGGGGTCGCTGGCCGTCACGTCGGCGCCGAGGTCCCTGTTGCCGCCGACCCGTGTGGCGTCTCAGCAGCTGTCGCGGCGCAGCAGGGCCTGGACGGCGTGTTCGCATGCTTGGGCCTGCTGGGGTCAGCGCGGCTCCCAGCTCGCGTCGACGTTGCGCGGCGGGCCCAGACGGTGCGGCGAGGGCGAGGGGTAGGGGGTACTCCACCCGTCAAAGGTGATGCGGCACCGTGAATCATTGAGGGAGGCGCAGTGCTCTAGTAGGACTCCGTTAGGTCTGTCTCGATCTCGAAAGCCTGCTCGGCAAGGGCTGTTGGCTGGCGGTGCAGATGCCGGTCCAGCACCTCACTGTGTTCTGGAGGGTGTCGAGGACTTGGTAGAGGGTGAGACCGGTCCGGGCGCTTTTGGGGCCCGGCGCTGTTCGGTGAGGAAGGCGGGGGCGGCGGTCACGAGGGTGATGTGGTGGTGCCGGCCCGGCCAGGAACGGCCTTCGAAGTGGTCAAGTCCCAGTCCGTGCTTGAGTTCGCGGTAGTCGTGCTCGATGCGCCAGAGGACCTTGGCCAGACGCACCAGGTTGGCGATCGGAGTGTCGGCGGGCAGGTTGGACAGCCAGTACTCGGTGGGTGCCTCGGCGTTGTCGGGCCATTCGGTCAGCAGCCAGCAGCCAGCAGCCAGCAGCCAGCAGCCAGCAGTCGGGCAGGACTCCGTCACACCAGCCCTGTTCCGCCGAGGCCGCGGCTCTGATCGGGCGCTCGACGGATTTACCGGCCGGCCGGACACGTACGGCGGCGAAGCGGGAACGTAACTCTCCGCGCGAGCCCTGCCGCCAGGTGAGCGGGGTGAAATCCGTTCGCTCGAGTCCCGCGGCGAGGGCCGCCACGGAGGGCGCTCGGTGGCGGCAGCGGGGCTGGGGCCCGGCAGCCGACCGTGTCCTTGCGGGCCGGGGCCTCAGGCTTGGTGTCGAACGGATATGCCGTCACATCGGCCCGGTTGGCCAGCACGTAGGGGAGCCGACGCTCCTGCAGGGCGGCCCGCAGATGGGCGTTGGTGCCGTAGGCGGCGTCGGCCACCACGGTCGGCGCCTTCATGCCCCGTTCGGCGAGGGTGTCGAGCATGTCGAGGGCCAGGCGCCACTTCTCCCGGTGGATGACCTCAGTCGGAATCCTGGTTTCCTGGCCCGGCTGTTCCTCCCCGAGGCCCATTCCTCGGGGAGGAACAGCCGCCATTGCAGCGGGCACGAGGTGGTGTCACTCGCCGCGTGAACGCTTAAGGCGACCTGGCAGTTGGCGCGTTTGCCCAGGGCCCCGCAGTACTGGGGGGCCACGGTGACCGACACCTGGCCGTCCTTGGGCACCGACACGTCGTCCATCACCCACGCCGTGGGAGCGACCAGCGGCAGCATCCGTTCACAGATGCGCCGCTGCACCGGCACTGGATCCCAGGTGGACTGGTTCACGAACTGCTGCAGGTTCTGCTCGTTGCCGTCCGGGCATGTGCGTCCACACCCCCAACATGCTCGGCGTTCCCACCACGGAGTGATCTCCCGCATCCACGGTGGCTGCAGGAGATACGACAGGGGAGTCTCGTCGAAGACGTAATGGCGGGGCTTCACGACGAAGAGCGGGTCGTCGTCGGGCTTTGTCGGCTGTCGGCACCGCCACGACCAGTCGCCGGTCAGTCTTCGCCGCGGACGACGTTCCACTCCGCGCCCGCGTACGCCGTAACCTGGGGGCCGCTGCTGTCCACGGCGGGGACGCACGTACGTACTCCCTTGCCGCGGCAGTGACGTGCCTTCGACCAACCGGTCCTGGCCACCTTCAGGACTTTCTGCTGGGCAGCGTGCGCGGTCACGGCGCTTCACTTCTCTCTGTGTGTCAGGGACAGGTTCTCGATGGGATGCTCACCGGGTTCCCGTCGGCCGGTGCCTCGAAACGCCGGGCCGTTCAGATGTCGCGCCTCTCCAACGGCCGTACGGCACCCCTGAAGGGTCTGTCCGTCCGGGGCGAAGCGTGATCCGTGGCACGGGCATTCCCATGCCTGCTCCGCGCGGTTGAAGGACACGATGCAGCCCAGGTGGGTGCAGCGGGCCGAGATCGCGCGGAGCGAGCCGTTCTCGTCGCGGTGTACGGCGCACTGCCGGCCGCCCGTTCGTACCACGGCACCCTCGCCGCGAGGGATGTCCTCCAGTGCCGGGCCCGTGAGCGGTGGAAACCGGTCGCCGACGAAGTGCTGGGCCACGTGTCTGTCCTCGGACAGCCCAACATCCGGCAGGTCAGGCGCCGCAGGTGCACTCACACCACGACTCGTCGGCCATCCACCGGCAGGACCGCCACGTACGCTCATGGAAGCCGTGCACTCTCGCAGTCGGCGGGCGCCGGGCAAGTCGGCCTCGATCGCAGGCGATGACCGAACGCAGGAAGGTCAGCCAGCTCGCGCGGCCCTCGGCGGTGGCGATGTCCAGGCCGATTTCGATGTGGCGTGGTGCCGCGGTATCACCGAAACTGAGCACCCCGCCGACCGAATCGTGGACGACGACTTGCGAGCGGCGATCGGAGCAATGCTGCCGCCCTGGCCCGAGGCGCCCTGGTCGCGGTCGGCGGCGTACGGGCGCAGTTTCCAGGGGATCGGCTCCGGCGAGCGTGGCGTCGCGCGGGGCCCTGAAGCCGTCGGGTCCGGTGGCCTGAGGTGGACAGCCTCGGGACAGCAGGACGCCGATGTGCCAAGGGCGTGTGACCGGGTGCGGCAGCTATTAAATGCCGGTGCCACGCGATTCTCGGCGAGGTCAACTTCTGTCTTCCGAAGGGAATTACCTACCCGGAGAGTGGCATCCAGGGGAAAGTTTCTTCCCCCCTTCGCAAGTAGACATAGTCTCGACTGCGGCGAAAGATGGCGTGAGGGCCGCCTGATGGCGGGCAGAGGCCGATAAAGGGGCAGGCGCCATGGTCGAAACTGTTTCGTTCAGGAACAAGGCAGTGGAAATTGCGGGACATCTTCATCTGCCGAAAAACTTCAGCGAAGACGAGAAGTATCCGGCGCTCGTCGGCATTCATCCGGCTGGGGGAGTGAAGGAACAGACCATCGGTCACTACGCCGAGAAGCTCGCTGAGCACGGGTTCGTCACCGTCGTCTATGACTCCTCCTATCAGGGGGCCAGCGGCGGCGAACCTCGCCTCCTGGAAGACCCGCCGACCCGAGTGGAAGACGCCCGCTGTGCAGCCGACTTCCTCACCACTCTTCCGTTCGTCGACCCGGAGCGAATGGGGGTCTTCGGCATTTGTGCCGGCGGTGGCTACGCGATCAGCGTGGTCCAGACCGAACGTCGCTTCAAGGCAGTGGCAACGGTCAGCGCAGCTCCGATGGGCGAGGGTTCCAGGGGGTTTCTGGGACATCTGTCGCCGGTGGCCGAGCAGATCGGAACGCTGGAAATGGCCGCCAGGCAGCGCACGGCGGAAGCGCGAGGAGTGAAACCTCTCTACGCCCCGTTCGTCCCTGAAACACTGGACGAGATCAACGAAAACACGCCGGACCTCCTGCGCGAAGGGTACGACTACTACAGGACGCCGCGAGGTCAGCATCCCAATTCGAAGGGCCGGTTCCTGCTGACCAGCATGGACAAGATGTTCGCCTTCTCGGCATTCGACCAGATTCCGGAACTGCTGACCCAGCCGATGCTCCTCATTGCAGGGAGCAGGGCGGACACAAAGGTATTCAGCGACCAGGCCTACGAGCTTTCCAAGGGGCCGAAGGAGTTGTTCGTCGTCGAGGGCGCAACTCATATCGCAATGTACGACGTGCCCGAGTACGTGGACCAGGCGATCTGCAAGATGGTGGAGTTCTTCGCCGTCCTCTAACGGTCTGCAATGCGCCAGCCGAGTATGCACAGAAACCGGTCTTCGACGAGCGGCGCCAGCGAACTGCAAATGTGGCGTGCCGCGCGTACACGGGCGCGGGACGGGCCTGCCTGCAGGGTCGGCGATCCGACCGGAATCGCATACCCGGGGAACGGTAGGCAGGGGAAAGATTCCTACCCCTCACAGCGCGCTCTTCCGATGCAATGCTCGGTCGTACCGAATAAAGACTTTCCAGGAGCCCGATGATCATGTCCCATTCAAGCCGCACCACGATCGCCATAGCCTTTCATTCGGGTTACGGCCACACAGCCGTTGTCGCCGAAGCTGTGGCGCATGGCGCGACGGGAGCCGGCGCGGAGGCGGTCCTGATCTCCGTCGACACCATCACGGACGACCAGTGGGCGCAGCTGGACGCTGCTGACGGGATCATCTTCGGTGCCGCCACCTACATGGGTACCGCTTCTGCGGCCTTCCACGCGTTCGCCGAGGCAAGCAGCAGGCGCTGGTTCTCCCACACCTGGGTGGACAAGCTCGCCGCGGGCTTCACCAACTCCGGCGCCAAGAGCGGCGACAAGTCATCCACTCTCGGCTATTTCGCCACCTTGGCCGCCCAGCACGGCATGCACTGGATCAGCCTGGGTCTGATGCCGGGCTGGGACTCCACCAAGGGCAGCGAGGATGACATCAACCGGCTGGGCTTCTTCATGGGTGCCGGCGCCCAGAGCCCCACCGATGCCGGACCGGAAGCGGTCCACAAGTCGGACATCGCCACCGCGGAGTACCTGGGCGCGCGCGTCGCGCGCCAGGCCGCGATCTTCCGCGCTGGGCGAGCCGCCCTCGCGGCCTGATCACAGGACTCTCTTTCCCGCATTCCGATCCACCACCCCCCTCAAGGAGCAGCCATGTCCGACTCCCCGCACCTCGCCCTCGTCCGCCGGGTCTACGAATCCCGAATGGCGCCGGAGGTCACCAGTGAGGTCATGGCCCCGGACCTCGTCTGGGACATCACCCCGGGCTTCCCGAACAGCGGCGTGTACCACGGCTGGGACAGCGTGGCGAAGGACTTCTTCGGCACCCCGATGCCGAACATCGTCTCCTTCGGCGCGGTGCCCGAGGAGTTCTACGCCGACGACGAAGGCCATGTCTTCGTGTCCGGGCACTACCACGCCGAGACGAAGTCCGGCGACACGGCCGACGTCCGGTTCATCCACCTGTGGACCGTCCGCGACGGCAAGGCCGTCAGCATGCGGCAGGCCGCCGACAGCCACGTCCTCCAGGAAGCCCTCAAGGGCTGAGAACCACCATCCAGTACCAGGAGACCCCCATGGCGAAGATCCTCTTCGTGATCACCGCGTCCGACCACTGGACGCTGGCCGACGGAACCCGGCAGCCGGCCGGCTTCTGGGCCGAGGAAGCAATCGGCCCGTACCAGGTCTTCAAGGAGGCCGGATACGAGATCGCGGCGGCGACACCCGGCGGTGTGCCGCCCACGGCGGACCCGCTCAGCCTCACGGCGGACTTCAACGGTGGCGAGGAAGGCGCGCAGCGCATGCGGACCGCCCTGCGCGAGGCGACCGAGCTGGCGAACCCGATGCGCATCGAGGACGTGGGCATCGACGACTACGTGGCCGTGTTCTACCCCGGCGGCTGGGGTCCGATGGAGGACCTGCCTGACAACGCCGCCTCCGGCAAGCTGCTCACTGAGTGGCTTGCTTCGGGCAAGGTGGTGTCCCTGGTGTGCCACGGCCCCGCGGCGCTGCTGGCCACCATCGGACCCGACGGGACGTCCCCGTTCTCCGGCTACCGGATGACCGGTCTCTCCAACGCCGAGGAGAAGCAGAACGGTCTCGCGGACCGCGCGAAGTGGCTGTTGCAGGACCGCCTCGTCAACGAACTGGGCGCGGACTACCGCGAGGCCGAGCCGTTCACCACGCACGTCGAGTTCGACCGCACCCTGTACACCGGCCAGAACCCGGGCTCGGCAGTACCGCTGGCCCAGGAAGTGCTCAATGCACTGAGCTGACGACGGTTCTGTTCTCTCCCTCGGCGGCCCGGTAGGCAACTCCGGGCCGCCGAGTCCTCGTACGTCCGCTGCTTTGCAGGTTGGAGCCGAGACCCTGTTCATATATAGGTAAAGCCGAACATAGGCGCGATCTCTCCCCCTTACAGCGCCGGGCTTTTGTGCGAGGCTGCGAATCATGAACCGCAACCCTCATCTGAACGAGCTGGGTGAGTTCCTCAAGGCCCGCCGTGGCGAACTCAGCCCTTCCGAGGTCGGTCTGCGCGGAGGGCAACGGCGGCGGGTCAGCGGTCTGCGCCGTGAGGAAGTGGCGCTTCTCGCCGCGATCAGCACCGAGTACTACACGCGGATCGAGCAGGGTCGGCTCCAGGCATCGGCTCCCCTGCTCGACGAGATCGCCCAGGCGCTCCGTCTGAACGACGATCAGCGCACCTACCTCTTCGACCTGGCGGCGAAGCAGACGGTGCGCTCGTCAGCGTCGGGTGATCGTCAGCAGGTGGATACGCAGTTGCAGCGCATGCTGGACGATCTTGCCGCCTCGCCGGCCTTCGTCATCGGTCGGCGTACCGACATCCTGGGCTGGAATCGGCTCGCGGCCGCTCTGTGGACCGATTTCGGGCGCTATCCGGAGCCTGAGCGCGTGTTCCTCCGGTTGCTGTTCACCGAACCCTGGATGCGCACGCTGTATGCCGACTGGGAGGAGGTCACCCGCCTTGCCATCGCGCAGGTGCGCATGGAGAGTGCGCGCTACCCCGGCGAACCGCGCCTCACCGCTCTGGTCGAGGAGCTCTCCGCCCGTGACGCGCAGTTCCGGCAGTGGTGGACCGAACACGATGTCGCGATGCGGGGCAAGGGCGTCAAGAAGCTTCGTCACCCGGTGGTGGGTGAGCTGACGCTCGACTGGAACACGCTCACCTGCGGCACGGACCCCGACCAGCACATCATCGTGTGGAATGCCGAACCCGGTTCCCCGTCCCACGACGGTCTGCGCCTCCTGGCCTCCTGGGCCGCAGACCAGAAGCCGACAGCGTCCGACACCTCCACATGAGCTCTCTTCCGCGTACGTCCGCAGGGGAGAAATCCTTGGCAACCTTCTCGGCGGGGCGATCGGCTCGGCCGTCGCGAAGGTGTCGCAGCCTCTTGGTGCCCATCCGCAGGCCGGTCATCTGGCGGCCTCCAGGCGTAGGTGGGCGACGCAGGTCCGGGCGTTCGTCCTCCAGTCGAGGTACAGCTCCCGGAAAGCGGGGTCGGTGAAGAGCAGCCGTGCGTAGTTGCGCTTCTTCGCCGGGATCCGGTCGAAGTCGGTGAGCAGAGTGGCTGCCAGAGGGTTCCAGGCGAGGACGTCCAAGTGCCGACCCAGAACGAGTGCAGGGGTCGTTGTCAGCTCGTCCAGGATGCGCCTGAGCTGCGGGTGGACCTTCTGCGCCGGGCGGCGGCGCGGTTCGAACTCGCCACTCGCAGCCAGCTCGAACAGGTGGTCACGCTGGTGATCGGACAGATACAGGACGTGGGCCAGGGCGACCTCCTCCCTGCGCAGGCCGGGCACACGTCGGCCACCGGTGTCGGGCAGGCCTATGGTGCGCGGGCTCAACTCGGCCCTCCGCGCCTTGAGGAATGATCCCAGCTCGTTCAAATGCGCGTCGCTGGTCATGACAGCCAGTGTCGCACCGTTCGGTCTCCGGGAGGGGGGTAAGGATTTCTCCCCTGGATAAGTGATTCCCAGGATGGAATTCTCCCCTTTGCGGGTACTCGTGAAGGTGGCAGGGTCGATGGCGTGTTCGGCGACCAGAATCGGCCTGCGGAGAGTATTCACCCGAACAAGCAGGACGGCCAACCTCTGGGAGAGAATTACTTTCCGAATGACACCGATATTCCGGATTTCCATGCGGCAGGTGGAGGAGGTGAGATAGATACAGTGCGGACGGATATCACACTCCTCAGCAATGGCCTGACCCTGGCCGGTCACCTGCACACTCCAGTTGTCCCTGCCGACAGCCCGACGCCTGCGATCGTGGTCGTCCATCCGTGGGGTGGGGCGAAGGAGCAGGCCGCCGGCCTCTACGCTCAGCGGCTGGCCGAGCACGGCTGCGCAGTCCTCGCCTTCGACGCCGCCTACCTGAGCACTCGGCAGGACGTCGACCCTGACCGCATCGGTGCGCTGGGCATTTCCACCGGCGGAGGCAACGCGGTGTACGCCGCCATGAGTGACCAGCACATCAGGGCCACCGGCACTGTCAGCGCCGCCGACGTCGGCAGCTTGCTGCGCGACGGGCTCAGCGACGGTCGGGACCCCTCAGTCTTCTTGAGCGAACTGGTCGCCCGCGCCGGCCAACTCCGCACGGAGGAGCCACTGGACGAGCAGGCGCTCCTCGAGCACATCGTGCCCGAGGTGGTCGACGAAACGACGCCGCGCCGGCTCCGGCAGGGGCCCGAGTACTACCGCACTGCGCACGGTGCACAGGCATGGTCCGGGAACGCGCGGGTGGTGCCGCGCAGCGTCGAACAGATTGCCCAGTACGACTCCTTCGCCGGCGTCGAGAGCCTCGCTCCGCGCCCGCTGCTGATGATCGCGGGCAGCGAGACCGCCACGGGCTACTTCAGCCGAACCGCCGTCGAACGGGCCGGGAAACCGAAGGAGTTGTTCTGGATCGACGATGCATCCCACTTCGACCTGTACGACAAGGACGAGTACGTCTCCCTCGCCCTCGCCAAGCTCACCTCGTTCTTCGGCGAGCACCTGAAGCAAGCCCCGGCCAAAGGCCGCGCAGCCTGAATCCCCCCACCCGAAAACACGCAAGGAGCACCACCCCATGTCCGAACGGAAGAAGTTCGCGCCGCCGGCCATCCAGGAGTTCGCCCCCAAGCTCGCGGAGGTGACCGACACCGTCCTGTTCGGTGACATCTGGGAGCGGCCGGGTCTGTCCCCGCGCGACCGCAGCCTGGTCACTGTCACCGCTCTCGCCGCCCTGTACCGGACCGACCAGCTCGGCTTCCACCTCGGCAAGGCGCTGGAGAACGGCGTCACCAAGGACGAGCTGATCGAGGCCATCACCCATCTGGCCTTCTACACCGGATGGCCCAACGCCATGACGGCGATGACCCAGCTCAAGGAGCTCGTGGAGAAGTCCGACCAGTCCGGCTGATGCCTCTCCGCCCGCACCCCACGTCGCGGGTTCTCCCCACACACCGCCACACCAGAGGGATGACACACCATGGAACTGCTGAAGCAGCCTCCCACCGTGAAGCTTCCTGCCGATCGGTTCACCGGCGACGCCTACGCCCTGGGCCAGACCCTCTACACACATCCCCGGGTGAGGAGCACTGGCATGGTGCTGCGCCCGGCCCGTTCATGATCCACCTCGCCCTGTGGGAGACAGACGACGCCACCTGGCTCGAACACGTCTCCGACGACTACAACGGCCCGCGCGTCAGCACCCGTACCCGCCCCTGACGCCACGACAGACACAACAAGAGCTGAGAAGGCATCATGCGAGCGACCATCATTCACGCGCCCGGAGACATTCGAGTGGAGAACGCGCCGGAACCGAAGATCACGGCGCCGACGGACGCCATTGTCCGCACCGTCGCCGCCTGCGTGTGCGGCTCCGACCTGTGGAGTTACCGGGGTGTCCTGCCGGTCGCCGAGCCGCAGCCGATCGGCCACGAGTACGTCGGCATCGTCGAGGAGGTCGGCAGCGACGTGTCGAGCGTCAGGCCGGGCCAGTTCGTCATCGGCTCCTTCGTCGCCTCGGACAACACCTGCCCGATCTGCCAGGCCGGCTACCAGACCTCCTGCCAGCACGCGCAGTGGGTGAACGGCGCCCAGGCCGAGTACGTCCGCATCCCCCTCGCCGACGGCACCCTGGTCACCACCCCCGAGGAGCCGGCCGACGAGCTGATCCCGGACCTGCTGACCCTGTCCGACGTCATGGGCACCGGCTGGTACGCCGCCAAGGCCGCCGAGGTGAAGCCCGGTTCGACCGCCGTGGTCGTCGGTGACGGCGCGGTGGGCCTGTCCGGCGTCATCGCCGCCAGGGAACTGGGCGCCGAGCGCATCATCGCCATGAGCCGGCACGAGTCCCGACAGAAGCTGGCCGTGGAGTTCGGCGCCACCGACATCGTCACTGAGCGCGGCGAGGAAGGCGTCGCTCGCGTGAAGGAACTGACGAACGGTATCGGTGCCGACTCGGTCCTCGAGTGTGTCGGCACGCAGGAGTCGATGCACCAGGGCCTGCAGTCCGCCCGCCCGGGTGGCAATGTCGGCTTCGTCGGCTTCCCCCACGGCACGCAGATCGACGGCCGGCAGCTCTTCTTCTCGCACGTCGGTTTGCGCGGTGGTCCCGCCCCCGTGCGCGCCTACCTTCCCGACCTGATCGACCGCGTCTTCAGCGGCCGTATCAACCCGGGCAAGGTCTTCGACCTCACCCTGCCGCTGGACGAGGCCGCCGAAGGCTACAAGGCCATGGCCGAACGCCGCGCCATCAAGACGCTGCTGCGTCCCTGACCTGAGTAGAGCCCCGGTGGTGGTGGGCGCTGCCGACAACGCCCACCACCACCGGCACCACCAGGCAGCAGCGGCCGTTCGACCGCCGCAGCCACCGAGCAGAACGGACCGCCAGTCATGACCAGCGAGGCGATCGCCACCGTCGAGGCGTACTTCGAGGCCTTCGGCACACGCGACCTGGAGCGGATCCTCGTCCACTTCGCTCCCGACGTGACGTGGACGATTCCGGGCGACCCGGCGCTGACCCCCTGGGCCGGAAGCCGCACCGGCCCGGAGGAGATCCGGCAGTCCCTCATCGAGTTCTTCGCCGCCGTCGAACCGCTCGCATTCGAGCTGCGAGCCATGGTGGAGGCCGACGGACGGGTCCTGGCACCGGGCCGGTACACCTCCCGGTTCCACCCCTCGGGACAGGTACTCGAAAGCGAGATGATCCTGCGGTTCACCGTCGCCGACGGCCTGATCACCGACTACCGCGTCTTCGAGGACTCGCTCGGCATCACCCGTACCCACCTCGGTCAACCGGTCACCACCACTCCCGCCGCACCGACACCGACATGGACGAGCGACGAGCTCAACCGCATCGACGGAGCGGACGAGTTGGAGATGGCGCCGCTCCGGCGTGACGGCACCCTCCGCAAGCCGGTGCCGATCTGGGTCGTCCGCGACGGTGACGACCTGTACGTCCGCTCCTTCCGCGGTGAGGGCGGCGGCTGGTGGCGTACCGCACGCACCAGCAATGAGGGTCACGTCCGATCCGGCGGCGTCGACAAGGACGTCACCTTCGTCGCGGTGGCGGACGCCGAGATCAACGACCGCATCGACACCGCGTACCGCGCCAAGTACGGCCGCTTCGGCGGCGCGTACGTCAATCCCATGGTGGCGGCGCGCCCGACGACGCTGAAGCTGGTGCCCAGATGAGCGCGACGTGCACGGTGGAGGCCACTGGACTCCTGCCAGTAGTCCAACCGACTCAGGAGCAAGCCCCGTGATCGGTCTCGAACTCGTCGTACTCCTGGGCGTGGCCGTGCTGGTCGGCCAGTTCGTCGCGCAGCGCCTGGGCGTCGCGGCACCTGTCGTGCTGCTGGTCGTGGGTGCCCTTGTCGGGCTGGTCCCAGCCGTGCGCCAGACGCAGCTTCCCCCGGAAGTGGTGCTGCTGCTCTTCCTGCCGGTGCTGCTGTACTGGGAGAGTCTCACCACGTCCATGCGGGAGATCCGGACGAACCTGCGGGGAATCGTCCTGCTCAGCACGGTCCTGGTGATCCTCACCGCGGGGGCCGTGGCGGTTGCCGGGCACGCGCTCGGGCTGCCGTGGGGACCGGCGTGGGCGCTGGGCGCGGCGGTGGCGCCCACCGACGCGACAGCGGTGGGCGTCCTGGCCCGCGCGCTGCCACGCCGTCAGGTCACCGTGCTGCGTGCGGAAAGCCTCGTCAACGACGGCACCGCCCTGGTCATCTTCGGCCTGGCGGTCGGTATCACCGTCGGCGAGGACCACCTCACCCTGCCGCACGTCGGCGCCCTGTTCCTCCTGGCCTACGGCGGCGGGGCAGCGGTCGGCGTGGCGGTCGCCTGGATCAACATGAACCTGCGTCGCCGCTTGGACGATCCCCTGCTGGGCAACCTCGTCATGATCCTGGCGCCGTTCACGGCGTATCTGCTCGCCGAGATGATCCACGCCTCCGGCGTCCTCGCGGTCGTGGTGAGCGGGCTGATCATGGCGCAGGTGGCTCCGAGCCTCATCCGCGCCGAGCACCGCCGCCAGGCCCTGGCCTTCTGGCCGCTGCTCACCTTCATCATCAACGGCACGCTGTTCGTCCTGGTCGGAGTGGAACTCCAGTACGCGCTCCGCCACTTGAACCGGTCCGACCTCCAGGACGCCCTGACCGCGATCGCAGTGGTCAGCGTGGTGCTGGTCGCGGTCCGCTTCGCGTTCCTGTTCGCCTCCGCCTACCTCATCCGCGCCATCGACCGGCGTCCCCAGCAACGGCTGCGGCGAATGAGTCACCGGGCACGCGTGGTCAGCGGGCTCGCGGGCTTCAGGGGCGCGGTGTCGCTCGCCGTGGCGCTCTCGGTGCCGGAGACGCTCGACTCCGGCGCTCCCTTCCCCGACCGTGACTTCATCGTCTTCGTCACCTCCGGCGTCATCGTGGTGACTCTCGTGGTGCAGGGACTGCTGTTGCCGGGCGTGGTGCGCTGGGCCCGGCTGCCGCGCGACACGTCCGTCGACGAGGAAGAGGTCCTCGCCGACACCACGGCCACCGAGGAAGCCCTCCAGGCACTCCCGCGACTCGCCGACGACCTGGGCACTACCCCGAAGGTCATGGAATGGCTGCGCCAGGAGTACGAGGCCCACCTGGCCACCGTACGGGCCAAAGGCGCGGGCTCCGACGGCGATCCCGCCCTGCTCCACAACCGCCACTACACCGACCTCCGCCTCGCCCTCATCGCCCACAAACGCGCCACCGTCGTCCGCCTGCGCGACGAACGAAACATCGACGACACCGTGCTGCGCCGCCTCCAGGCGGCCCTGGACAACGAAGAGGTACGGCTGGCCGGACGTGAACAGGTGGAGTGAGCCGAGCCCCACACCCACCCTCGCCCAAGACCGACGAGAAGGGATCCGCCTGTCATGTCCTCCGGCCTCATCGACGTCCACGCTCACCTCCTGCCCGACTTCTACGTCCAGCAGGCGACAGCGGCGGGCCACACTCACCCCGACGGCATGGGCAGTTGGCCCTCATGGTCCGTGCAGGCACACCTGGACCTGATGGACCGCAACGGTATCGAGACCGCGATGCTGTCCATGTCCTCGCCCGGCGTGCACTTCGGCGACGACAAGGCGGCCCGCCTCCTGGCCCGGCGCGTCAACGAGTACACCGCTGAGCTGACCCGGGACCACCCGGGCCGCTTCGGCAACTTCGCGTCGCTTCCGCTGCCGGACGTGGACGGCGCGTTGGAGGAGATCGCCTTCGCCTTCGATGAACTCTCCGCCGACGGCGTGGCGTTGCTGACCCATACGCACGGCGTTTACCTGGGCGACCGGCGCCTCGACCCCGTCTTCGCGGAACTCGACTGCCGACGGGCCGTGGTCTTCCTGCACCCCACCTCACCGGTGTGCTGGGAACGATCGGCGCTCGGCAGACCCCGGCCGATGGTCGAGTACATCTTCGACACGGCCCGCACCGTCACGGACCTGGTCATGGCAGGCGTCCTGACACGTCATCCGAACATGCAGGTGATCGTTCCGCACTGCGGTGGCGCGATTCCCGTCCTCGCCGACCGCATCAACGAGTTCATGGGCCTGTTTCTGCCCGAACAGGAACCGCTCGCCCTCGATGCGGTGCAGCAACTACGCGGCCTGTACTACGACATGGCAGGCACGGCCTTCCCCCGACAGGTCCCCGCACTGCTGAAGCTCGTCGATCCGGACCGCGCATTGTTCGGCAGCGACTACTGCTGGACGCCTTCCCCGCTGGCCGACGCCCACATCGCGGCGATCGACGCGGCCGATTCACCGGTGGACGGGACCACATGGCGTTCCCTGACGTCAGCCAACGCCAAGCGCCTGCTTTCGGGGACTGCGCGGTGAACGACAACCGCCCGGATCCCAACACGAGGCGCGCGGTGCCAGGCGGCGGGGCCGTCCAGTCCTCCCGGAGACCGGTCAGATATCGGGTCGCGTACCACGGGATGCAAGGGGGCAGCCTGGTGGCGCCGGCCCGCAGACCCTCGATCCGATATCGAGCGCAAAGAACGACACCGGATGCTGCGGCGGCCGTCCTGCGGTCTGAAGCCACCTACCGGTGCCGACAGCAACAAGGAGGAAAGATGCACACCCGAACACTCGGGCGCGACCTGCGTGTCTCCGCCATCGGTCTCGGCGTCATGGGCATGTCCCAGAGTTACGGCCCCAATCCCGGCGACCGCACCGGCATGATCTCCGTGCTCCGTGGCGCCGTCGAACGCGGAGTCACGTTCTTCGACACCGCAGAAGTGTACGGCCCCTACGTCAACGAAGAACTCCTCGGCGAAGCCCTCGCTCCGGTGCGGGACCAAGTGGTGATCGCCACCAAGTTCGGATTCCGGATCGACAACGGCGCCCCCGCCGGCCTGAACAGCCGGCCCGAGCAGATCCGTGCCGTGGCCACGGCCTCCCTCAAACGGCTCAGGGTCGAGACGCTCGACCTGTTCTACCAGCACCGCGTTGATCCGGACGTGCCGATCGAAGACGTCGCCGGCACGGTGGGGGAGCTCGTACAGGAAGGCAAGGTCCGCTGCTTGGGGCTCTCGGAGGCCAGCGCGGAGACCATCCGCCGTGCTCACTCGGTCCACCGGGTGACGGCAGTGCAGAGCGAGTACTCGCTGTGGACCCGGGACCCCGAGCCGGAAGTCCTGCCGACGTGCGCGGAGCTCGGGATCGGGTTTGTGCCCTTCAGCCCGCTCGGCAAGGGGTTCCTCACCGGAGCGGTGGATGCCTCGACGTCGTTCGCGGCCGACGACGTCCGTACGACCATTCCGCGGTTCACGGCCGAGAATCGGGCGGCGAACCAAGCTCTCGTCGAGCACATTGCAACGCTCGCGCAGGCCAAGGACGCCACACCGGGGCAGGTCGCGCTCGCCTGGCTGCTTGCGCAGCATCCGTCGATCGTTCCGATCCCCGGAACCCGGCGCACCGCCCGCATCGAGGAGAACATCGGCGCCACCCGGCTGCCGCTCTCCGCCGACGAACTGGCCGACCTCAACGAACTTGCCGGACGGGTCGGGGTCCAGGGCAACCGCTACAACGAGCACCATATGTCGCTGGTCGACAAGTAGCAGACGTGCGAGACGATCTGCGAGCGGAGAGCAGGTTCGGTGACTCTCGCTCGCAGTCGCCCACCTGGGCGTCGTTTGTCCTACGGACACTGGCTGGGCGAGGAAGTCTGAGCTGCCCGAACTCGCTGCGCTGTGCATCCCCGCCGGGGACGCACAGAGCCGAATCGGCTTGGCGAACAGTCCGCTTCGTGCCGGTTATCGGCGCCCTGTTCGCGGGTTTGGTCGCGGTCTTCATCGCGGATGCCTGGGCGTATCGGCGCATCCGTCGATGCCCCGTGGTAGCGGAGCAGCGAGTCGAGATCACCCGAGGTGGCCATCTCTCGGAGGACCTGCCGGAGGAGATCGGCCTGCCCTGGCAGCGACGGCGAGTTCAAGTTGAGTTCGACCGCGTCCGTGGCGACGACCTGCTGATCTATGCCGTGGCCGGCGGGAACGGCGATGTCACGCACGAGCGTCCCCCGGCCCTGTTCGCGGCTGACCAGACCCATCGTTTCCAGCTCGTACACCCGGGTCGCGGTCAGCATGGCGATGCCCTCACGGGCGGCGAGCCCGCAGTGTGTCGGCAGCGGCACGCCCGCGACGAGCCGCCCGGTCAATTCTTTGACTGTCCTGCTCGCGGCTCCTTACCGTCAGGACCCACCCACCGGAAAGGACAGCCGCCGTGCACATCGCCATCCTCACCTTCGAGGGCTACAACGAGCTCGACTCCCTGATCGCGCTCGGTGTGCTCAACCGCGTCAAGACTGACGACTGGCGCGTCACCATCGCCACCCCCAGTCCCAAGGTGACGTCAATGAACGGCGTGACCATCGAGCAGATGTCCACCCTTGAGGCGGCGTGCGCCGCTGACGCCGTCATCGTCGGCAGTGGCATTGCCACCCGCGAGGTCGTCGAAGACCCGGCCATCATGGACTGCCTGCGCCACCTGGACCCCTCGCGCCAGCTCATCGCGGCCCAGTGCTCCGGCGCGCTCGTGCTGGCCAGGCTCGGCCTGCTCAACGGCATCCCCGCCTGCACCGATCTGATCACCAAGCCCTGGGTCGTCGCCGCCGGCGTCGAGGTGCTGAACCAGCCCTTCTACGCCAGGGACAACGTCGCCACCGCCGGCGGTTGCCTGGCCTCGCACTACCTCGCCGCTTGGGTCATCGCCCGTCTCCAGGGCAAGGAGGCCGCCGACGGTGCGCTGCACTATGTCGCCCCGGTCGGCGAGAAGGAGGAGTACGTGGAGCGCGCCTGGCGCAACATCACCCCCTACCTGCCCGCTGCCACACCGGCGCTCGTCTGAACGACCAGCCGCAGACACCGACCGGCCAGGAAGCCACGCCCCCAGCAGCCTGGCTGCTCGTTCGCGGCCCGAACACCTACCGGACTCGTAGGCAGGGAGACCACGCACCACCGCGACGAGATGACGGCTGCGATCGTTTCCAACACACTGGCCAACCCCGCCGGACAGCGCGCCAGGTCGCCGGGCTGCTTGACCTGCCTGCGGAAGCCGTGCCGGTGCTTGCCGCCGTCCCGTACCGCGGTGGACTCGTCATTACCTTCGACAGGAAGTTCCTGCCCTACAACTGGCCCAGTGACTGAGCCGTTTCAGCGTGGCCGCTGATCGAGTGAGCGTGTCGGTCTCCGCAACGCACATACTGGGATTGTCTGCGTTTCATCGGGTGCTGCCTCTGGTCTGGGCCATGGGAAATAATCCCAACGATCCCGGGAAGTGACCTTCGACAACCTGATGCAGTGTCTGACCAGCGCATTCCCTCGGTTCCCAGCAAATTGCCCAGGCATCACGCGGACCTTCTTGTACAGGGCCGCGTCTCCGTCTCCGCGGAATGGAGGGGTGCTTTCCGATTGTGGGCTCCGCGTCACGACGGGCAGTGTCCTTGTCACGGCGAAGCCATCAGTCGTCCCGCCCACCAGGAAGCAGGCGCAGAACGTGTCGAACCGCGTTTCAGGACAGGCTCAGTCCTGGTCGAGCAAAGGCGCGAGGAAACCTTCCCAGTCCAGGTGATCGTTCTCAGTGTCCTGGGGAACGAGCTGCAGTGTGACGTCCAGCCAGTCGGAAATCACGTCCCGTTCCATCTGAAAGACGGCGCAGTTCCTGAGCGGCCCGAGCCGGATACGCAACCATCCACGGCCGTCCGTCTGATGGACGGGCCACACGGCCATGTCGCCGATCCCCTCATGGCGGCGCAGCCCGAGCAGAAGAGCCTCTCGTGACAGGGACCAGTGGATTGAGGCGCCGTCCGCTTCCAGGCCGATGCGGACGGCGAACGGGTCCAACGACGTATAGCGCAACTCCAGGTCGAGAGCCACAGCAGGCCGACCGTCGCGGACGAGTTGCGTACGGTGGCGAAGTCTGGTGGTGCGGTGTGGGTGAACTTCCGTCAGCGTGACAGGCTTTGACACGAGAGATCACTTCCGAAGCTTGAGTGCGACAGGCCGACTGCCGCCGGCCCTCCTCGTACCTGCCGTCTCAAGCACGGGGTTCTGACGGGTACCCCCGATTGCGGTGTTGCAACGGCTCCTGGAACCCAAGGCCCAGGCTCGCCCCTTCGACCTACCGCCTCGGCCCCGCGACGGCGTAGGCCGTGGTGCCGACGGCCGTGAGGACCAGGGCCGTCCAGGTGCCCGTTGCCGTGCCGGGAGGCAGCAGCATCCACATCGCCACCTCCATCGGCGCACTCGTCGGGGGTGGGGCGAAGAACGAGAACGAGAGCCAGGCGAACGGCAGCGTCCATGCGAACTGGCCGCCCGAGAGTGCCGCTCCCAGGGCGACCAGTCCCATCAGGCCCGCGGTGTCCCGGACGACGAACGCGGTGGTGGCCATGGGCGCGCCCATGGTCTGCACTGCCAGCAGCGCCGCGGCGACGACCGCGCCGGCGAGCAGCACATGCGCCGCTCTGCGGGGCACCCAGCGGATCGCGGCCGTCCGGTCCAGCGCGAGGTCATGCCCGCCGAGCCCGATGGAGAAGGCCATCGCCCCCGTGGAGAGAACGAGCACGGGCAGCCGTGGATCAGCGGGCCCCGCGCCCTCGTCCCGGGCGAGTGCCCACACCGCTCCCATGCCGATCACCACCGCGGCGAGCGACGCGGGTATCCGACGCGAGCGTGCGTACAGCGTCAGCCATCTCACCGGGACGCACCGCCGGACAGCACCTCGAACGGGTCGCCCTCGCAGGACAGCGCGGCGGCGCGCATGGCGTTGATCCGCGAGATCTGCCCGGCCCGCGGCAGCGCCTTGAGTTCCTTCCACACCGGGCGGGTCTTGGCTTCGACCTCGTGGCGCATACGTGCCGACGTGCCGCCGAGCGGCTTGAGGTCCCCGAGGACCCAGCCCACCGCGACGGTCTGCGCGTATTCATCGCCCCCGAAGCCGCTCCAGCCGACGGGGGTGCACCCCGGCACCATGCCTTTGGCGATCAGGGCCCGGGTGAGCTCCCCGCCCTTCGCGGCGGCGACGATGTCGTCGTCGAAGTCGAGGAGCACGGTCTTGCGGGACCACTGCGGCGTGGAGCCCTCCGGCAGTACGGCGGTGTTCTCGCGGATCGAGACCGGTGCCTGACCGCCCAGGGCACCGTGCAGCTGGCGCAACGCCTCCTTGCCGGGACCCGCGAGGTCCGCGAGTCGTGCTTGCTGCGTCTTCGTCACGCACACCGGGCCGTCGCACACCAACTCCGCGGCGGCCTCGTCGACGACGTACATCCGGCGAGGGTCGGTGGGAAGGATGAGCAGGGCGATCGCCGCGCCCGCCAGAACGGGTGTCAGGGCGGTCAGCCGGGCGCGCCGGGTCGCGGCGACCAGCAGCGCGAAGCCGGTCCCGGCCATGCCGAGCAGCCAGAGCGTCTGTCCGACGTGCACGGAGGCGGAGAGCGTGACGAACGCCTCGCGCGCGTCTTCCACCGTCGGTGACAGCAGCGAGACCCGGTTCGGTTCCGAGTTCGGGAACCCGTCCGCCGTGTCCGTCTCCGTCCGGCCCAGCGACATGTGCATCAGGGCCGTGAACACGAAGGCACCCATGGCCAGCGCGGGCGGGGTGAGCGGGGACGGCAGGGCCCTCCCGGCTCCCATGCCCAGCACGGCCCCCGCGACGAGGAAGAGTGCCCCCACCAGCGAGATCGGCAGCCACCCGAGGTGCGTGTACTCGGTGTGGGCGAGCACCTGGACCCCACCCGCGAGGACGAGCAACGCGAAGGCCGAGGCCAGCGTGATCGCCGTCGCGCCCGCCAGGGTGGCCGCGCGGTGCCGGGCGGGCCGCGGCGTGCTCGTCAGCAGCTCGGACATCTTCGAGCGGTGGTCGCGCAGTCCTTGCAGCGCCCCCAGCCCGACGGCGAGCGGCCACACGTAGAACAGCAGGGAGCGGGTCCAGAGGGCCAGTGGTGTCCACTGGGCCGTCCACGCCGTGGTGCCACTCCACCAGGCGCCGTTCAGCAGGTACAGGAACGCCAGCGCCGGTGCCAGGACCACGATGCCGGCCCACGGGGCGACCGAACGCCTCAACTCGATACGCAGGACGCGGCTGTTCACCAAGTGCCCCTTCCCTGCTCGGGGTTGAGCAGCAGTGCCGAGTAGCCGCGCTCCAGCGGGCTGTCACCCACGTGTTCGGGGCCGCCCGCCGAGGCCAGTTCGTCCGGAGGGCCCTGGAAGACCAGCCGGCCCTCGGCGAAGAGCACCACGTCGGTACAGGCGGCGGCGACGTCCTCCACCAGATGAGTCGAGACGAGCACACAGGTGTCCGTACCCAACTCCTGCAGCAGCTCGCGGAAGCGCAGCCGCTGCGCCGGGTCCAGGCCGACCGTCGGCTCGTCGAGGAGCAGGATCGTCGGGTCGTTGACGATGGCCTGGGCGATGCCGACCCTGCGCACCATGCCGCCCGACAGGGCCTTCATCCTCTCGTCGGCGCGGTCCGCCAGACCCACCCGCTCCACGGCGCGCTGCACCGCCGCGGGGATGTCCGCCTTGGGCACCTCCTTCAGCCACGCCATGTACTCGACGAACTCACGTACCGTGAAGCGCTTGTAGTAGCCGAACTCCTGCGGCAGATAGCCGATTCGGCGGCGAACCGCACGGTGCTCGCCCATACCGCCCACGGATTCACCGAGCAGTTCCAGGCCACCCTCGGTGGGACGCAGCACGGTGGCCAGCGTCCGGATGAGGGTGGTCTTGCCCGCCCCGTTCGGACCGAGGAGTCCGTGGACGCCGATGCCCAGCGACAGGTCGAGGCCGTCGACCGCCATCCGTTTCCTGCCGACCCTGACCCTCAGCCCGGTGGCCTGGATCTCCCAGGCGTAGGCCGTCGGTGCGATGTCGGCCGCGCTCACGGCGGACGTCATGTGGTGTTCCTTTCCCATGTTCTTTCCGATGGTCATCGATGAGCTCCCAGCACGGTGTACGCGTCTCTGCGGGCGATCACGACACCGATACCGAGCGCGAGGATCAGCCCCCACGCGGGCAGACCGCCCGTCTGCAGGGCGAAGGTCGTACGGCTGGTGGCCATGGTCGGCGCCACGACCAAGGCGGCCCAGACAGCGGCCAGGACGACGGCGGCGCGGGTCACACCGACGACACCGCCGAGCGCCAGGGTCGTCGCCGTGAAGGCCAGGCAGGGCACCAGCCACTGAGCCACCATCACCCCCGTCGCCCAACCGCCCACCAGCAGTGCGGGGACCAGCACGGCAAGCACGGACGCGGTGCGCCGCAGCACCAGATAGAGCCCAGCCCTGGGCACGGAGGCCGTCAGTTCGTACGCCGGGTCCAGACCGCGCGACCAGGACGCCGCGACGCCCAGCACGGGCAGGATCGGCGCGAGCAGCAGCACCAACGACACCTCGCCGTAGCCGGTGTGGGACAGGTCGAGCAGCAGGGCCAGCAGCGTCACGCCCACGACCATGGCCAGCCACGGCACCATCGTGGGCGTCATCCACCTCGACAGCGGCGCCGACCAGCGCCGTCGGCGCGGCATCGTGGCAGTGACCGCGAGCTGGGATTCGAGGCCGGACCACACGGTGTCGACGAGGGATGCCACGGCGGGCACCCCGGCACCGACAGCGGCAGCCAACCGGTCACGGCACACCCGGCACATCTCCAGATGCGCCTCCACGGCCCACACCTCGTCGGCGGAGAGGTCCGCGCCGCCGCGCACGTACCCCTCGATGATCCGCCTCGACGCGTGTTCGATACTCATGCCAGTGCCCTCCGCATCTCGATACGGGCCCGGCGCGCACGGGTCTTGACCGTGCCCTCGGGCAGCCCGAGCAGGACCGCGGTCTCCCGGACGGACAGCCCGTCGAGCACCATCGCCTGCAGTACCTGTCTCAGCTCCGGCGCGAGGCACCGCAGCGCGTCCCCGACATCACCGCCGACGGTCTCCGCGAGTGCCAACTCCTCGGCGGCGGGCGCCACGTCGGGCGGAGCGGCGGCCGGCGGCGGCTCCGCGTGGTGAGCCCTGCGCCGGAACGCGTCGACGAGGCGGCGCGCCGCGATCGTCCACAGCCAACCCGTGGCCGTCCCCCCGACCGCGGCCCCGGCGAACGCACCCGCCGCGCGCCACACCGCCAAGTAGGTCTCCTGCATGACCTCCGCGACGATCTGCTCGTCCACACACCGGCGGCGCAGCCGCACCGCCATCCACGGCGACGTACGCCGGTACAGCTCCTCGAACGCGGCACGGTCGCCTTTCGCCACCAGCCGGACGAGACGCTCCTCGTCCACCTCGTGCAGCGCTGCTCTGACTGATCTCACACCTGCTAGACGCCGGGCCCGGGCTACAGGTTTTCCCGTTGCCGTGATCCACGTCACACAGAGAGCCCTGAGTGGCAGTGGTATCCAGGCCGGTCATCCTGCGGCCCTCCGGCTCGACGCGCCATAGTTCTTCTCTGCAGGCGAGCTTGTCGGGTACGGCGAGTCATGGTTAAGCGGGGGTACATGAGCGAGTTCGATCGGATCTTTGATCCGCAGTACACGGCGACCGAACTGTTCACCAACCGTGTCGACGAGCACACAGCGTTCACCACGGCCTTGCTGCAACACATGGAGGGGGTACGCGGCGGCTCGGCAACGTTGAGTCACGCCGCTCGCCGGAACGTCATCACCTTCTACGGCGTGGGCGGAATCGGCAAGACCGAGCTGTCCAGGCGGCTGGAGTCGTGGTGCACCGGGGAATTGGCGGAGCCCGGCGACTGGGAGCAACTGCCGCCCGATCAGCTGCTCCCCACCGTCCGCATCGACTTCCACGGAAGTCGCGTCGTCAACGCTGTGGACATCGTGCTGCGGCTACGAGTCGCGGTGGCCGGCAGGCGGCGGCGCTTTCCCGCGTTCGACCTGGGCTTCGCAGCCTGGTGGGCCCTGGCCCGACCAGGAACGCCACTGCCGGACCTGTCCGCCTCCAGTTTCGACGTACGCGGGCAGATCACCGACACTCTCAACGACGTGCTGAGCGACGTCGGCGCCGGATTCGGGCTGGGCCCGCTTACGGTGCGCAGCGGGATCCTCATTGTCGACGCCGTCCGGGAGAAGCGGCTGCGCAGCCACACCCTGCGGGAGTGCGCACCACTGCTGCACGTCATCACCCAGGCCCAGAAGGATCCGTCCGACTACGTCGCCGCGACGCTCGCCGGCCTGCTCTCCTGGGATCTGGAGAACCTTCCCGTGGCCAAGCGGCCCGTCACGGTGGCGTTCGCCGATGCCGCGGAGTACGTACAAGGGGACGACCGGTCGCAGGAGCGCCTCTTCAACCGGATCGTGCACCTGACTCCCGGCACCCTGTGGGTGGTCACATCACGCAATCGGCTGGACTGGGACGCCGCTCACGTTCACCAGTTGCTCCCGGCAACGGGCCCGCACATCTGGCCCGGCCTGCGGTTGGCGGTTCAGGAAGATCCTCGCCAGCATCTCGTCGGCAATCTCTCCGAACTCGATGTGAAGCGGTACCTCCGTGCCGCGTCAGGCACAGCGGGCAATCCGGAACTGACCCCGGACGTCATCGACAACATCAGCGCCGGCGCCCACGGCCTACCTCTCTACCTCAGCCTGTCGCTCTCCATGGCGCGTGCCGCGCACGGGAATCCGGCAGCAGCCCAAGCCTTCGGAGGGCCGCTGCCGGAGCTCGCCACCCGTGTGTTCGCCAATCTGCCGCAACAGGAGCGTGAACTGGCCCGGGCCGCGAGCCTGGTGCCACGCTTCGACGAACGTCTGATCTCCCAAGCCGCCGGCGCGCTGGTCGGTGACGCTCAACGGCTGTGCCAGCGCACCCTCGTCACCAGGGACAACCACCCGGTCTTTCCCTACCGGCTCCACGACGCGGTCCGCTCCGCCATCGCCCACGAACCCGTCAGCAATCCCGGAGCCTGGGCACCGGACGACCGAACCCATATGGCCAGGCAGCTACTGGCAGCGCTTCGCCATCGAAGCGACGCTCTACTCCTCAACAGCGAACAACGACTCGACGTCATGGAGCTCGCCGCCGATCTGTGCGCCCGTCACGCTCTCACCGCCACCTGGCTGGCGGACGCACTCGCCGCCGTACCCGGTTTCGCCAAGACCGCCGACCGGCTGCCGCCTCCCACACTCGACACCTGGGTGGGGCAGGTGTCCGGCATCTACGAGGCGTGGCGCCACGGACGCCGGAAGAGGGAGCGCATCGCCTACCTGGAGGACTACCTCTCCCAACCGCTGCAGAGCGATGTCCGCCATCGCGCCAGGCTTCGACTCGCCTACATCTACCGCGACGGCGATGCCGGCACCGCCTTGCGCATCCTCAAAGAGATGCTGGAGGAGAACCCGGCTTCCGAACTGCTTCGATACCAGGTGGCTCGCACGCTGCGTAGCCGAGGAGAGTACGACGAGTTGGAGCAGCACCTGAGCCGCTATCCGCTGCAGGACCCGACAACGTCCGTCCGGATCAGCAGCGACCTCGCCTTCGACCGCGGACTCCTCGAAGAGGCCATCGCGGGATCCGCCACAAGAGCCCGAGCCCTGCGAGCCGGAGGACAGCACCGTATCGCTCTGGAGAACGAGACCTCCGCTCTGTGGCGCCGCGCCCTGTGCGGCCGCAGCACACCCGCAGAGTGCGACGCCCTCTTGGCCGACGCCGATCACTTCGGCGAGACGCTGTCCATGCGGACTGCTCTGACGGCCAAGGCGATCTCCATGCGCAGTGACCACCTCGCAGCACGGGAACTCCTCACCGAAACCCAGCAGCTCGTCGACGCGCGACAGCAGAAGACGGGCTGGCGTGAGTGGACGGGCCGACTCGTCATAGCCCTGTGTCACGACGATCGCGCCTCGACGGAGGAGCTGCATCGGACGTGGCTGGCCACTGACAGACATTGGAGCCCGAACTACCAAGTCCTGGATCGTCTCTTCGTGTTCGCCGGCTGCGCTGCCCGCTACCGGACCAGGCAGATCACGAGGGCGGAGGACGCATCCGTGGCCGACCAGCGCTGGCGAACGATCATCGAGTCGTTGATGCCCGCCTAGCGACGGCCGGTCCGACCAGGTGGTGTGGCGAGCCGGAGGCAGCCGGCGGCGTGTCGGCCCTGGACGCTCGGTATGTCGTGGACGCCTCTAGGAGTGAATCTGCCTGCCGCTGCATCCGGCGCCCGGCCATCGGTACTCGGTGTATGGGCAGGCGCGGCATGAGGACGGCCCGGGAGGCGGGACAGTACTGTCGTCGCCATGACTGACAATTCGCTGCGTTCTGTCACCATCGAGCGGGCCGGCCCGGGCCGGTTCACCGTGACCAATGCCCGCGGGGGCACGCTGAGTTTCGGCACCGGCGGGGGTGCAGACTTCACGCCGGTCGAGTTGTTCCTCGCGGCGATCGGCGGCTGTACCGCGGCCGACGTGGAGGTCGCCACGAGTCGTCACGAGGAACCGACCACGTTCTCCGTCGCCGTGACCGGCAACAAGGTCGAGGACGAGAGCGGCAACCGGATGTCGAACCTCGAGGTCACCTTCTCTGTCGCGTTCCCGGACGGGCCGTCGGGGGAACGCGCCCGCACCATCCTGCCCCGGGCCGTGAAGACTTCGCACGACCGGCTCTGCACGGTCAGCCGCACCGTCGAGGCGGGCACACCGGTCAGCGTGACCGTGTCCGACGGGACTGACGGCGCCTGACGTCCGAAGGCGACGCCGGAGCAAGCTGATCGGCGAGCTCCGGCGCCGGGCACACAGGCCATCAGCCCTTGACGGGGCCGCCGTTGATGGCAATGCGCTGGCCGTAGCGGGCGTAGGGGTAGTAGTCGTACGTCGCGTGGTGCTGGACGCACCGGTTGTCCCAGAAGACGAGCGTGCCCGGGGTCCAGCGGACGCGGCAGTGCAGGACCGGCCTGCGGGCGATGATGTCGAAGAGCATGTCGAGCAGGGCCCGGCTCTCGTCGGGGGAGAGCTGCGGGATGCGGCTGGTGTAGGCCTTGTTGACGTACAGCAGTTTGCGGTCGGTTTCCGGGTGCCGGGCGATGAGGGGGTGTTCGCTCTTGGGGATGACGTAGTCCGCGGGCAGCGTGTATCCCGCCAGGGCCTGCGCGCCGTCGTGTATCGCGGTCAGCGGGTCCAGCAGGGCGCGCATCGCCGGTGAGAGCATGGCGTAGGCGAGGTGCATGTTGGCGAAGAGGGTGTCCCCGCCGCATCCCGGCTCGGGGGTCTCGGTGATGTAGAGCATCGACCCCAGGGACGGTTCGGCGTCGGCGGTGCCGTCCGCGTGCCAGCCGTTGCCCGCCACGTTCGCGGCGGCCGACGTCGTGCGGATCTCCAGGATGTAGGGATCGCCCTCGGGCGGCGGCGGGTTGACGGGGCGCAGTTCACCGAAGGCGGCGGCGAAGCGCCTGTGATGCTCGGCGGTGATCGTCTGATCGCGGAAGACGAGGACGTGGTGGTCGCGGAAGGCGGCCCGGATCTCCTCCAGTTGCTCCGCCGGGATCTCCTGCGACAGGTCGACGCCCGAGACTTCCGCTCCCAGAACGGGAGTGATCCGCTGGACGGTGAGCGTGCGGTAGGGGTACGCGGGACGAGTGGTCACCGCTTCCAGCGCTTCGAGTTCGTATGACTCCATGTCAACCTCCAGAGGCGGGGTGGGTTTACAGGTCAGCGGTCCCGCGGGCACCGGCACCAGAGGACGCCAGCGTCGCCCTGATGGTCCCGGCCACCGTGTCCACATGGGGAGCCGCGACGATGCCGTAGTGGTCCGTGGGCAGATACCTGCGTACGGCGGACGGGGGCAGGCAGGTGTTCCACTGCCGGTCCGCCTCCTGAGGGTCCGCGGGGGTGGGCATGCCCGCCGTGGGGTGTTCGGCCAGCCACAGATACGTGGGGACGGAGACGAGTGGCCGTACGCGATGTTCCCCGAGGCTGCGCAGGTTCGCGCGGCAGCAGCGGGCCAGCCTCTCGGCGTACGCCTGTGCGGCGTGCCCGGCCGGCAACGCGGAGACTCCGGGGGCGAGTTCGGCGGCGAACACCTTCTCCAGGTGAGCCTCGTCGTAGGAGGCAACATGTGCGTGGGGCGGTGGCGGATCCAGAAGGTAGAGCGCCTCCAGTGGCAGGCCGGCCGACTCGGCCAGGCCCGCCATCTCCATCGCCACACGGGCGCCGTAGGACCATCCGGCCAGGTGAAGCCGGTGGTCCGGTCCGCCGAAGCGCTCACGCAGCTTTGCGTCGTAGTGATGGGCCCGCTCGGTCAGTGACCATGCGGACATCCCGGTGTCGCGGAGTGCCGGGTCGGCGATGAGGCACACCGTCGGCGCGGGGCCGAGTGCTGCCACCAGGGAGCGGTAGGCCTGGATGTCTCCACCCACCGGGTGCACCAGGCACAGGACGGCCGAACCGGTTCCCTCCTGCCAGATGTCGAGGACGACCCGGGAGGTGCCCCCGGCCGCCTCGGTGGTGGGCTCGGCGGAGGTGAGGGCCGCATCGATGTGTTTCAGGATCTCCGTGAGGCTGACGCGGTGGCTGAACGAGGCCAGGTCGAACTCGACGCCGTAGTCGTCCTCGATCCGGGCGATCAGGCTGATCAGGGTCAGCGAGTCGGCGCCCAGGTCGTAGAGGGAGTCCTCGGGGTCCAGTTCGTCCACGCCCAGCAGATCCTGGATCACCCGGGCCATGGTGTCCGCCTGCTCTCCGGAACCGCCGGCGTCGGAGGCTTCCACCTCTCCGTCCGTCGGGTGCACCGGTCCGGAACGCGAGGACGGGGCCGCGATCCCGGTCGGAGCGTAGAAGGCTCGGGAGGCCTCGATGTCCGTTGTGGACACGAGGAGTTGAGGCAGTTGCAGGGCCAGGGCATGCGCGAAGACCGCTTTGCCCTCCTCGACGGT
Source organism: Streptomyces sp. NPDC058697 (assembly GCF_042715345.1). Lineage (NCBI taxonomy): Bacteria > Bacillati > Actinomycetota > Actinomycetes > Kitasatosporales > Streptomycetaceae > Streptomyces > Streptomyces sp. NPDC058697. The sequence continues at coordinate 438,265 of NZ_JBHXSU010000007.1, forward strand.
CAGGCCGACCGCGAGGTGGGCCTGATGGCGGCTGTCCGTGTTCAGGACCCGGGTCGCCATTCCGGTCTCGCTCCAGATGTCCCAGTCGATGCCGATCCGGACGGTCGTCTCCGTCTCGGTGGCCCGGTGGTGGGCGAAGCCGTCGAGGAGGCTCGCGCCGGCTGCGTAGTCGCTCTGGCCGACACCGCCGAGCAAGGCGGACATCGAGGAGCAGTAGACCGCGATCTCCGGGCGGAAGGCTCCGATCAGGTGCTCGACGACGAGGGCGCCACGCTCGCGAACCGCCGCGGCCTCGCCCATCGCGGTGGTGTCACGCCGTACGAGCAGCCCGCCGTGTCCGAGACCGGCCGCGTGGATGACACCGTCCAGCCGTGACGTGTGGTCGGCGACGGCCGCCGCCACATCGTGGACTGGCATGGTCGCGAGATCCGCCGGGACGAGGCCGACGCGGTCGGCCCATCCGTCCAACTCCTCGGGCAGCTGCGGGTTTCGCGACAGCAACAGCACCCGGCCGCGGGTGTGTTCGAGCAGCCAGGCGGCGATGGCGCGGCCTATACCGCCCGTGCCGCCGAGCACCAGGTGGACGGTGTCCGCTCCGGCCGGTACGAGGGACTGTGTCCCCTCCGGCTCCGGTACGGGTGTGGTGCCCGACCGCCACCAGTAGCCCTGCCGCAGCGCGAGTTGGCGCGGCAGGGCCGGTCCGTCCGGACGACCGGCGGCCGCACGTGCTTCGGCGACGACCGAGGCCACGTGTCCGGCCCAGCGGGTGAGGTCGCCGTCGGGGAGGTCGAGCCAATGGCCGTTCAGGGCGGACTCCTGATGGGCGACCTCGACCGGCCCGGCGAGGAGCGCCAGTTCAGGTCTGTCCACCGTTCCCGTCACGGGCCGGGCGCCGTACGACAGCCACCACACCCGTGGGGAGCCGTTCCGCCCGGTCAGCGCCTGGGCCAGGGCCGCCGTGCTGTCCAAGCAGGCGTGACGAGCGTGTTCCAGGGTGCCGGGACCGACCGGCCCTGTCACGTCGAGGGGCAGGGTGTGCACCCACTCCGTGTCGCTGGAGACGGGGGCACCGTCCTCGGACAGCGCGTCGAGCAGCCGGCGCAGAGACGCCGGGTCGGCGGGGTCCGCGTCGTAGGCGTTCGGTCCTCTGCGGGCGAAGGCGCCGGCCGGGTGCACCCGTATCACCCGCGATGCCACCGCCTCGAAGGGCGTGAGCGCTGTCCGCGGAGTGTTCTCGGAGGCTACGACGACCACGGTGGAGGCGTGGCCGGCCGACACGCTGGTGTCCGCGATGGCGGCACGGCGCAGCCGGACCCAGTGCGGCTGGTGCAGCCAGTTCTCCCGGGGCAGCCGCCGGGGTGTGGCGGCCGGGGCCTCGCGAGGCTTCTCGGGCAGCCGGTCGAAGTCGTGTTCCGTGAGGGAGAAGGACGGGGGTGGGAAGTCCCAGGGCGCCGGAGCGGAGCCCGCGCCCCAGTCGACAGGGTGTCCGGCTGCCCAGGCCTCGGCGAGGTCGTGGGCGGTGCGGCGGACCGCGGAGACCGTTGCAGAGTCCGGGTCCGCGCTACCGGGTTGCACCACTCCTTCGGCCACCGCGCGCAGCCAGCGCTCGGCCGCGGCAACGTCCGTCACGGGTGCCGCGGTCCGCATTCGGCGAGCGACCCGACCGGCCTGGAGATGGCGCAGCACGAACTCGTGGCGCTCCGGGTGCAGTTGGAGGTAGTCGGCGATTCGAGCGGCGTCGGCGGTCAGGGCGTCCGCGCTGGAGGCCGACAGCACAAGGCACTTGGGGACCTCGCGGTCTGCCACCGGTCCGGGCGGCGCGGTGTCCTGCTCCACGACGACGTGGGCGTTGGTGCCGCCGATCCCGAAGCTGCTGACCGCGGCCACCCGTTCGCGTCCCTCGGGCCAGGGCGTGGCCTCGGCCGGGACGTAGAAGGGAGTGGGATCGGGGCCGATCTCGGGGTTGAAGGCACGGAAGTTGAGGTTGGGCGGGAGTGTCCCGTGGTGCACGGCGAGGACCGCGCGTACGAGGCCCACCACGCCGGCGGCCGCGCCCATGTGACCGAGCTGGCTCTTCACGGAGCTCAGAGCGCAGCGGCCGGACTCACTCACGTCGAACGCCTGCCGAAGCGCTCCCACTTCGATCGGGTCGCCCAGCCGGGTGCCGGTGCCGTGGGCCTCCACATAGCCGAGGTCGGCGCCTGTTCGTCCGGCGCGGGACAGGGCGGTCCGGATCACCTCCCGCTGTCCGGCGAGGGATGGTGCGGTGTAACTCATCTTCGCCGCACCGTCGTTGTTGATCGCGGAGCCTGTGATGAGTGCGTAGACGGTGTCGCCGTCGCGCCGTGCCTGCCGCAGCGTCTTGAGGACCACGACCCCGACGCCGCTCGCGCCGACCGTGCCGGTGGCGTCGTCGCTGAAGGGCCGGCAGTCGCCGTCCGCGGAGAAGATGTGCTGCGGGCGGTAGCGGTAGCCGCCGGTCAGCCCGGGGTCGATGAGTACTCCTCCGGCGAGCATCACCTCGGCTTCGCCCTGCCGGAGCAGACCGGCGGCGAGGTGCACGGCGACCAGCGAGCTGGAGCAGGCCGTCTGGGCGCTGAAGACGGGGCCGGTCAGCCCGAGGTGGTACGCCACCTTGGTGGCCAGGAAGTCCTTCTCATGGTGGAGGGCGAGCTGGAAGCCGTCAGGCAGCCGTTCGGGGTCCGCCTCGCGCAGCAGGGACTGGAAGTAGGTGTTCTCCCCGGCACCGGCCACCAGGCCCACCCGGGTGACCGAGGTGTCCGCCACCCCGGCGTGCGCCAGGGCCTGCACGCCGGCCATCAGCAGGTGACGCTGCTGGGGGTCCATCAGACGTGCCTCTTGTGGGCTGATGCCGAAGTGCCCCGGGTCGAAGTCGAGCATGCCGTCGAGCGTGCTGTGCGCGCCGACGACTCCTTCCGGCGCGTCGATACGGCGGATTCCGGTGCCGCCGGAGACCACCAGCTCCCAGAAGGCGGCCAGGTCCGGGGCGCCGGGCACCCGTACCGCCATGCCAACGACTGCGATCGGCTCGCCGGGTTCGGGGGTCTGTTCGGGGGGCCCGTCATTCTTCGCGACCGATGGGGTGAGCAACCGCGGGGTGGTGAGGTGGCGGGCCAGGGAGCGGACGGTGACGTGCTCGAAGAGGTCCGCGATGCTGAAGCGCAGACCGAGTGCCGTGGTGCAGCGCAGGTGGAAGCGCATCAGGGCGAGGCTGGAGGCACCCGCCTCGAAGAAGGTCTGGTCCGGTGCGATCACCGACCCGGTGACCTCCTCGAAGGCAGTGGTGAGGCGCTCCTCCTCGGCCGACAGGCCCGTGCGGGTGCTCGCGGAACGACGTATCTCCTCTCCCGGTGCCCGGACGGCCGCCTGCCGGTCCAGCTTGCCGCTGGGTGTGCGGGGGAGGTTCTCCAACCTGCGGAAGCGGTTCACACGTACGTAGGAGGGCAGCAGGGCGGACAGATGCGCGGTCAGCTCGTCGGCGGCCGGCGTTTCGCCACGGATCTCCAAGCCGGCCGTCAGCTGTTCTCCGTCACGTGTGACGACGGCGTTGACCACCGCCGGATGGCGCAGCAGGGCCGCCTCGACGGAGCCGAGTTCGAGCCGGTGCCCGCTCAGTTTGATCTGCTGGTCGTCACGGCCCGCGTAGTGCAGCAGGCCCCCACGGTCGAAGTACGCCCGGTCACCGCTGCGGTAGAACAGGCCCGCGCCGGGGAGTTCGACGAAGCGGGTGTCGTCCAGTGCGGGTTCGTCGAGGTAGCAGCGGGTGGTCATGGTGCCGCCGATCAGCAGTTCGCCGGCGCACCCGTGCGGGACCGGGTCGCCCTGGGCGTCCACCACCCGCAGATCGGCGCCGGCCACCGGGCGTCCGATGGCGGGCCGTTCGGGCCAGCGCGCAGGATCTCCCTCCAGACACAGGGCACTTACCACGTGTGTCTCGGTCGGCCCGTAGTGGTTGAACAGGCGCGCGCCGGGGAGCCCGGCGAACCAGCGCCGGATGCTGTCCGTACACACCAACTGCTCGCCCGCGGTGACCACTTCGCGCAGCCGGGAGGGATACCTGTTCAGGCGGACGGCGTACTCGGCGAGCAACTGCAGTGCCACGTACGGCATGAAGATCCGCTCGGCGCCCGTGGCGTCCAGCCGGTCCAGGAGTGCGGGCGCGTCCCGACGCCACTCGGGACGTATGAGCTGGAGGCTGCCACCCGTGCACAGCGTCCCGAGGATCTCCTGGAAGGACACGTCGAACGCCAGCATCGAGAACTGCTGGGTGACCGCGGGGGCGGTCAGCCCGCCGGGACCGGACTGCCACCTGATCAGGTCGCACAGCGTGCGGCCGTGGATCTGCACGCCCTTGGGGACGCCGGTGGAGCCGGAGGTGAACAGTGCGTACAGGGGGCGGGCGCCGTCATGTGCCGACGCGCCGACCGTGCGTCGGCCGTACGTCTGCCCGTCGTACGACGCGCTCGGGCCGTCGCCCTTCACCGGCGCCGGGACCGCCGGTACGACGAGGTGGCGCACCACACCGTCCGGCAGCAGCGTGTCCAGCGTCGTCGAGCTGTTCTGTGTGGCCAGGACGCACAGCGGGTCGATCTGTTCCAGGACTCGGCGCAGCACGTCGGCCGGGTAGGAGGGGTCGAGAGGCACGGCGGTGACGTTCAGCCGTGCCAGTGCCAGCAGCGCCACTACGTGCTCGACGGAGGGATCCAGGTACAGGGCCGCCCGGCAGGGGCTGCCGTCGGCCGGGATCGGGTAGCGGTCGGCCAGTTCCGTGGCGAGTGCCGCGGCCCGGGCGTCGAGGGCCGCGTAGCTCAGGGTGGCGCCGTCGGCCGTGACGACGGCGGGGGCGTGCGGAGTGCGGGCGACCTGCAGGGCGAAGCCCTCGGCGATCGTGGTGAAGCCGGGTTCTGGGGCGGGGCCGCGCCCGTGTTCCGGGAGCAACCGCCGGTACGGTACGACGAGTTCACGAGCCGTGGAGCGGCCGCCGGCGGCGAGCGCGTCCACGCCCCGCCGGAACAGCTCCGCCATCGCCTCGACGTCCTCGCCGGTGAACCGGCCCTCGGCGTACTCCCACAGCACGTCGAGTCCGTCCGCGTGCTCGACCACGGAGACCGTCATCGGGCACTTGGCCTCCGGCGCCGACCACCACAGGGGGCGCTGGGTGCAGCCGGGCAGCCGCAGTGCCCCGAAGTCGGTGTTCTCCAGGACGAACAGAAAGTCGAACGGCGTGCTGTCGCCGACGCCGTCCCAACCGGTCAGGACGTCCGTGAGCGCCACGTCCTGGCATCCCAGCACCTGCCCTGTGCCGGTCCTGGTACGGGCGAGGTGCGAGCGCAGGTCCTCACCGGGCGCGACGGTCAGAGGCAGCAGCACGGTGTTCGCCATCATGCCCACGCTGCTCTCGAACTCGCGCACCGGGCGGCCCGCGACCGGGGCGGCGACACGAGGGCGGACCAGGCCGGTCACGCCGTACAGGCACCAGGAGAACACGCTCAGCAGGACCTGGAACCGAGTCAGTCCTAACTCGGCGCACAGCTGGTCCACTTGGGCCCGCCGAGCGACATCGAGAGACGTGTGCAGCAGGTGCGCCCGCGGTGCCGGACCGGCGTCCTGGGCAGGCAGCGGCTCCAGTGGCTCCTCCAAACCCTCGTAGAACGTGAGGAGTTCATCGCGCTGCGCCTGGTAGTCGGTTCTCGCGAATCGGTCGCTCTGCCAGACGGCGAAGTCCAGTGGGGTCGGAGCGGGTGCCTCGGGCCGGCCGCTTTCGGCGTAGGCGGCCGACAGGTCGTGCAGCAGGATGCTCAACGACCAGCCGTCCACGGCGATGTGGTGCAGATGCAGCAGGAGCGTGCCGCCGTCGTCACGCGGCAGCCAGCAGGCCCGGAGCATGCGGGGGACGGCGAGGTCGAAGGGCTCGGCGAAGAAGGTGTCGGCGAAGGCGTGTGCTTCTTCCTCGTCCCAGACATGCTGGGGGCCCGGTTCGTGCCAGGGGTCGTACGGCTCTCCGACGGTCTGCTCCAGGCCGTCGGGCCCGAGGCCGAAGCTCGTCCGCAGCGCCTCGTGGCGTGTCACCAGGCTGCGCAGCGCTCGCCGGAGGCGGGCGGTGTCGACGGGTCCGTCCACGCGGAAGGCCTGGTCGACGGAGTAGGCCCGGGAGCCCGGGGTGCGGCGCTGTATCAGCCACAGCCGCTGCTGTTCGCTGGTGGCGGGCGCCGAGCGGGCACCGGAGACCACCGGTGCCGGTAAGTCGCTCTCCTCGCGGGGACGGCCCGTGGCGACCGACCGGGCGACGGCGGCCAGGTCGCCGTGCAGGACGGCCGCCTGGGACAGGTCGCGGCCCCATCGCCGTCGTACGGCGAAGCAGAACCGGAGCGCCTTCAACGAGTCGCCGCCGCTGGCGATCCACCGGTCGCCGAGCCCGAGGCCGGTGGTGCCGAGTATCTCCTCGGCCAGTTCGACGACTTGGCGCTCCGTCTCCGTCATGGCCGGTCCCTCAGAACCGGGGGAGGCGGGCCGCCAGGGCCGGTCGGCCTGCCCCAACAGCGCGACCTGGTCGATCTTGCCGTTGGCGTTGAGCGGCAGCTCGGCCACGAGATGAATCTGGTGGGGGCGCATGTAGGCGGGCAGATGGGCCGCCAGGTGGCTGTCGAACTCCTCGTAGGAAAGCTCCTGTTGGAGGACGACGAACGCCAGCAGTTCGTTGGGACCCTGCTGGCCCGCGCGGCGCGTGCACACATGGGCATGCCGGACCGCGGGGTGGGTGAGAACGCGCCGCTCCACCTCGCCGGGCTCGATCCTGAAGCCACGGACCTTGACCTGGCGGTCGGTTCGGCCGACGTACTTCACCAGGCCCTCGCTGTCGGCCCGTACGAGGTCACCGGTGCGGTAGTACCGCTGCTGGCCACCGTCGAGCCACGGCAGCCGTACGAAACGCCGCTCGGTCTCCTCGGGGAGGTTGCGGTAGCCGGCGGCGAGCCCGGCTCCGCTCAGCAGGAGTTCGGCGACCTCACCGGGTGCGGCCACCCGCTCCTGGCCCGGCACGACCAGGACGGCACCGGTCTGCGGCAAGGGCCGGCCGATCGGCACCACGGCCCCGTCGAAGTCCCGTGGGATCGGATGGCACAGGGCGAAGGTGCTGGCCTCTGTCGGTCCGTAGCCGTTGAACAGACGGGTGCCGCTGTCGGGGTTGTCGCGGTACCAGCGGCGTATCGTCCGGGCGTCGAGCTGCTCACCGCCCACCAGGACCTCGGCGGCCGCGGCAAAGCAGTCCGGCACGGCCGTGACCATCGCGTTGAACAGAGCGGCGGTGACGAAGAGGGTGTCCACCCCCTCGTGCCGCAGCGCCGCGGCGAGCCGCTCGGGAGTCCGCACGTCCCCGTCGCTCAGGACCACGCAGCAGCCACCGGTCAGCAGGGGCACCCAGACCTCGAAACTCAACGCGTCGAAGGCCGGATTGGCCAGGCAGGCATAGCGCAGACCTGGCTCGACGCGGATGTAGCCGGGTTGTGCCAGTCGCCGGACCCCGGCGTCACGGACCTCGACTCCCTTGGGCTGCCCCGTCGTTCCGGAGGTGTAGAACAGGAAGGACACCTCGCCGGGGGCGGCCGGTGCCTCCACGGCGGCCACGGTTGCCGCGGCTGCCGCGAGGTCCGGGGGTTCGGGCAGAAGGGCGTCCGCGGCGAGCACCTTCACATGCTGCGGGAGCCCGGTGACGCACTCGGTCGTCTCGTGCACCAGGGCGGCCGCAGCGGAGTCCCGGAGGATGAAGTGACGGCGTTCCGCGGGGCTCTGCGTGTCGAGGGGCACGACCTGCGCCCCCAGCCGCAGAATGCCCAGCATCACGCAGACCAGCCGCCACGACCGCGGCAGCGCCACCGCCACGGCCTGCCCCGCGGTGACGCCCCGGCGCCCCAGCTCCTGGGCGACGCCGGCGGCTGCCACGTTCAACGTCGCGTAGTCGAGGCAGACTTCGCCGTCGACCACTGCCTCGGCGTGTGGTGTGCGAAGAGCCCGGCGGTGAATCTCAAGGGCTATCCCGGCCGGGGTGCCCAAGTCCTCGGCCACGTCGGTGGGGGACGTTTCGGCATGCGGTTTCATCGCGCCTCCGACGTGCCTGAAGGTGTGGTGCACTCCGTCTCGCCCTGGCCGGGGTCGGAAGTCAGCCGGTGCAGTTCGGCGGTGAGGACGGCGGCGACGCGGGGCAGTTCGTCGCTCTCCAACATGTCCCAGTGACCGCAGGCGACCGGCTCGACCACGAACTCACCGCTGACGCGCTGCCGCCAGAACGCGCGTAGACGAGCGGCGGCGCCCTCGGCGTCCGCTTCCTCGTCCTCCACGGCCGTCGCCTGCATCAGCAAGACACGGGCGGGAGATTGGGGTACGGCGTAGTCGCGCCCGGTCTTGCGGTGGTGGTTGTAGACGTTCAGGTACCGGGCCACCTGGTCGTCGTCGATACCCGGGTACATGCCGTTGAAGCGCACCAGCTTCTCCCGGAACTCCGCCATGCCGACCGGCGTGATCGCGGCGCGCTGCTCATCGTCCTGGGCACCGTGGGTGTCTAGGAGGACCACGCACACCTTCTCGTGCCCGGCCGCCACCAGCCGGCGGCCCATCTCGTACGCGATGAGACCGCCGTAGGAGAGCCCGCACAGCACCAGTGCCTCGTCGGTGCGGGGGCCGACGAGCCGTAGATACTCCTCGGCCATCGCCTCGACACCGGGCAGGGTGGACTCGCCGGGATTGATACCAGGCGCCTGAAGCCCTAACACGCCGATGTCGTCGGCCAGTTCGGCGGACAGCGGCAGGTAGCAGAACGCGGTGCCGCCGGCGGGGTGCACACACACCACGCGCTGCCGGCCGCCGCCCGCACGGAATTCGACCAGGCTGCCGGGTTCCGCGGATTGCGCGGCATCGCCGAGGTTGCCGCGTACCCGCTCGGCGAGCGCCTCGATGGTGGGGTGCAGCATGACGTCCCGGACGGGCAGGGTGACGCCGAGTTCCTCCTGGACGGCGGACGCCATCTTGATCGCCGAGATCGAAGTGCCGCCCAGCTCGAAGAAGTTGTCGCTGATGCCGATGTCCGGGTGCAGCAGCACCCCGCGCCAGACCCGGTACAGCGCCATCTCCACGTGGTCGCGGGGCGCGGCCGTGTTGACCTGCCCCGCACGGGTTCCGGCGGCGGCGCGCAGTACCTCCGGCCGGTCCACCTTGCCGCTGCGGTTCAACGGCAGTCGCGGGAACTCGGCCACCACGGCGGGGATCATGTAGTCCGGCAGACGGTCCTTGAGGGCCGCACGCCACTCGTACGGCATCCTCGTGGCATCGGCGTCACATCCCACCCCGGCGACCAGGCGCGGGCCACCGGGTGTGTCGCGATCGGCCAGGACGACGGCCTCCCGAACCCCGGGGACCGCCAGCAGTGCCGCCTCGACCTCGCCGGGTTCGATACGGAATCCGCGCAGCTTGAGCTGGTCGTCGCGGCGGCCGACGTACTCGGCGTTGCCGTCCGGCAGCCAGCGCGCCAGGTCGCCGGTGCGGTAGAGGCGTTCACCGGGGACGAACGGGTCGGGCACGAAGAGTTCGTCGGTGAGGTCGGGGTGGTTCAGATATCCACGGGCCAGACTCGCTCCGCCGAGGTAGACCTCTCCGGTAACTCCCACGGGTACTGGGCGCATTCGGTCGTCGAGCAGGTACAGGCGTGTGCCACGCAGTGGCCGCCCGATGGGGCACGACCGCTCGTACGGCTGTGGGTCGGTGTAGGCGGTGGAGTAGAGGGTGGCCTCGGTCGGGCCGTAGCCGAAGCAGATGCGCAGGCCTGGCAGCAGCTCACGCATGCGGTGCAGGGTGTTTTCCGGCAGGGATTCCACTCCGGTGAGGAGCTGACGCAGGCTCGACCCGGCCAGGCGTGCGGCCGGATCCTCGCCGATCCACAGGACGTAGGACGGGGGCAGAAACGCCTGGGCCACCTTGCGTTCGCGCATCCAGTCCAGCAACGCCCTTGGATCTCCCCGGAGTTCGTCGGAAACCAGGTGGAGCACGGCGCCGGTGGTCAACGGGACCAGGAGTTCGTGCACCGACGCGTCGAAGCCGATGCTCGACCAGGCCGAGGACGCCTCGCCGGGGGCGTCCCCCATGAGTTCGCGCCAGTGGTCGAGGAGATTGACGACGCTGCCGTGCGTGACCGCGACGCCCTTGGGGCGGCCGGTCGATCCCGAGGTGTAGATGACGTAGGCGAGCCGAGCACGGTCCGTGTCGATGGCCGGCGGCTCGTCGTGCGTCCCCTCCGCCTCCACCTTCGCCAGGTGCTCCCACAACTCGTCGTCCACCGTGTCCTGCTGGTCGGTCAGCACGAGGACCGGTGCGGCGTCGCTCACCATGGCGGTGAGCCGCTCCGGGGGCTGGCCGGGGTCGAGGGGCAGATAGGCGGCTCCGGACTTGAGGATCCCGAGCACACCGATGACGAGTTCGGCCGTACGTCCGATGTGCAGGCCCACCACTCGATCGAGACCGGCGCCACGGGCGATCAGGGCGTGGGCGAGACGGTTGGACCGGCGGTCGAGGGTCGCGTAGTCCAGCTCCGCGTCGTCGGCCACCACCGCACACTGCCCGGGCCGCCCGCGGACCTGCGCAGCAAAGCGCTCCAGCACGCCTTCCGATTCCGGGTCCGTCACGGCGGGCCCGGTGCTGAAGGCGGCGAGGAGTGCCCGCTGCTCGTCCTCGTCGAGCAGCGTCAGGTCGGCGACCTCGGCATTGGGCCGCTCGGTCATCAGACGCAGCACGCGCAGGAATTGACGTATGTACCGCTCGATCGTCGCCCGGTCGAAGAGCGCCACCGCGTAGTCGATCTCCCCGGTGAGGTGCCGGCCCTCGTCGGCCAGGGCCAGGACCATGTCGAACTTGGCGGGTACGTGGGCGGCGTCTTCGCGTAACTCGACCTCCAGGCCGGGGAGTTCGAGTTCCTTCCGCATGGAGGGCACCCACGCGAACATGGTCTGGAACAGGGCCGTGTGGGCGGGGCTGCGCGGTGGGTTGACCAGTTCGACGACTCGCTCGAAGGGGAGGTCGACATGCTTGAGGCCGCCACGGATCGACTGGTTCACCCGCTTCAGGGCGTCCTTGACACTGGGTGAGCCGGAGAGATCCGCGCGCAGGGCAAGGGTGTTGACGAAGAAGCCGATCAGACCCTCGACATCGCCGCGTCGGCGGTTCGACGTGGGGGCGCCGACCACGATGTCGTCCTGCCCGGAGAGCAGGGACAGCAGTACGGACCAGCCGGTGAGGACGGTCGCGTAGAGGGAGACATCGTTGTCAGAAGCCAGGGCGCGCAGGGCCCGTGTCAGATCCTCGTCGACGGTCACGGGCAACCGGTCGCCGTGGAAGTCCTGTTCGGGCGGGCGCTGCCGATCGGTGGGCAGGGAGATCACGGTCGGGGCACCGGCCAGTGCGGTGGTCCAGTAGTCGGCGTGCGAGGCGGGTTCGTCTCCCGACATCCACTCCCACTGCCAGCGCGCGTAATCGCTGTACTGCCAGGTCAGTTCGGGCAGCGGGACGTCCTGCCCCTGCTGAAGCGCGGAGTACACCAGGCCCAGCTCTTTCAGTACCAGGGAGCGGGACCAGCCGTCGAAGACGATGTGATGGACCACCAGGATCAGTACGTGATGGTCGGGTTGGAGCGTTAACAGGCAGCCGCGCGCCATGGGCTCCTCGCCCAGGCGGAACGGGGTGCCCTCCACCTCCGACCGGATGCGCGCCAATCGTTCGGCCCCGTCCGGCAGTCCCGTCAGATCCTCGAAGGTCACCGGGAACCCCGTGTCCGGCGGATCGACGACTTGAAGAGCCGAACCCTCGAAGGGGACCAGCCGCGTGCGCAGGGCCTCGTGCCGGGCCGCGAGCAGCTGCAGCGCCATGATGAGCAGGTCCCGGTCCAGCGGTCCCCTGATATCGAAGGGCATCGGCTCGTTGTAGGCGGCGCTGGCCTCGCCGTCCATGCGTGCCATGACCCACAGACGCTCCTGCGCCAGTGACAAAGGCGCGGGCTTTATCTCCTCGCCGGAATGATTACTGACTGCGATTCGGGGTAAAAACACGGGTTACCCTTCACGAGAAGAGAACGCGGCGAAAACCGGTAGAGCGCAATCTGAAAGCAATACCTGTAGGGCCAGGGCCTTCGGCCGGGCCTCAGCTGGAGGCGAGCGGCTATCCGGCCTGGTCAACGCTGTCGTTGCACTGCCGGGCGGGCAGCGCGGAGTGTGGAGTGCGGAAGAAGCTCTATGAAGTTGAGCGAGGTACCTGCAGAGTGGCGATTGCGGACGTTTCTGTTTATTCGGCCGCCCGCATGGTGGCTAATTTCCGCTGATGTTAAATGCGCTTCGATTGAGTGGTCAACCGTGACCAATGCCACAGCCATTCAGTGGTGGAATACTGTTTGCGCTCGGCGTGCGACATTAAGGGGCTTGCCTGAAGATAACGGACCACGCGGGGTCAATGGTTCACTTCGGTCGTGCCGCGCCCGGTTCGCCGTCGCGTCCTTGCCCGCATTGCCTACGTACACACGCCGTCATCCATGAGCCCGAGCGCCGGCGTCGTTCACCGAGGATCCTCGACCAACCGGCGTGCGGCCACCTCCGCTCCGTCGGTGCGGAGTCGGCTGCCCAGGGACTTCGCGCGCGCCCGGGTCTCGGGTGACAGAGCGGTCTTGAGCGCGATGCCCAGAGATTCGACGGTCGTGGTCGGAGCGTCGAGGGCCGCACCGAGGTCCAACGCCGCCACCCGGCCTGCCCAGTAGGGGTTGTCCGACAACTGGAGCGGTATGACCACTTGGGGCGTGCCCGCACGGGCCGCCGTCAGCGTCGTACCCGCGCCGCCGTGGTGGACCACAGCGGCCACCTTGCCGAACAGGTTCTGATGGTTGGCCTCGCCGATGGCGAAGCAGTCGTCCCCGTCGTCGACGAGGTCCAGGTCTGCCCACCCGCGGGACACGAGCACGCGGTGCCCCTGTGAGCGGATCGCCTCGACGGCCATGCCTCCGACGCCTTCGGCCGGGGACATACTGCCGAAGCCGACGTAGACCGGTGGGGTGCCCGCGCTCAGGAACCTCGCCAGGTCCGCCGGGAGGGGCCGTTCGTCCGCGAGTGTCCACGCGCCTGTCTGTGCGACGTCGAGCCCGGGGGTCTCCCGCCACGCCCCCAGGACCGGGTCCGCCGCCAGCCACGGACGGTCGGTGAGGATGTGATCGCGCACGTTGTCCACCGGCGGCAGACCGAGAGCCGCCCGGTGACTGTTGAGCGCCTCGCCGAACTGCGCGTTGACGTTCTGGGCGTCCAGCTCCCACAGCGTCCGGTTGTCGGCGGTCTCGGGCTTGGGCCAGCCCGGCCGCGGAGGTGGAGCGTGGTGCGGCGACGGCAGGTGGACCGCCGCATAACTCACGTACACGTACGGGATATCCGCGGCCTCGGCCACGGATCGCGCGGCGACCTGCCCCAGACCTGCCGCCACCACCACGTCACATCCGTCGAACGCCGCAGGGAAGGTTTCGAACTGTGTCTCGACCAACTCGTTCCTGTAGCGGGCCAGGTCCTTCGCCGAGGGCAGGGTCCTCCCGCGCATCAACTCCCTTACGGGCGGCCCGACCGGCACCAGTCGCACTCCGATACTTGCGAGCCGCTCGGTGAACTCCTCGTCCGGCGGGGCGCACATCCGCACCTCCGCGCCGAGCGCCCGCAGTCGCACCGCGAGTGCCACCAGCGGTTCGACGTCGCCACGTGTCCCGTATGTAGACAACAGCACCCGCATCCAGCGTCCTCTTTCGGTCGAGTGTCGCCCAGGGCAGGCGACGGTTGCCTGGCTTCATCGCGCTTGGTCGCGTCGGTCAACTCGCTTAGTTTGCAACAGACTTGTGCCTTCGGGAGTTGCAGGGAACAGTCCTCTCGGTGGCCACGGCGCGCGTGGGGCCGGAGGTTCGGCGTCGGCCGGCTCTGGGCAGTCTGTGCTCGGCGAGGTGTGCAAGATCCCCCATCGTCCACACAACCGGAGTGCTACGCGATGCAGAGTTCGTCCACACCCTTACCCGATGTTTCGGTCATCCTGCCCTGCGCCGGAGACGCAACCCGTTTCGGTGCGCCTTACCCGAAGGAGCTGCACTGTCTGGCTCCTGGGGTCACCGTGCTGGACCGCAGCCTGGAAGCCGTCGTCGAACTCGCCAAGAGCGGACTCAATGTGCGCCTGGTCGTCGTGTTCGGAACACACAAGCTGGACACGGTGAGTTATCTCGCTCGCTATGCCGACATCTTCCAGGTGGTCTTCGTCTACCAGGACGAGTCGTTGGGACCTGGTCTCGACGCGGCGATCCGCTCCGCCCTGCCGATGACACAGGGGCCGGTGGCCCTCGTCCTGCCTGACATCGTTGTCGCGGGGCCGGACACGCCGGGCAAGCTCCTTGACGCCTTACGGCAGGTGGAGGTGGCGGGCTGGAGCGTGGTGGCCGCCGAGGAGCGGGATCACGACACGCTGCGGCAGATGGGAGCGTTGGCCGTGGCCGAGGAGGGAGGCGTCCTGATCGTGGGGGCGGCCACCGACAAGCCGGCGGATCCCTCGGGCTTCAACGCGTTCTGGGGCATGGTGGCCGTCACCGAGAGCGAGGCGCACAAGCTGCCCGACGTGGTGGGCCTGGGAGCGACCAACCCGTTGGCCGGTGCGGTCGCTCTCATGGTGGAGGGGATCGTCAACTACAACACCCCCGCAGGCTGACTCCCTGTGCGCCGACGAGTTGGCGCACGGTGTGGCATACGGGCTTCCCCTGAGCCGGGCGTTTGTCCTGGCGTCGAAGTGAGTGTCAGGATGAACGAGAATGCTGTCGTGGCCGAAGACGAACAGAGCGGCAGGGAACCGGGTTCATTCCTGAAGCGCGTGACCGAGGTGGCTCGGCTGCTGGGTGTCGAGGACGTCGCCATGAATCCGGACGACCGGCATGCCCGCCAACTCGCCCATGCGGTGCGTAAGCCACTGCTCGAACGTGCAAGTCTGCCCGAGGAGTTGTTCGCCCCGTTGATGGCGGCAGCCGTGTACGACCCGGATCCCAGCTTCTGCCGCTGGTTCGTCGAGCCGGCGGTCTACGCATTCGGACGCCGCCGTGTGATGGCAGCACTGGTCGACTACCTACGGACCGGCACGGACGCCGAGCGAGCGGGTGCCGTACGGGCCTGGTACTGCGCCCATGTGCCGTTGCGCGCGGACCGGTCCCCGGCGTACGGAACCGGTGGGGTACGTGATCCCGCTCTGGACGAGTCGCAGGACATCAAGGACGCCTGG
Source organism: Streptomyces sp. NPDC058697 (assembly GCF_042715345.1). Classification (NCBI taxonomy): domain Bacteria; kingdom Bacillati; phylum Actinomycetota; class Actinomycetes; order Kitasatosporales; family Streptomycetaceae; genus Streptomyces; species Streptomyces sp. NPDC058697. The sequence goes on from NZ_JBHXSU010000007.1 coordinate 453,589, forward strand.
ATGGAGGCCTCGATGCGGGTGTTCGCCCAGGCCACCGATCTGCGGATGCGCCACCGTGTCCTGCTGGGCCTGCCCACCTCCCGCGCGGCATACCCGCCACGCCTGCGCAAACTCCTGGAGAGCACACTCGCATCGGCCCAGGCGCATCCCGACCAGCACATTCGTCGCTGGGCGGCCGCAGCGGACCACGACGCAGTCTGAGCCCGGTTGTCACCCACCCCACAGCAGTTACTGTCACCCACCCCTCAGCAGTTACGGGACAGCCCTTGGCCCCGTCTACAAGGGGCGGACAGTGAGGATCTGTACGGCGTGGCCGACGGGGCCGTCGATGTCGTGCAGGACGCTGCTCGTGAGCCCCTGTCCGGTCGGGCCGAAGGTGACGGTGGTGTCCAGGCCGGTCCACGGCCCGTGTGGCTGTCGGTGCAGGTGGATCGTCAGGTCGAGGTTGGGGAACATCCACGCGGCGGGGTCCTGCTGCACGGCGATGCCGTTGGCGGTGTCGACGAGCGCGATGTACGAGGCGAGGGCGGTGCTTGGCTCGCCGGCGACCAGCTCCACGAGCGAGGACACCCAGGCCGTGGTGCGGCCCTTGCGGGGCGGAGTCGTCCGGCGAACGTCGATGGACGAGACGCAGCCCCCGTTCCACTGCTCGTTCATCGCCCAGGGGCTGAGTTCTTCGGGGGCGGGGAGCCGCTCCTACCAGACCGACCGCTGACCTGGTGCGGTGGGCGAAGATGCGCTGGCGGATCGAACATGACTACGGCGAGCTCAAACACGGCCTGGGACTCGACCACTTCGAAGGCCGAACCCGGCGCGGTTGGCACCACCACGTGACCCTCGTCACCGCCGCGCAGGCATTCCTCACCCTCCGCAGGCTCGACCCGAAAGTCGAGGCACCGCCCCGAGCCTTTACCAGACCCTCGACGCCCTCCAAGACCTGCTGAGGTGCTGGACCGGCACCTGCAGCACCTGCGGTCGCCCCCTCAAAACCAGCAGAACCAGAACCTAACGAAGCACTACTGGTGGCTGAAGAAGGCGCTGGCCAGGGCGACGTGGACGGCGGTGCCGCCGAGGATGCTGAGCAGGGCGTTGCGGCGCCACAGGTGCAGGCCGATGGTGGTGGCGAGCGCGGCGAGGGGTGCCGCGGCGCGTGCCTCGGTCAACGGGAGGTCGTGCAGGCAGTACACGACGAGGATGATCATGACGCCGGCGGGCATGCGGGCGCTGAGGTACTGCACGGTGCTGCTGGCTCGCAGCGGGGCAAGCGCCGCGAACGGCAGGGCGCGCAGCACCCAGGTGACGGCGGCGGCGACGCCGATCGCTGCGACGGCGTAGGCGGTATCAGGCATGGCTCGGCTTCCCGCTCCTCGTCAGGTGACGGATCAGGAGTCCGGCGGTGAACAGGGCGAAGGCGGCCGGCAGCATCTGGCCCGGGACGAGCAGCCGGGCCGTCAAGGCGCTCAGCAGGGCGAGGAGCGGGGTGGGCAGGTCCCCGCGGAGTTCGTGGACGGCATCGAGCGCCAGGACGGCGAACAGGGCGGTCAGGGCGAAGTCCAGGCCGGTGACGCCGGCCGGAACGAGGGAGCCGAGGAGGGCTCCCACGGTCGCGCTCCCGGCCCAGTACAGGTGTAGGAGGAACTGGACACGCAGGATGCGCCGACCGGACCAGGAGCGGGCCTGCTCGCCGCCGGCGAGTGCGTACGCCTCGTCGCAGAGCGCGAAGGTGCTGTACGTCTTGCCGAGGCGGCCCGATATCCGGTGCAGGGGGAACGACAGCGCGTAGAAGACGTGCCGGACGTTCACCATGAAGGCCGCGAGCGCGATCGACGCCAGCGGGGCCGCCGCGACGACCAGGCCGATCAGCAGGAACTCGAACGAGCCGCCGAAGACGAGCGCGGCGGACAGGCCCGCCCACCACCAGTCCAGACCGGAATGCACGCAGAGTGCTCCGAAGGCGAGGCCGAGCGGCACGAACCCCAGGCCGACGGAGGCGGAGTCACGGAGTGCGACACGGGCATCGGACGGCGTTCTGGTCGGCTGGGGCGGTACCGCGACGGCGACAGGGCGTATTCGCATGCGGACATTTTAGAATGAATCGTGACTCATATGGTTGCGTGTTGTGACTCTATGATCGCCCTATGGGTAATGAAGTGAGCCTTGATGCGACCGACCGTGAAATCTTGTTTCACATGCGCCAGGACGGTCGGCTGACCAACGTTGAGCTCGCCAAGCGGGTCGGTCTGACGCCGCCACCGTGCCTGCGCCGGGTCAAGCGTCTGGAGGAGGCGGGTGTCATCACCGGCTATCGGGCCGTCATCGACCCCGCGGCCCTGGGGCGCGGACTGGAGGTCCTCGTCGACGTCGAGATCTCCGCCCAGGACCGCAAGAGTTTCGAGAAGTTCGAGACGACCGTCTCCTCTTACGAGGAGGTCATCGAGTTCCGTCGCATGTACGGCCGCCCCGACTACTTCATTCGCGTCGCCGTCGCCGACCACGCCGCCTACGAAACCTTCCTCACCAGCAAGCTCAGTGGCCTGCCCGCCGTCCTGCGCCTCACCTCACACCTGACAATGAAGAAGATCAAAGCGGAGGACTGAACCCGCGTGGGTTCGTGGTGGGTGCGGCCGGTCGGCGATCAGTCCCGGCGGATCGTGATCGTCGTCCAGAGCCCGACATGTACGCGGTCACCGTCCTTCAGCGCCACCGGTACGAAGGGGGCGATGGGGTCCTCGGCGCCGTTCACCGTGGTGCCGTTGGTGGAGCCCTTGTCGATGAGGGACCAGGTGGAGTCGGGTTGTTGGACGAGGATGGCGTGTTTGTGGGAGACGCCTGGATCTTCCGGGGCCCCGCCGAGGTCGATGTCAGGGGTTTGGCCGGTGGAGTGGCGGCGGCCGATGGTGATCAGGAAGCGGGTGAGGGGGATGCGGAGTTCGGGGGAGTGGGTGGGGAACCAGAGTCCCTGGCCCTGCGGGTCGTTGCGGGCCATCATCGCGGTGAAGTAGTCATGGTCGGCGCGGACGCTGACGGTCCAGGTCGGCGCGGTGGCGGGAACTCCCGCGCGGGACGGCTGCGACAACGGTGACCCCGCGGCGAGGACCGTGCCGGCGCGAGTGACGAAGTTGTAGCGGCATCCCTCGCAGAACTGGGCGAGGCCGTCGCGGGGTGTGCCGCAGTCGGGGCAGGGCTCGGCCGCGGAGGGCGCCGTGTGCTGCGCGGCAGCGGAGTGTGGCGCGGAGGACATGCGGTGGCCGCAGACCTCGCACCAGTCGTCGGTCGCGGACCGGTGACCCTTCGGGCAAGTCGGCATGGTGCTCTTTCTCTCTGCCCCTCTGAACATGGCGTGCGCTATTTCTTGACGCGTACGGTTTTCGTCGAGCGCGTTTCCAGGGTCATCTCGTCCGCGTTGGCCACCCTGGCCTTGAGCCGCACGGTGCCGCTCGCGGCGTCGACGACGTCCACCACCTTGGCCAGCAGCTTCGCGGTGTCGTCGTTGCCGGAGGCGCTGGCCAGCTGGACGGCGCGGCCCAGCTTGGCGGTCGCGTACTCCAAGTCGCCCTGTTTGCGGGCCTCCAGGCCCTCCTGGATGACCTGGGCGAGTTCGGCCTGCCCGGTGTAGTGGGCGACTTGGGGGTTGATGCGGGTGGAGGCAGCCATGTCGTCGGTCCAGAGGGCTCGTACGAAGCCTTGGGAGACCGCGTGTTCCGTCCCGTCCGGCTGGGGGATCACGAGGGATATCCGGGCGGCCAGCATCTCCTCGCCGACTTCTGTGCGGGGGACCTGGATGCAGACGTGGTAGTCGCGGGACTCGTCGCCCCATGAGCCGGTGGGGTAGTCACCGGCACGGGGGCCGGCCTCGGTGCGGCGGAGGGTCAGGTCCTCGAGCGTGGGAGCGACCTGCTTGACCCACTTGACCTCGGAGCCCTGTGGGGTCCAGACGCGCAGCGCGACATCGCCGACGCCCTTGCCCATCGCGTTCTCCATCATCTGCCGGAAGTCGTCGGCCAGGCCGGAAGGATCGGCGACGATGTCCACGGAGCCGAGCAGCGACGAGGCGATCCCGGTGAGTTCCCCGACCTCCCAGTCGGTGCCGACACCCCGGGCGTCACAGGTGAAGCGTCCGGCGCAGGCGTCCAGTACGGCCCACAGCGCCCCGGGCGCCTCGTGCTCGTTGCGGCCGTCGGTGAGCAGGATGCCGTGGCGTATCGGGGCGTCGGCGGTGGCGAACAGCTGGTCGGCGAGCTGCAGCCAGGTGCCGATCGCGGTGCCGCCGCCCGCGCTGAGATTGCACAGGGCCTGCTTGGCGTGGTGGCGGGTGGTGGGATCGGCCACGGCCAGCCGCCCGTTGGCGGGGTAGACCTCGGCGGCCACGTGGGTGCCGTCGATCACGGCGAAGGCCACGCCGTCGCGGATGGTGTCGATCGCCGTGGCGGTCGCTTCGCGCGCGTTGTGCATCTTGGTCGGCGGGTCGTCCATCGAGCCGGAGCAGTCGACCATGATGACCACGGCCGCGTCCGGGCCCTGGGCCGCCAACGGCAGGCCCCCGAGAGTGCCGCCGCCGGTCGCGGTCACGGTGACGATCGCGTTGACCTCACGGCCGCCCTCGGGAAGGTACTCGTTCTGGTAGATGTCGACGGCGAATTGAGGCACGTTCGACTTGGAGAAGACAGCCATCTCTTGCGCTCCTTAACCCTGCTCTGCGCGTTGTGCGGTTTCGTGCGCTGTCCGCCCGGCGGGCGCCGGGAACGGCAGAACAGCGACAGTTACGTTGTCGTGGCCGCCCCCGTTGAGCGCCACCTCCACCAGGGTCCGCGCGCACCGCAGCGGGTGTGTGCGGGCGTCCGCCGGTACTGCCGAGGCCAACTCCTCGGCGGACTCGGCGTAGTTCCACAATCCGTCGGTGCACACCACCACCACACCCGGCCCGTCCGGCTCGAAGGATGTGGTGTGCGGGTCGAGTTCGGGCGAGTCCGCGCCGAGCCAGCCAGTGATGGCATGGGCGAGACTGTCCGCGTATGCCTCCTCCTCGGGCATCAGGCCCGCCGAGACCATCCGGGCCGCCCAGGAGTCGTCCTCGGTGAGGCGGGAGGCGGGGGTGTCGCGGTCGTCCGGGATCCAGTACGCGCGACTGTCGCCGACCCAGCCGACTGTGAAGCCCTTGCCGGAGGCGATGGTGCTGACACAGGTGCAGGCCGGGGCGTTGTGGTGCGGGGCCGGGTCCCGTGCGGGATCGACGCCCTCGGCGGCGAGGCCGGTGACGGCCCGGCCCGCGGTGAGCAGCGCGTCACGCATGGCGTCCTCGAACGGGGCGCCGCGCCGGAGCGCTTCGAGCAGCGACGTGTCGACACTCTCGGCGGCCGTCGCCGAGGCGTCGTCCGGGCGGTACGCGGACGACACCCCGTCGCACACCACAGCCACCACGGCGCGGGCGCCGTCGGGGAGCGCCGTCGCGGACACCGCGAACGCGTCCTCGTTGCGATGGTGCCGCAGGCCCCGGTCGCTGACCACCGCCACGCCTTCCAGCTCCTGCTCCTGGTGGTCGCGCGGGTTCGTCCGGGCGGCCGACCGCAGCGAGTCGGGGGACGTCGTGAGTTCCGTGCCGCACACGCAACAGAACCTGTCGTTGGGCTCGGGAGGTTCGGCGCAGGAGGGGCAGATGGTCAGGTGCGGCATGGGTCAGACCCACGTCCAGGGACGGAAGCGGTTGGCACGTTCCACCAGCTCAGTCGCTGAGCCGTCCTGGTGGGCGAGCCGGGCCAGCACACGGTAGGAACGCTCCATGCCCAGGCGCAGCCCACGCTCGGTCAGGTCGCAGTCCAGCAGTCTGGTCCCGGTGGCCTCCGGACCGGCGCCGGGACTGCCGGAGAGCACCCAGTCGAGTGCGCTGCCCAGTACTTCGGTGGAGAGCTGTTCACGCCGGTCGGCGTCGATACCGAGCTGCCGCAGCTCCTCCACCTGGGCGGCTGCCGCCCGTAGGTCTTCCAGCAGCGGTTCCCGTGGCGACCGTTCACGCAGTCGGGCGCGTATCGCGGCGACCCGGGCCGCCGTGAAGCGGATCGAGGCCTCCGGCACCGATTCCAGCGCTGCCACGGCCCCGGCCCGGTCGCCGGAGGCCAGCAGCACGCGGGCGAGGCCGAACGCGGCGCTGACGTAGCGCTCGTCGGTGGTCCACACCAGCCGGTAGTACTCGGCGGCCTTGTCCGACCGTCCCAGCACCTCGGCGCAGATACCCAGCGCAAGCTTGGGTGCGGACTCGCCCGGGAAGGCGTCGTACACGGCGTCGAATGCCGGCGCGGCCGTCTCGTGGTCGCCGGTCGCCAGCGCGGTCAGGCCTCGGTGCCAGACCACGCGCCAGTCGTCGTGGTCGTCGTCGGCCAGCGTTGCCAGCACGCGTGAAGCCTCTTCGACGTCGTCCATCTCCAGCCGCGCCCTCAGGTTCCGCAGCCGTCTCTCGACGGAGTCGACGGGCGCTGTCCGCAAGGCCGTGACCAGCTCCGCCGGTGCCGCGGCCGCCAGGCCTGCCAGGAACCCGGCGTTGGGGTCGCTCGGATCCACGAACGGCATCGGTAGCGCGAGGGCGGCAGCCCGTGCGTTGAGCCGCGCAACCGTGAGCTCGGCTCCGGCCCCGGACTCTCCGGCCGGGCCGGAAGCCTGAACCGGCACGGTGAACGGCGAACCGGACGCGGTCGGGGTGGACCCGGCGACGACGCTGCCGGCCGCGCCGCCTGCCGTGCCACCAGCCACGCCGCCTGCCGCCGCGCCCCCTCCCGCCGGTCTCGGCTCCGGACCGGCTCCGTACGCGGCCGCCTTCACCGCCGGGCCTCCCGGCAGGGCGCCGACGGACCCCTTCGCCGACCGGCGCCGGGCACCGCGCCGTGCCACGGGCGTCTGCGCGCCGAGGACGGACGTGTCACCGGCCAGGGGTTCGACCAACTTGTCCTCGACGACCCGCAGTTCCTGCCCGAAGACGGTGGACAGGGCAGGGCGGGGCTTGCCGGTCTGCAGGGCCACGACCTCGCGCAGGACTCCGAGCAGCTGGTCGGCCATTTCCGCGGCGGAGCCGAAGCGCTTGCCGGGGTCGGGGTCGGTGGCCCGGACGAGGAGCCGGTAGAAGGACTCGTACCGCGCGAAGACGGGGATGTCGCCGGGGTCGGGAAGGCTGTCGACGAAGACGTTCGCATAGCCCTGGAAGTCGAAGGTGAGGACGGCGAGGGCGCGGGCCACCGTGTAGAGGTCGGAGGCTACGGACGGGCCGAGCTCGGCGACTTCCGGCGCCTGATAGCCGATGGTGCCGTAGATCGCGGAGTCTTCGTCGTCCATCCTCCGGACCGCGCCCATGTCGATGAGTTCGAGCCGGTCCTCCTGCTGGATGGCGTTGTCGAGCTTGAAGTCGCAGTACAGCAGATCGCGTTTGTGGAGGTGGCCGAGCGCTTCCAGGACCTCGATGGCGTAGGCGATGGCCTGCTCGACCGGCAGCGGCTCGCGCTCGCCGTCCGGGCCCCGCCGCTCGGCGGCGATCTCCTTGAGGGATTTGCCGCCGACGTAGTCCATGACGATGTAGCCGTCGAGCGAGCCCGTGCGCTGGTCGAGATGCTCGACGAAGTTGTAGATGCGGACGATGTTGGGGTGCTTGATCTCGGCGAGGAACCGCCGCTCCGAGACGGCGGCGGCCAGTGCGTCCTCGTCGCCGGTGTCGAGCAGGCCTTTCAGGACCACCCACCGGTCGCTGACCGCGCGGTCGAGGGCGAGATAGATCCAGCCGAGCCCGCCGTACGCCAGACAGCCCACGACCTCGTACTGGCCGTGGACGACATCGCCGGCCCGCAGCTTGGGGGTGAAGGAGTACGGGTGGCCGCACTTGGCGCAGAAGCCCTCACCGCGCGCCGGGCGGTCACCGCGGCTGCGACTGACCGGCGCGCCGCAGTTGCTCTTGCTGCAGTACCGGTTCCGCTCGGGTACCTGGGGGTTCTCCAGGACAGAAGTGGCCGGATCGGGACGGGGGATGGGCGGTACGGACACCAGGCCGGCGCCGAGCCCGGCGCGGGTCGGGCCGCTGCCGTCGGAGCGGGGCCTGCGTACGGTCACCGACCGGCCACCGAAGCTGCCGGTGAGGGTGTGGGACAGCCGCCCGAGCGCGGAGCGGGGTGAGGAGCCGGACGAGTCCGAGGAGTTCTGGGAGTTGTCGGGGCTCAGGCCCCCGCTCCCGTACGGCGCTCCGGCACCCCTGGCACCTCCGGCACTCCTGGCACCGCGGGCACCTCCGGCACCATCGGCGCCGACCGGTTGCCGCACCGGGGTGAGCCCACACGTGTCGCAGTACAGCTCGCCGCCGCCGATGTCCTCGATGGTCCCGGTGCAGCCCGGGCGTTGGCACTTGCTCATGGTCTCCACCTTGTTCCCCGACGAATGTTCAGGCGCAGGTTCATGGCCTCTCCCGGCGGTCGGCGGGCTCCGGCGGCCGGGGGACCAGTACCTGCTGTGTACGTGCCGACCGCACCGCACCCGGGAGTTCGCCCGCAAAGGTCCAGGCCGGGGCGGCTTCACGCGCCGGCCGAAGTGCTGGGCGGTGGAGCCAAGGTGGCCGACCGTCACTCCGCAACCTGATCTCGGACACGCTCTCAGCCCGTCGAGGGGAACTCGGCCAGGGGACGACGCAGGCCGATGACGGCGAGTGCGGCGATGAGGGCCGCGGCGCCCGAGAGGCCCAGTGGTCCGGGCAGCGCACTGCCGGCGCCTTCGCCGGAGGCCTTTTCGTAGGCGTTGGTGTTGATGCCGATCACTTTCTGCAGTGCCTTGTCCAACTCGGTGAAGGCCCAGTTGGAGTCGCCTGGTTCGTAGCTCACGCAGAACGCGATCGCCGCGGTCACGTCTCCGGAGGCGACGAGGGCGCGTATGCGGCGGTCGTCCTTTTGGTACACCTGGTAGCTGGCCACGGCGTCCTCGGCGGCCTTGCGCTCGCCGGTGAAAGTGATGTTGCGGAACTCGTCGCCGAAGAAGCCGGTGAAGCGAAGGTCCTCCTGCTTGGCGCGGTAGGCGTTCATGGCGGTGTCGGCCCGGGCGTCGTAGTCGCCGATGGTGGCTCCGGGCAGGTGCATGAGCTGCTGTGTCTTCTCGAAGAAGTGCTGTTCGTGTTCGGCGGCGCGTGGTTGGTCCAGCAGATAGCGGGACTCGTCGGCGTTGGCGTCGTAGGCGACGGCGCGGGCGCGGGTCAGGGCGACGACGGAGTCGTAGGCGTCGTGGCGGGCGACCCTCAGATGCTCCTGCTGGGCGGAGATCTGCGTGGTCGCGGTGATGGAAACGCCAAGAGCGATCAGGAAGGCGGCCGCCAGGGCCGGGTTCACGATGCGCCGGAACCGGAAGGTGAGGAAGACATGGAGGACGCCGATCACTACGAGCAGCAGCAGGCCGGCGGCCAAGACGGCGATCCGGGCCGAGGACAGGTTGTCCGTGGTCTCGTTGTAGGTCGTGTCGAAGGCGACGTCGTTCGCCGTGACCAACTGGTCGGCCTGCGGCAGGAGTCGGGTACGCATCGTCTCGGTGGCGGACCGGTAGGCGGCCAGCGTCTCGGCGTCGGTCTTGCCCGCGCGGTGGCCTGCCTGGTTGCTGAGGAGCAGCGCGTGGGCGGCGCCCTCCTCGTATTTGCCGTAGTCGGCGATGGCCTGGGCGACGGACGCTCCGGCGACCGGGTCACCCTGGGCCGCGACGGAGAGGTCACGAAGGTAGACGCCGGCCTGGGCACGTCGCTCGTCGTAGATGCGGGCGGCGGTGCGGCGGTCGTCGGCGAGCTCCGGGTTGGTGCCGAACATCAGCTGGTTGGCGAGCTGGGCGTCCATGTCGTTGATCGCGAAGTACAGGCCGGTGGCACTGGTGATCTGGGGCGCGGAATGGTTCCGGATGTCCGACCAGGCGGAGCGCGCGAGCAGTCCGGTCACGACGAGTGCGGCGATCAGCAGTGCCGAGACGCTCAGCGCGGCGCCGCGCAGCAGTCTCAGCCACTGGGGGACGGTCGAAGGGAGGCGGGCGCGCCACGGCACTGCGGGTCTGCGGCGCGCCCAACGTATTCGGCGTATCCGGCTGTTGGGGGAAACCCGCGGTTCGCGGTGCCTCCCCCTGGAGGGGCGGGGGGAGTTGGCCCCCTTCCCAGCCGGCGCCTGAGACGGTGCCGCAGGGCGCTGTTCCGTAACGCTGGTGTCCGGCATTGCGTTGAGTCCCCTTCGCGCTGCGGAGCGGCCTGCGCCGCGCTTTCCGCGAGGGCCACTCTTGCGCCTGGAACATCGGGTAACCCTGTCTTGTCGCGCCCTTGACGCCGTTTCCGGGATTTCTTGACGCGGCCCTGACGGTGAGCCGCGTGGGACGGGAGATTCGGGTGGGATGCCCGGGCGGCGGCCCGGGCGGGAGGTGTCACAGCCAGTCGTTGCGGCGGAACGCGCGATACATCAGAGTGCAGGCGACGACGATGACCGCCAGGACCAAGGGATAGCCGAAGGTCCACCGGAGTTCTGGCATGTGGTCGAAGTTCATACCGTAAACGCCGACGATCATGGTCGGTACGGCGATGATCGCGGCCCACGCGCTGATCCTGCGCAGGTCGGTGTTCTGGCGGACGGTGAGCTGGGCGAGATTGGCGGACAGCACGCCGTCGAGCAACTCGGCGAAGCCCGTGATGCGCTCCGACGCCTGCGTGAGATGGTCGCTGACGTCCCGCAGATAGGCGCCGATCTCCGGGTCGAACCCCGGCACCCGCCCCTCGGCCAGCTCCCGCAGCGGCATCGCGAGCGGAACCACCGCTCGTCGCAGTTCCAGCACCTCCCGCTTGAGCTGGTAGATACGCCCCGAGTCGTCGGTGCGTTCCGGTGAGAACACGCCGGCCTCCACCTGTTCGACATCCGCCTCGACGGCGCGGATCACGTCCAGGTACTGGTCGACGACGGTGTCGGCGATTGCGTGTACGACGGCGGCCGGACCGTGGGCGAGCAGCTCCGGCTGGGTTTCGAGCTGTCGGCGTACGCCCCGGAGGTCCGGTGAGTCGCCGTGCCGGACGACCACCGCGAAATCCCGGCCCACGAAGATCATGATTTCTCCGGTGGAGACGACCTCGCTGGTGGGCGTGAGGCGGTCGTGCTCGACGTAGACAGCGGTCTTCAGGACGAGGAAGAGGCTGTCGTCGTAGCGTTCGAGCTTCGGGCGCTGATGGGCGTTGACCGCGTCCTCCACCGCGAGCGGATGCAGGCCAAAGGCATCGGCCACGACATTGAGCTGGTCGGCGGTGGGCTCCCGCAGTCCGATCCAGACGAAGCTGTCCGGGCAGGCGCGGGCCTCATCCATGGCCTCGGTCAGCGGCAGGGCCCCGGCGCGACGCTCACCGCGCTCGTACAGGGCGCAGTCGACCACGGGTACGGGCCGGTCGTCAGGGCGCGGTGGGGTCGCGTGGTCGGCCATGGGGCCTCCCCTCGGAGTGTCGGAGTGGGCAGTCGCTTCCATCATGGGTGAGGTACGAGGGGAGCGCAGGGGCGAAGTTCCATGGTCGTGGCAGTCGGCGTGGACGAGGCCTACGAACGTGACGCCGATCCGGAGTACGGCAGAGGGTGGCTAGGCGCTGAGCCGATCGCGTGCAACGGGGCTGCCGACCCCGTAGTGGACGTATTCGCGGACCAGGCGGAAGCCCGCGTTCCAGGCCAGCAGGCGGCCGGCCCGGTTCTGTACGGAGCAGTTCCAGCTGGGGATGTGGCCGCGTGCCGCGATGTCCGCGGCGAGGGCGGTGACGCAGGCCAGGGCGAGGCGGTGGCGGCGGTGGCCGGGGTCGGTGAAGACCGCGACGTCCTCGTAACGGGTGCCGCGGAAGTACGTACAGGCGATGGCCAGTACCTGCCCTTTCCGGTCCATGGCGGCCCAGCCGTGGCCGGAGGCCGCGAGGCCCAGTGGGTCGCCCCAGCTGGCGTGGATCCAGGCCGTGTCCGGGCCGAGGGCGAGCAGCGCGTCCGTGTCGGCGGGTTCGAGACGGCGTACGGTCACGCCGCGGGGGACGGCGCAGGGCTGCGGGTCGGCCTGGAGGGTCCACACCATCCGCTCCCACGGAGTGAGGCGGTCGAAGGCCGAGCCGAGGGCGGGGAGGAAGCGGGCGGGGGTCTCGATGCGGGTGTTGGCCAGAGGGGCCAGGGAGGGCAGAGACGCCAGGTCGTCGAAGCCGAGGGCGTCCGGGGTTCCGCGCAGGACGACGTGGTCGGCGCAGGAGACGGCGATGACGCGCGGCCGGTCCGCTTGATCCGCCCACCAGTGGCCGACGCCCGTGGTGAGGGCGTGCTCGACGATCGTCGCCGGGCCCGGGGTTCCGGCGGGGAACCAACGGGTCAGTGGGGGCAGTTGGCGGGGTGCGAGTTCGATCATCGACGTCTCCCGTGAGTCGGTGAGGGGACAGGGAAGGGCGGGCGGGGACGGCCCGGCTCGTAGGACCGGTACCGTCTTTCCGCCCGCCGCTCCTCTCGGGTCAGTGCTAGCTGGCCCTGCGGCCGTGGTTCGCCTTCTTCTTGCGGCGGGCCCTTTTCTTGCGGGCGCGCTTCGACATGGGCATCAATTCCGTTCTGTGGAGGGAGAGTTCAAGCGGTGCGGCCGACGAGCAGGTCGGCCAGCTTGTTGAGGCGCTTCACCGTGCGGTCCTCCGTCGCGGCGGGCGCGGGGGCGACACGCTCGTCGCGGTCGTAGTAGGCGCCGTTGACGATCTCGACCGCCGGGTCGCACAGGCGGACCACGTGGGCGGCCCCCTCGGCGGGCGTCACGCCGTCGTGGGCGTAGAGGGAGAGCAGCGCGGTGTCGCAGACGCCCGGGTGGACCGAGACCGCGGTGACGCGCGGGTCTGCGGCGAAGACCGTCAGGGCCAGCTGGGACTGGGCATACGCGGCGAGCCGGGAGTAGCGGCGGGTGCGGTTGGGGTCGCTCCACTGGATGGATCCGGTGCGGTGCAGGGAGGAGGAGACGCTGACGACCCGGCCGCCGGGCTCGCTCGTGAGCGCAGGCTCCAGCAGGCAGGTGAGCAGGTAGTGGGCCAGGAAGTTGACCTGGAAGGCGATCTCGTTGCCGTCCGCAGTGACGGTGTGCCGCTCGGGCGCGGCCATGCCCGCGTTGTTGACGAGGACGTCCAGGTGCGGGTGCTCGGCGACGACGCGCGCGGCCATGGCCTCGACCTCGTCGAGCCGGGTGAAGTCGGCGGCGAAGGTGCAGAGCCGGGCGGCGTCTATGCCCGCCGTCGCGACGAGCCGGTCGGCGGCGGCGCGAGCCTCCTCCGCGGTGCGGCCGTGCACCAGCACGGTGCCGCCCCGCTCGGCGAGCTGCCGGGCGGTCTCAAGACCGATCCCGGAGGTGGCGCCGGTGACGAGGACGGTACGGGACGAAAGGGTTGCGTCAGACATGGTCCATCCGGGAGTACGCGTACGGATTCACGTACGGGTTCGGGGCCGCGTACGACGATGCGTACGGGCATGAGTAAGGGCGCCGGACCGGTGTCACGGCGCCCCAGGGGCTACGGAAAGAGCGTCAGCGGACTGCGGACGCGCGACTTTCCGGGCAGCGGGGCACACGACGGCACGCCCGATGAGGCGGCCGGTCGATCAGGAGCCACTCGCTGTTCATGCTGTCCATGGAACCCGCCCGAGCGGCCCTGGACAAGCTCGGACCGCTATCCCTTACGCGCTCCTGACGTGCGCGGACGTCTCCTTGACGGGGCCTTACCCCAGTCCGGGCACCCCCGAGATCAACAGGTCGATGAGCTTGATGCCGACGAAGGGGAGGACCAGCCCGCCCAGGCCGTACAGCATGAGGTTGCGGCGCAACAGGTCGTGCGCGGACGAGGGCGTGTAACGGACGCCGCGCAGGGCGAGCGGAATCAGGGCGACGATGATCAGCGCGTTGAAGATGATGGCCGAGGTGATCGCCGACGTCGGGCTGTGCAGGCCCATGATGTTCAGTGACTCCAGGCCCGGATACGTGCCCGCGAACATTGCCGGGATGATCGCGAAGTACTTCGCCACGTCATTGGTGATGGAGAACGTCGTCAACGCGCCCCGGGTGATGAGGAGTTGCTTGCCGATCTCGACGATCTCGATGAGCTTCGTCGGATTGGAGTCCAGGTCCACCATGTTCCCGGCCTCCTTCGCGGCCGAGGTGCCCGTGTTCATCGCCACCCCGACGTCGGCCTGCGCGAGCGCCGGCGCGTCGTTCGTACCGTCCCCCGTCATCGCGACGAGCTTGCCGCCCTCCTGCTCGCGCTTGATCAGCGCGAGCTTGTCCTCGGGGGTCGCCTCGGCCAAGTAGTCGTCCACGCCCGCCTGTTCGGCGATGGCACGGGCGGTGAGCGGGTTGTCACCGGTGATCATCACGGTGCGGATGCCCATGCGGCGCAGTTCGGCGAAGCGTTCGCGGATGCCGTCCTTGACGACGTCCTTGAGGTGGATCAGGCCCAACACCCGTGGCCCGTCCCAGTCGTGCACGGCCACCAGGAGCGGCGTACCGCCGGCTGCCGCGACCGAGTCCGTGAACCGCTGTGCCTCGGCCGGGACTTGGCCCCCGTACATCTGGACCCACTCGATCATCTGCTTGGCCGCGCCCTTGCGGATGGCGCACACCGCGCCGTTGTCCCAGCGCAGGTCGACGCCGCTCATCCGGGTCTGCGCGCTGAACTTGACCCACCGTGCCTGGCTCAACTCGCCCTCGGCGGGCGCCCGGAGCCCGTACCGCTGTTTCGCGAGTACGACGACGGACCGGCCCTCGGGCGTCTCGTCGGCCAGCGAGGACAACTGGGCGGCCTGGGCGAGTTGGCCTTCGTCCATGCCGGGCAGCGGGATGAACGCGGCTGCCTCCCGGTTGCCGAGTGTGATCGTGCCGGTCTTGTCGAGGAGCAGGGTGTTGATGTCCCCCGCGGCCTCGACGGCCCGGCCCGACATGGCGAGGACGTTGCGCTGGACGAGCCGGTCCATGCCCGCGATGCCGATCGCCGACAGCAGCGCGCCGATCGTCGTCGGGATGAGGGTGACCAGGAGGGCGACGAGCACGGTGGTGGACTGAGCGGCGTCCGCGTACGCGGCCATCGGCTGGAGCGTCACGACGACCAGGAGAAAGATGATCGTGAGCGCGGCGAGCAGGATGTTCAGCGCGATCTCGTTCGGCGTCTTCTGCCGTGAGGCGCCTTCGACCAGGGCGATCATCCGGTCCAGGAAGGAGTGGCCGGGACGCGCGCTGACACGTACGACGATCCGGTCGGAGAGGACGGTCGTGCCGCCGGTGACACCGCTGCGGTCGCCGCCCGACTCCCGGATCACGGGCGCCGACTCACCGGTGACGGCGGACTCGTCGACCGCCGCGACGCCGTCGATGACATCGCCGTCGGCCGGGATCAGCTCGCCCGCCTCGACGAGCACGACGTCGAGGGGCTTGAGGTCGGTGGCGGCCACGGCCTCGGTCTCGGCGTTCCGCAGATTGATGCCGTAGGTCCAGTGGCGCAGCCGCAGCGCGACGGTGTCGGTGCGTGCTCTGCGCAGCGACTCGGCCTGTGCCTTGCCCCGGCCCTCGGCGACGGCCTCGGCGAGGTTCGCGAAGATCACCGTCAGCCACAGCCAGGTACTGATCACCCACGTGAAGACGGCCGGATGGAGGACAGCCGACAGCGTGGTGAGGACGGCTCCGACGGAGACGACGAACAGCACCGGGTTCTTGACGAGGGCACGTGGATGGAGCTTGCGCAGCGCCTCCGGGAAGGACTGGACGAGCTGGGCGGGCTCGAACAGTCCGCTCGGCGCGCGGCGTTTGTGGCCGTCCTCCGGTCCTGGCCGGGGAGCGCGCTGCGGGCGGGACGGCGGGGCCTGCTGGGGAGCGGCGGAAAACATGGGGACCTTCATGCCTCGGTGGGGAACCGCGCCCACGCGCACAGAGGCACGCCGGCGACCGGTCGGGCTGACAGAGCGTGTGGTGACCGCCGGACTGCGGACCTGGTCGTCGGAGTGACGGCCGGGCCCTGCGGTGCCGGGGCCCCGGCACCGCAGAGCTGCACACGGACGCCGGCAACGGATGACGACGAGAACGCCGCCGCGTGCTCGGCCGCCGTGCGGTGCCCTGAGTGGGAGCACCCGATGAGTGCTCCCAGGGGAAGACCGTCATGCCACTGACGTCCGCGGAACCCCTCCGGCGGCCGAGGGGAAAATCTAGCCCTGTCCGATGCCCGAATCACGCCCTCCGGTACGGAATTTGCGCCTCTCTAACGGCCGGTCGAGCGGTGGCGTCAAGCTCCCGTCAAGGTCACCTGAGCGGGCGTCAGGAGGGCGTCAATGGACGGCTTCGGTGGCCGAAACCGACCGCAGAATCAGTGGCGTGGGGGGCACGGGTGACCGTACGTGGCGTGACGCCGGAGGGTTCGTGACAACCATGGCCGGATGCACGCGAGTCCTGTGGCGGGCGCCAGAGCTGTCGCACAGACGCAGCACGAACCGGTCACCCCGCCCGGGGGCGCACCCGGTCCGCGACCACGAGGGGGTCGCGGCCGGGTCGCCCCGGGCAACGCCTCCGTCGTGAGGGCCCGTCACTCATCCGCCCCCGGAGCCGGCACAACCCCAGACAGCTCGCGGTGCGAGGCCGCCGCCGGGATGAACGAGGCCGTGTGGCGGGCGCAGGAACCGATGCGGGCCAGGCGGCCTCACGGTGTTGGTGCCCCCTGGCCTGCACGGTCGTGGGCGGCATCGGATGCGGTGCTCTTGTCGTACGTGTCCTGCTTGTGCCGGACCTCGGTGTGATGCTCGGCGGACCAGGCTGCCAGGGGGTCGATGGTGGAGAGCAGGGAGACGCCGAGGGGAGTGAGGGAGTAGTCGACGCGGGGCGGGACTTGCGGGTGGGAGGTGCGCTCGACCAGGCCGCTGCGCTGGAGGTGCTTGAGCGTGAGGGTGAGCATGCGCCGGGAGATGGCGGGGATGGCTGTGTCGAGGTCCGAGTAGCGGGTGTCGCCGACGGCCAGGACGCCGACGACCAGCATGCTCCACTTGTCGCCGACCAGGTCGAGGATCTCGCGGAGGAAGTCCACCTCCTGCTCGTTCCAGCGCCCGCAGGGGCCCTGGAGGGGCAGCACGTTCACCCGCGCCTGGCCGTTCGAGGTCGGCCGACCCTCCTTGCTGCTCACGGATGACGCCCTTTCGGTGTTCTTGAGGAACATAGAAGTGCCTTTTGTACCCCTTGTTGCAGTCGTGCACAGTGGGCGGCGAACCAGGCGTCAACGTCCTGGTCGAAGCGGTTGCGCCGCGCACATGCGAGCGGAAACGACCGGCCGCGCCAGGCGTGTTCCCGCCTCGGCGTCCACGCCGTCGTGCCCGGCCGCGGAACCGGCGCCGCCCCAGCGAACCGAAAGGGTGTGCCCAGTCATGGAAGGGCTCAAGGACAAGGTCTTCATCGTCACCGGCGGCGGATCAGGTATCGGCGCGGCCACCGTGCGGCGGCTGCTGGCCGAGGGGGCCAGGGTGGCCGCGGCCGGCAGCAGCCCCGACAAACTCTCGCGGATCCGCGAGCAGGCCGTGGAGGCGGCCGACCGGCTGCTCACGGTCCAGTTCGACCTTCGCGATGAGGCTTCCATCGCCTCCCTGGTCACCCGGACCACCGAGCGCTTCGGCCGGCTCGACGGCGTCGCCAACGTCGCCGGTGCCGTCAGCGGGGACCTCATGGCCCGAGACCAGGGTGTGGACACCATGGACCCTCAGGTGTGGGCCGAGATGATGCGGATCAACGTCACCGGCACGGGGCTCGTGATCCGCGAGAGCCTCCCCGCGCTGGCCGCGGCGGGCGGCGGCTCGATCGTCAACGTCTCCTCCTTGGCGGCATGGCAGCGCGAGGAATGGCTGACCGCGTACGCCTCCTCCAAGATCGCCCTGCACGCGCTCACCCGCCACACCGCACACGTGTGGGGCAAGAAGAACATCCGCGTCAACGCCGTCGCCCCCGGTGTCGTCCTCACCGAGAACGTCCGCACCGGCACGCCCCCCGAGATCCGCCAGGCCCTGCTGGAGAAGACCGCACTCCCGCGGCTCGGCGAGCCCGAGGACCTCGCCAACATGATCGTCTTCCTGCTGTCGGGGGAATCCAGCTGGATCACCGGCCAGATCCTGTCGGTGGACGGCGGCGTGACCATGCGCGAATAACACGCCGGGTCCTTTGGACTCGCGGCTCAAAGCGTTGTGGCGAACCGATTGGCGTTCGATTGTCCCGTGCCGTGAACGATCAAGGCCGAACACCCCAGCCCGATGGCCGAGGCCGGTGCGCGCACGTGAGCGGCCGATGGCAGGGTGAAGGCCGGTAACCGGGTGTTGCTTCAGGTCATGCCAGTGAATCGGAGGATTGCAATGACCGCAAAGGACACCGTCCTGGCCGCCGTCAGCGACTTGTTCGGCAAGAAGGACCCGAGTGGAGTGGACCGCTGGGTATCCGCCGACTACCGACAGCACAGCTCCCTCGCCGCCGACGGCCCCGAGGGAATGCGGCAGCTGATCGCGAGTCTGCCCGACGGCTTCCGGTACGACAACGTCCGCGCGATCGCCGACGGCGACATGGTCGCCCTGCACGGCATCTATCACGGCCTCGGGCCCGAACCGCTGGTCGCCTTCGACCTGTTCCGTGTCGCCGACGGCAAGCTCGCCGAACACTGGGACGCGCTGGCCCCGGTCGTGTCACCGACCGCCTCCGGCCGCTCCCAGACGGACGGCCCCGTCGGGTCCTCCGACCAGAACCAGACGGAGGCCAGCAGGGACGCGGTCACCACCTACGCGGAGAAGATCCTGGTGGGCGGCGACTACTCCACAGCGATGACCAACTACGTTTCCGAGACCTACCACCAGCACAACACCGAGACCGCCGACGGCCTCGACGGTGCCGGCGCGGCCGCCAAGGCCCTGGCGGAGCAGGGCACGAACATCGTCTACACGAAGATTCACAAGATCATCGCCGAGGGTGACCTCGTCGTGCTGCTGTCCGAGGGCGAATTCGGTGTCCCCGTCGCGTTCTACGACCTGTACCGCGTCGCAGACAGCAAGATCGTCGAACACTGGGACATCATCGCGCCTATCCCCGCATCCCTGCCGCACGACAACGGGCTGTTCTGACGGCCGGTCTGCCGACCGACGCGAGGACTTTGCGATGCGGCCCGTGACCAGCGGCACCATCCGCCCACGGACCGCCGCGCACACCCCTTAGCGCTCAGGCGTCCGTCAGGCGGGCCTCCTCCAGGTCCAGGGAGCGTTGCAGTCGGCGGCGGGTGGTGTCGCTGATGCGCCTGGCGTCGTACAGGCGCTGGAGTTCGGCCTCCTCGACGGTGATCAGGTCGCGGCGGAGCTGGCGGTAGGTGAGGTCGGCGGATTCCGTCGGTTCGTTGTCGCCGTCGGCCTGGGTGAGGCGGTCGCGGGCGTCGTCGAGACGGGCCGTGAGCCCACGGCGGAGGCGGTCGAGCACGATGTCCGGGACCGCCTCCAGTTCGGACATCTCGTCCAGACGCCCGAGGCTCGCGTTCGCCAGGCTGCAACGGGCCTCGGCTTCCTCACGCTCGGTGTGGTCGGGTTCGAGGGCGATGCCGGAGCGGCGTACGACCGGGGCGAGGGTGAAGCCCTGGACGACGAGCGTGACCACGACCACCGAGGTGGTCAGGACCAGGACGAGGGGGCGCTCCATGAGCGCGGAGCCGTCGTCCGCCGCGACAGGGATGGACAGGGCTGCGGCCAGCGGGACGACGCCCCGGGTGCCCGCCCAGGTCAAAACCATGGGCACCCGCCAGTTCACGTGCTGGATGCCGCCCTTGCGCTGTACAACAGCCGACAGGGGTATCAGCCACAGCATGCGCATCGCGATCAGGGTGGCGGCGACGGCGAGCGCGTACAGCGGCCAGGCTCTGTCGTCGTCGGACAGGGCCTGCACCTGGGTGGGCAGGGCGAGTCCGATGAGGCTGAAGACGACGCTCTCCAGCAGGAAGACCACGGTGCCGTAGACCGCGTGCAACTGGAGCCGTATGCGGGCGTTGGTGAGGCGGTCGCCGTGACCGCCCAGCACCACCCCGGCCACCACGACGGAGGTGACCCCCGACGCGTGTGCCGCCTCCGCCAGAACGTAGGCCGCGTACGGAGTGACGAGGGCGATCACCGTCTCCAGCACCGGGTCCTCGGTACGTCGCCGGATCAGTGTCACCACGCCGGCCACAGCCGCGCCGATGACCATGCCGCCACCCGCCAGCAGCGCGAACTCACCCCCCGCCGCACCCCAGCCGGCCGTCGCCGACGCCACGGCGACACCCACCGCCACCCGGAAGAGGACCAGGGACGTCGCGTCGTTGAAAAGGCTCTCCGCCTGGACCAGGACCTGCACCTTGGGCGGCAGCGCGAGCCGTCTGCCCAGCGCGGTGACCGCCACCGGGTCGGTGCTGGCGAGCACGGTGCCCAGCACGAAGGCCATCTGCCACGACAACGGGGTGACCAGTGACGCCACCGCGCCGACCGCCGCGGCCGAGGCCAGCACGAGGCCGACGGACAGCACCCCGACCGGCTTCCAGACCGCGCGCAGCTCGCGCCAGGACAGTTCCTCGGCGCTCGCGTACAGCAGCGGTGGCAGGACGACCAGCCCGATGATCTCGGGGTCGATCCGGATCTCGGGGGTGCCCGGCAGCAGGGCGACCGTGAGGCCGGCGACAACGAGGAGAGAGGGAGCGGGAATCCGCCATCGACGGGCGAAGGTCGCCACCACGGTGGCGAGTACCACGAGAGCCAGAACCGTCCCCACGCTGCGCATGCCGTCCCCTTGGCCATGAAGCAGGAGCCTTGTGGCTCCCGGCCGACCAGACTTCCCGGCACACCGCCTTCACCCTATCGACCCGGGCCCCGTCAAGGCAGTGACAACGTCCTCGTAACCGGCGCCAAGGATGCGTCAAGGAGTGCTCCCGGCGAACTTGTTGATCAGGTTGTGAGGCGCGTCGTCGCCCAACATCTCGTGGAGATCGGGGGCTTCCGCGGCGGATGCGGCGCTTCGGGAGAACATGGCCTGCTCGTACTCGGTGAGTGCGGTCTCCGTGTCGTCAGGGTGTGCGGCGATGGCCCTGCCGAGTTCGGCGCCGTCGTACATGGCGAGGTTGGCGCCTTCACCGTTCGGGCCCGTCAGGTGCGCGGCGTCGCCGAGCAGGGTCACCCCCGCCGCTCGATCCCACCGGTGCTCGACGGGCAAGGTGTGGAGCATGCGCAGGACCGGAGGGGTCTCACCGTCGGTTACCAGGGCAGTGAGCTCCGGTGCCCAGCCGTCGAACTCCTGCATGATCTGGGCGGTGGTCGCGTCGGGATCGGCGAAGTCGATACCGGCGAACCAGTCCTGCGGTCTGGAAAGCAGCACCCAGGTGTGGAGGTTCCCGCCACGCTCCCGGTGAGCCATGATCCCCTTGCCCGGCTCAAGCACCATCAGCGCTCCGCCACCGACGGTCTTCGCGCTGGTCGGGTGCCGGGTGTCGCCGTCGAACAGATGGGTCTCGACGAACGAGATGCCGATGTACTCCGGTGTCGCATCGGAAAGCAACGGCCGGACCCGCGACCAGGCGCCGTCCGCGCCGACCAGCAGGCTCGTGGTGACGGTGGTGCCGTCGGTGAAGGCCACCTCGTGGCGGCCGCCGCCGAGGGCACGGACACCGCTGACCTTGTGTCCCCATCGGACAGTGCCGGGCGGAAGCGAGTCGAGCAGCAGCTGCCTCAGCTCGCCGCGCTGCACTTCGGGGTTGCCACCCATGCCGTCGTCCGGCACGTCGAACAGGATCTTCCCGTCCCGGTCCACGAGCCGCATCGCCTGACGTCCCTCCAGGACGAGACTGCGGAAGTCGTCGATCAGGCCGGCCGCCTGCAAAGCCAGTTGGCCGTTGTAGTCGCGGATGTCGAGCAGCCCGCCCTGTGCGCGCGCAGTCGAGGAGGACTCCGCCTCGTAGACCGTGGACGGGATTCCATGGACGTGCAGGACGCGGGCCAGCGTGAGACCGCCGAGTCCGGCACCGATGATCGTGACGTGAGTCGTCATAGTGATTCCTCGCATGTTCACGCCTGCCGAATGGACGCCCGGCAGGACCTCCACAGAACGTTCCAGGCCCCGCTGACAAGGCACCGACACCGCATCGACATACGTCACGGACAACCGACAGCACACCGACACGACGGGCAAAGCGGTCTTTCCCTGAAAGTGGGGGTGCGCCGTAGCAGCCAGGGACGGCCACCGGCGAGGATGCCCGCCATGACCACCGACGAGGATCTCGCCCCCGTACGCCCGACCTGCTCGGCCCCCGCGGTGTTCGGCGCGGGAGCGGTCATCGGTGTGCTGGGCGGGATGATCGGACTGGGCGGCGCGGAGTTCCGGCTGCCGCTGCTGATCAGCCTGTTCGGGTTCGCCGCGCTGTCCGCGGTCATCCTGAACAAGGCGATGAGCCTGGTCGTGGTCGTGGTCGCGCTGCCCGCCCGCCTGGCCGCGGATTCCGCCTCCGAGGTCGCCGCGCACTGGCCCGTCGCGGTCAACCTGCTGGCCGGGAGCCTGCTCGGTGCCTGGGCCGGAGCCAGCTGGGCGGTGCGGATGCGCAGCGCCACTCTGTACAAGGTGCTGGCGGCGCTGATGATGCTCATGGCCGCGGCACTGCTGGTCACCCACATCGCCACCCTGGGGACGCTCGCCCTGCCGGTGTGGGCTCTGGTGCCCTGCGGAGTCGTGGCCGGCTTCGGTATCGGCGTGGTCGCCGCGATCATGGGCGTGGCCGGGGGCGAACTGCTGATCCCGACCATCGTGTTGTTGTTCGCGGTGGACATCAAAACGGCGGGAAGCCTGTCACTGCTGGTCTCGTTGCCGACCATGCTGGTCGCCTTCGCCCGCTACAGCCGCGACGGCAGCTTCGCGGTGCTCGGTGCCAACCTCCGCTTCACCCTGGTCATGGCCGCAGGCTCGATCACCGGCGCAATGCTGGGCGGGCTGCTGCTGGGTGTGTTCCCGGACTTGGTACTCGTCCCCGTGCTTGTCGTGATCCTGCTGGTCTCCTCGGCCAAGCTCGCGCGTCACAACTGAGTCCGACTGGGGTGCTCGGAGGAGCAAAGGCACGTCCTAGTCCAACCCCGAGACCTTGAAGACGTACTGGGCGGTCTGGCGGTCGATCCGTTCCGAGAGGTGGCGCAGAGCGGTCTCTCCGCAGAGAAGCGATCCGTGTGCCGTCGACTTCTGGGAGTCCTCGTTCAGGCGGTGCCACAGCTCGGGATTGTTCATCAGGACCTGGGGATCGATCTCGACCCGCCGGCCGCAGGTGTCCCGCAGACGGAGCCGTTGGGAGACACCGTCCAGACAGCGCACCGACACCAACGAGTCGGTGCGCACCCGTCGTTCCGCCAGGAGCCCGCGCGAGGCAAGCCAGCCCTCGCCCGCGGTGACCCTGGGCGGGAAGAGGATCACGAAGAGCAGTACGGCGAGACCGGCCCACAGCCCGCCGCGCAGGAGCGTGAGGCCGTTGTTTCCCCAGTCGATCAGCAGGAGAAGGGCTAGGAGCAGGGCCGAGCACTGAATCGCGCTGCGCAGATCCCCTGCCCAGCGACGGTCGTGCGCTACTTCCGCGGCGGGCTGTTCGTGAGCGTGGACCGCGTTGTCCCGCGCGTCATGGCTGCGTCCCATGGGTCGACGGTAGAGAGCCGGGAGACCGGAATCCCGCACCTTGACGTGGCTCTGATGCAGGCCCTGCTCGTCCTTGACACCCGGGGCGTCAAGGACGAGCAGGGGCGGGGGAGCGGCCGCCGGGAGCGGCTTCACTCCGGCAGTCGTCGGCTTCCTACCGTCGTCCCATGCGTGCTGCCATACCGGCCGAGCCATTGACGGACTACAACAGTCCGTCGGCGATCGTCCCCAGGGACAGTGCCGGAAGGAAGTTGAGCAGCGCCAGGATGACGGCCGCCGCGGTGGCCAGGACTACGAAGTTGACGCCCTGGGCGCGCAGTGTGCCGACGGTGACGACGCCCGGCTGTTGTCCGGCGAGGCGTCCGGCCAGGGCCAGGACACAGAGCATCGGCAGATAGCGGCCGGCCAGCATCGCGACCGTCATCAGCAGGTTGTGGAAGTCGGTGGCGCCGTTGAAGCCCGCCATCGCGCTGCCGTTGCTGTTGGTGTTGCTGGTGTAGGCGTAGATGAGCTCGGTCAGCCCGTGCGCTCCCGGGTTGCCCATCGAGGTCTGCCCGTCGTCGAAGGCGAGCGCGATTCCGGTGCAGGTCAGGATGACGGTCGGCGGGATCAGCGCGTACACCACGACCCAGCGCATCTCCCCGAACCCGATCCGCTTGCGCAGGTATTCGGGCGTGCGGCCGACCATCAGGCCGCCGATGAAGACGGCGATCAGGACCACCACGATCAGACCGTAGAGCCCGCTGCCGGTGCCGCCGGGCGCGATCTCGCCGAGCATCATCGCGGACAGCAGCACTCCGCCGCCGAGGCTGGAGAAGCTGTCGTACGAGGAGTTCGCCGCGCCGTCCGCCGAGCCCGTGGCGCTCACACCGAACAGGGTGGAGCCGGGGATGCCGAAGCGGGTCTCGGTGCCCTCGTACTGTCCGCCGACCGCCTGCGTGACCGTGCCGGTGTGCGCGGACTGGGCCAGGGTGCCCGCGGCGAGGAGCAGGCCGAAGAGGATGCCGACGACCGTGAGCAGGGTCCAGCTCTGCTTCAGGCTGCCGATCATCCGGCCGAACATACGGATGCAGGCCGTCGGGATGAGCAGCATCAGCACGATCTCGAAGGCGTTGGTCCAGGCGCTCGGGTTCTCGAAGGGGTGCGCGCTGTTGGCGTTGAAGATCCCGCCGCCGTCGCCGGAGAACAGCTTCAGCGCCTCCCAGGAGCCCACCGGCCCGTCGAGAATCGTCTGCTTGGCCCCCGCGACCGTGGTGAAGGTCTGTCCGCCGCCGAGGCTCTGGACGACACCGCCCGCCATCAGGATCAGCCCGCCGACGACTGCCATCGGGACCAGGATCCGGAAGATCGTGCGGAGCAGGTCGACCCAGAAGTTGCCGAGGTCGTCGGTGGACCGGCGCACCAGGCCCCGGACCAGGGCGAGCGCCACGCAGATGCCGACCGCCGCCGACGCGAACGCCTGGACGCCCAGGCCCGCCATGACGGCGAGGTGCCCGGTGGTCGACTCACCCGCGTAGTTCTGCCAGCTGGTGTTGGTCGTGAAGGAGACGGCGGTGTGCAGCGCGAGCCGCCACGGCATGCCCTCGTGCCCCGTCGACCAGGGCAGCTTCCCCTGCAGGGTGAAGAGGGCGAAAAGGGCCGCGATGCTCATGACGGAGAAGGCGAGCAGGGCGGTGAGGTAGTGCCGCCAGGTCTGTTCCTTGTCCGGGTCGACGCCGCACACGCGGTAGACGTATCTCTCGCCGCGCCAGTGCTTCCCGCCGTCCAGGACGCGGGCCATGTAGTCGCCGAGCGGGACGTGCAGCCCCACCACCACGGCGAGGACGATAGATGCCTGGATCCAGGCCGCCATGATCAGGCTCCCTGCTGGGGGTGGTTACGGTCGAGCGCGATGTTCAGCTCGACGACATTGACGCCCGGCTCGCCGAGCACACCGAGCGCGCGCCCGGTGGTGTACTTCGAGATCAGTTCGCGTACGTCGGCCACGCTCGCTCCGCGCTCCCGCGCGACCCGCGGTGCCTGGAGCTTGGCGTACGCCGGGCTGATCTGCGGGTCGAGGCCGCTGCCGCTCGCGGTGACCGCGTCGGCGGGGACGACCGGGTTTGCCGGGGCGTCACCGCGCACGGGGACGGTCATGGCGTGGCTGTAGTCCGCGCCGGGCTTCGCGCAGGTGACGCGAACTCCCTTGTAGGTGGCCAGGAACGGCTTCGCCGGGCACGCCTGGTTCAGGCTGACGGCCCGGGTGACCCGACCGCTCGTACCGCCGTCGTAGAAGACGCCGAGGACAGCGCCGACGCCGTCGTCCGTGCAGTACGGGCGTGAGCCGTCGACGCCTTCGAGTTCGCCGACCGCCTTGCTGCGCCCGCACACCAGGGTGAGCAGGCTCGGCTTGTCCGCTGTGTCGACGACGGACTCGGGGCCCTGGTTGCCGGCCCCGGACGCCGTGGCGTCGTATCCCGTACCGGCGTTGGAGGGACGGGACTGGAAGTACTGCTTGAGAGCGTTGCCCTTGGCGTCGGTGAAGGACTGGCCGATGAGCGAGGACCCGGCGACCTTGCCGTCGGCCCCGGTGACCTCGGACTTGCCGTCCAGGCCCGGGACCTGGGCGAAGGCCACCATGGCCAGCGGATAGGCCAGACCGGTCAGGAGTGTCAGCACGAGGACCACCCGGAGTGCTGCGACATGCTGGGCGAGCCAGTGCGGGATGTGTGTCATGGTCAGATCCCCGGGATGAACTGGACGAGGGCGAAGTCGATGAACTTGATGGCCAGGAACGGGGCGATCACACCGCCGAGTCCGTAGATCCACAGGTTGCGGGTGAGCAGAGCCGAGGCGGAGGACGGCCGGTAGCGCACGCCGCGCAGGGCGAGCGGGATCAGCGCCACGATGACCACCGCGTTGAAGACGACCGCGGACAGGATCGCCGACAGCGGCGAGTGCAGGTCCATGATGTTGAGCCGGTCGAGCCCCGGATACACCGCGACGAACATCGCGGGCAGGATCGCGAAGTACTTGGCGATGTCGTTGGCGATGGAGAACGTCGTCAACGCACCCCGGGTGATGAGGAGTTGCTTGCCGATCTCGACGATCTCGATGATCTTCGTGGGGTCAGAGTCGAGGTCGACCATGTTGCCGGCCTCCTTGGCGGCCGACGTACCCGTGTTCATCGCCACGCCGACGTCCGCCTGGGCGAGCGCGGGGGCGTCGTTCGTACCGTCGCCCGTCATCGCGATGAGGTGGCCGCCCGCCTGCTCGCGCTTGATGAGTGCGAGTTTGTCCTCGGGGGTCGCCTCCGCGAGGAAGTCGTCGACACCCGCCTCCTCGGCGATCGCCTTCGCCGTCACCGGGTTGTCGCCGGTGATCATCACCGTACGGATGCCCATCCGGCGCAGTTCCTCGAAGCGTTCGCGCAGGCCGGGCTTGACGACGTCCTTGAGGTGGACGACGCCGAGCACCTCGGCCCGCCCGCCGCTCGTGGACCGCGCCACGACCAGCGGAGTACCGCCGGACGCGGAGACCTGATGGACGGTCGCCTCCAGGGCGAGCGGGACCTCGCCGCCCTGCTCGCGCACCCAGGCCGCGACCGAGGCCGCCGCGCCCTTGCGCAGCCGCTGCCCTCCGGGAAGGTCGACCCCGGACATGCGGGTCGCCGCGGCGAACGGTACCCACTCGGCGCCGTTCGCGACCCGCTCGGTCAACTCGTGCTTCTCGTAGGCGAATTCGACGATGGAACGGCCCTCGGGCGTCTCGTCGGCCAGGCTCGACAGCAGTGCGGCCTGCGCCAGTTGCTCCGGCGGGACGGCCCCGACCGGCAGGAACGCGCTCGCCCGACGGTTGCCGTACGTGATCGTGCCGGTCTTGTCGAGCAGCAGGGTGTTGACGTCGCCCGCGGCCTCGACTGCCCTGCCGGACATGGCCAGTACGTTCCTCTGGACCAGCCGGTCCATGCCGGCGATGCCGATCGCCGAGAGCAGCGCGCCGATGGTCGTCGGGATCAGACAGACCAGGAGCGAGACGAGCACGATGGCGGTGACGCCGTCCGCGGTCAGCGCCGCGGTGTCGTGCGCGGCCGCCATCGCCTCCTTGGAGAAGATCGCCATCGGCTGGAGGGTCACGACCGCGACCAGGAAGACGAAGGTCAGCATGACGAGCAGCAGGTTCAGCGCCAGCTCGTTGGGGGTCTTCTGCCGGTTGGCGCCCTCCACCAGGGCGATCATCCGGTCCAGGAAGCTCTCGCCGGGCTCCTGGGTGACCCGTATGACGAGGTGGTCGGAGAGCACCCGGGTGCCGCCGGTCACCGCGCTGCGGTCGCCACCCGACTCGCGGATGACGGGCGCGGACTCACCGGTGATCGCCGACTCGTCGACGCTCGCGGCGCCCTCGATGACATCGCCGTCGCCCGGGATCAGCTCCCCGGCCGTCACGGACACGATGTCGCCGCGCCTCAACTCGGAGGCGGCGACGACCTCTTCGACGTACGCGTCCTCCGCCGCCCCGGGCTCCCAGCCGACGAGCCGCCACGCGGTGGTCTGCTGACGGGTTTTGCGCAGTGTGTCGGCCTGCGCCTTTCCGCGGCTCTCGGCCACGGCCTCGGCGAGGTTGGCGAAGACCACCGTCAGCCACAGCCAGCCGGTGATCAGCCAGCCGAAGAGGCTGGGGTGGACGACCGCGATGCCTGTGGTGAGGGCGGCGCCGACCTCGGTCACGAACATGACCGGGTTGCGGAACAGGGCCACGGGATTCAGCTTGCGCAGCGCCTGGGGGAGCGCACGCCACAGCTGCGTCGGATCGAGCATTCCGGCGCCGACCCGGCGGGGCGGCTGTTCGTGTCCGGGTGGGCGAGCGTCCGGCATGGGCGCGGGCAGGGTCTCGGCGGGAGCGGACATCAGAACTTCTCCGGCTTGATCAGAGCAAGGATCAGGTAGGCGAGCAGGGAGACGGCCACGATCAGGCCGACGACGTTCTCGACAGTCATGGAGGAAACCTCGTCCTCGGAAGTAAGGGATGTTCGGGGATGTTTCGGGCTGCCCATGGCATTCCGAGAACAGTCCTCCGCCGAGCAGCAGGCCGGCGGAGGACCAGGGGAGGGGGGCGGCGCTTACAGGCCGACGTCCCGGCGGCTCATGTCCTCCAGCGACTCACGGCGTACGAGAACGCGTGCGATCCCGCCCGACACCGCGACGACCGGAGGCCGGCCGACCAGGTTGTAGCCGGAGGCCATCGACAGGTGATAGGCGCCGGCTGCCGGGACGGCGAGGAGGTCGCCGGGGTGAATGTCACCCGGGAGCGCCACCTCGTCCGCCAGGACGTCACCGGCTTCGCAGTGCCGACCCACGACCGTGACGAAGCGGGGCGGCGCCGACGACGCGCGTCCGATGAGCCGGGGCGCGTACCGCACCCCGTACAGGGCGGGCCGCGGGTTGTCGCTCATACCGCCGTCGACGGCGACGAAGACGCGCTGCCCGGTGCGCTTGACCGCGAGGACCCGGTAGACGACGACACCGGCCGGGCCCACGATCGCCCGGCCGGGCTCCAGCGTGAGCCGCGGCAGGGGAAGACCGGCCCGTGCGCAGCCGTCCTCCAGCTCGGCGCGGACCCGGCCGGCCAGGACGCCCACGTCGAGGCTCTCTTCGCCCGGACGGTAGGCGATGGCGTGCCCGCCGCCGATGTTCAGCTGCGGCAGGGTGACCCCGTGCTGGTCCCGGACCCGTGCCATCAGCCCGACCATGCGCCGTACCGCGGCCACGTAGGGCTTCACGGAGTCGACCTGCGAGCCGATGTGGCAGTGCAGGCCGACGAGTTCGAGGTGCGGCTGGTCGAGTATCCGGCCGACGGCGTGCTGCGCCGATCCGTCGGTGATCGACAGACCGAACTTCTGGTCGTCCGTGCCGGTGCGCACCTTGGCGTGCCCGCCGGCCGCGATTCCCGGCACGACCCGCACCATGACCTTCTGGCGGGTGCCTGCGGGAGTGATCGCGGCCAGCCGTGCGATCTCCGAGACGCTGTCCACGACGATCCGCCCGACACCCAGCCGCAGCGCCGTGCTCAGGTCCTCGGGGCTCTTGGCGTTGCCGTGCATCACGATCTTCTCCGGCGGGAAGCCCGTGGTGACCGCGAGCTCCAGCTCACCGGCGGAGCAGACGTCCAGGCCCAGCCCCTCCTCCATCACCCAGTGCGCGACCGCGCGGCACAGGAACGCCTTCGCCGCGTAGACGACATCGGCCTCGGGGAACGCCGTGCGGTAGGCCCGGCAGCGATCGCGGACCTCCTGCTCGTCGAGTACGTACACGGGGGTGCCGAAGCGGTCGGCAGCCTCGGTGAGGGAGACCCCGCCGACGGAGACGTCGGCGTCGGCCTCGGGGCGGGTGGAGCGGGGCCAGACGGACAGACCGTCGGAGCCGCCCAGGAACCGGGTCAGGGCCTGCGGATCCGCGGGCAGGGACGACGGGAGGGACGAGGAAAGGGAAACGGTCATGGCGGGCGCCTCCTCAGCCGATCAGCAGGTTCAGACACGCGACGACGGCAGCGGCGCCGGCAGCGACGCCGGTCACGCGCAGGGCACCGATGTACTGCGGGTGCCAGTCGTGCCGCGAGCGCTCGCGGTCGGCGGCCTCGGTGTTCTCGGCGCCCGGACGTGTGGCCGCGGGAGCGGAGAGGGGCGGGTCGACGGTGAGCGCGGTGATGCCCAGAGGCGCGGCGAGTGCGCGCAGTGCGGGTTCGGAGAGCCTGATGCAGGCCTGGTCCGTGCCCAGCGTGGCGGTCAGCCTGGCCGCCGAGGTGAATCCGACGGCTGTACGGCCGCCCAGGGGAGTGCGGAAGAACCGGGCCGTACAGCCCACGGGCCCCGACCGGACAGGGACGAAGAGAAGTCCGGCCGGGACGCGTTCACAGGGCTCGGGGTCCTCGGGGTGGTCGATCGCAGACATCAAGCTGCTCCTCGCAGAAGGCGACGTGCGCCGCTCGGCCGGATCGGCCGGGCGCTCCAGCGAAGCTATGCCCGCCTGTCGGGGTCCGGGCCACCGCGCTGACGGATGCTTGACGGGAGGCCCCGCACTCATAACGCGACCATGACGGCACCGGATGAGCGTGAGGCCGGCGTGGCGGTCGGTCA
Organism: Streptomyces sp. NPDC058697; assembly: GCF_042715345.1. Taxonomy (NCBI): domain Bacteria; kingdom Bacillati; phylum Actinomycetota; class Actinomycetes; order Kitasatosporales; family Streptomycetaceae; genus Streptomyces; species Streptomyces sp. NPDC058697. The sequence goes on from NZ_JBHXSU010000007.1 coordinate 484,364, forward strand.
GTGTCTGCCGTCGGACAGCTCACGGGCGTCGACCGGCAGCCGGAGGGAGACACGACGATGCAGGGTGGCGAGGTCACCCGCCAGGGGCGACGGCGGTACGGCCAGCACGGGACAGGCCGCGTGGGCGAGGCAGTACCGGGCCACCGACGGGAACAGGGCGCGCTGCAGCCTGCCGCGGCATCCCGCGCCGATCACTAGGAGGTCGTCGGCCCGGTCGGCGCTCTCCACCAGGGCGCGGCCCGGCGAGCCCTGCGCTATGAGGCCCTGGAACCGGGCACCTGGCCCCGCCTCGCCGAAGGCCCTGTCGAGAGCCGTGAGCAGGCGGGTGCCCGCCTCCTGCCGGAGGTCGGTCACCGGCACCGGGCACACCGAGCGTCCATGGGCGAACTCACCGCCGGGGGGTTCCCAGGCCAGTACGGCCAGCAGGTCGGCATCGGTACGGCGGGCCTCGTCCGCTGCTCGGTGCAGGGCCGCCAGGCTTCCCAGCGAACCACTCACTCCGACAACGACGCGCCGCCGCTCGCCCTCGCCCATCGCTCGCCCACCTTCCGCGTACGTCCGTACAGACACCGACCTCCTATCGAAAGGTGCGAGGGGGACTGCGGACGGCGGTGTTGGCGCCTGCCTGACGCCGAAGCGACGATTCATGACGCCTCTCTTACGCCGATAATCCATGGTTCCCTGAATTCAGGATCACGTGTACTTTCGAAGCGTGCTGACTATTGCCTCCGACATCGAGGTGCTGGCCCGTTTCGGCCGTGCGCTCGCCGACCCGATCCGCTGCCGGCTGTTGCTCGCGCTGCGCGAGGCCCCGGCCCACCCCTCCGATCTCGCCGACGCCCTCGGCATCTCCCGTACGAGGCTGTCGAACCATCTGGCCTGCCTGCGGGACTGCGGTCTGGTGGTCGCCATCCCCGTCGGCCGCCGCACCCGCTACGAACTGGCCGACGAACGCCTCGGCCATGCCCTCGACCACCTGCGCAACGCCGTGGTCGCGGTCGAGGCCGACAAGACCTGCCCGGACGCCGAGGCGCAGGGCTGCTGCTGATGACCTCGATATCCCTCGGGCCGTCACCGGCCCGCCGTGACGCACTCGCGCGCCGCATACGCCTGTTGGTCGCCGCGACGATCACCTACAACGTCGTCGAGGCGATCGTCGCGATCACCGCCGGAACGATCGCCTCCTCCACCGCACTGATCGGCTTCGGCCTCGACTCGGTCATCGAAGTCTCCTCGGCCGCCGCGGTCGCCTGGCAGTTCTCCGCCCGTGAGCACACCGTCCGCGAGGCCCGGGAGAAGACAACGCTGCGGATCATCGCGGTGTCGTTCTTCGTGCTCGCCGCGTACGTCACCGTCGACGCCGTCCGCGCCCTGGCCGGAACCGGCGAAGCGGAACGCTCCGTCCCCGGCATCGTCATCGCCGCCCTGTCGCTGGCCGTCATGCCGTTCCTGTCCGCGGCCCAGCGCACGGCAGGACGCGAACTCGGTTCCGCCAGCGCGGTCGCGGACTCCAAGCAGACCTTGCTGTGCACCTACCTGTCCGCCGTCCTGCTGGTCGGCCTGGTGGCCAACGCCACCCTCGGCTGGTCCTGGGCCGACCCCGTCGCCGCACTCGTCATCGCCGCCATCGCGGTCAAGGAAGGCCGCGACGCCTGGCAGGGCAAGGGCTGCTGCGCGACACCGGCCGCCTCCGTCCCCGCTCAACAGCAGAAGGCGGAGGCGTGCGGGTGCCGACTGGGATGCGACTGCTGCTGAACCGGGTGGGGCCCGCCTGTCGAACCGGGTGAGGCCCGCCCGCCGTAACTGACCGGCTGCTCGGCCGACTTGATGAGCGCTAGCCGGCCCGCGCGTACCTCCTCCCTCTGTTCCTCACCCGTTCAGGCCGGTTCCGTTGAGGAGTTCGTGCAGGATCAGGTCGGGGTCCTGGCGTGCTGCTCGGCGGAGGGCCTCGTCGTACCCGTCGTCGCCGAGAAGGTGGCGCGTCGTCTGTTCGAGCTGGTCGCGTACGTGCTTCATTTCGGGGGTGCCGCGTTGGGGGTGGCCGACCGTGCCCCAGTACGTCTCGCCGGCGCCCAGTGCCGTGACGGCCTGTTCGCCTGCGCCCTGGGCGGCGAGGATCGATGCCAGCAGGTCGAGGCCGAGGGCGATGCCGAAGCTGTCTCCGAGGTGCTGTTTGCCTTGCAGTATGCGCAGGGCGTGCGCGGCGGCGTCCTGGGTGCGGTCCTCGAACAGGGCGATCAGGGCCAGTTGATAGGCGGCGTACGAGCGGGTCCACCACTCGCCGATCGCCACGCAGTCGTCGTACAGTTCCCCGGCCTCGCGGCGGGCGATGCTCAGCTGCCCCTCCGCCGTGAGCGCGAAGACGCGGACGAGCCGGCACATGAACCGGCCCTGCGAGGCGGGCGAGGTGGGTCCCGCGCGGTCCAGCTCGCGGTCGGCCAGCCAGCGGGCGGTCATCGGGCGGCCCTGCAGGAGGTAGATCAGGCCCTCCAGGTAAGCCGCCCGCAGCATGCCCTCGACATCCTGCCGGGCCGACGCTTCCGCGTGACTGGACGCCGCCAGCGTGCCCGCGGCCTCGTACTCTCCCCGCAGCACGCGCGCCACGCCCAAGGCCCACCGGGCCCGGGCACGCGCGGCACCGGACTCCACGTCGGCGCCCAAGGAGGCCTGCACGTAGTGGGCGACCTCGCGGAGGCGTCCGCAGCAACTCCAGAAGAAGCCGAGCAGCCCGCTCATCTCAAGGGCGGCCTGGGGATGCGTGGCGAGGAGGCGGTCCAGGGCGGCGCACAGATCGGGGTGAGCGCGACCGATCGCGTGGTACCAGGACGCCTGCCGCGGTCCGAGCCAGTCCCGGTTCGCGCTGCGGGCGAGACCCAGGAAGTGCCCGGCGTGGCGGTCGGCCATGCCCGAGGCCTCGCCGGTCTCGTCCAGCCACATCTGTCCGTAGTCGCGCACCGTGTCCAGCATCCGGTAGCCACCTGGGCCGCAGGACACAACGGACTTCGCCACCAGGCCCGAAAGCGCGGCCTCCACGACGGTTCCGTGCATTGGGCCTCCGCCGCACACGGCATGCACCGTGTCGGTGTCCACCGTGCCGCGGAAGACGGACAGCCGCGCCCACAGCAGCCTCTCCGCCGGTTCGCACAGCTCATGACTCCACCCGATGGTGGTGCGGATCGCCCGGTGGCGAGACGGCCCGGTGACCTCGCCGTCGGCTTCGAGGTCCAGCCGCGACCACAGCGTGCTCTCCACTTCGCGGAGCGTTCGCTGCCCCAGTTGCCCGGCAACCAGTTCCAGGGACAGCGGGATCCCTTCCAGCCACTGGCACAGGCGGGCCGCTGTCGCCACGTCCTTCGGGTCCCTCAACGATGCTCCAGCGGCGGACGCACGGCGGCACAGCAACTCGACGGCGTCGGTCGCGGTAGGCAGTGGTTCGACGGTGACGAGGTGTTCACCGGGCATCTCCAGTGGTTCGCGACTGGTCGCCAGCACGGTCATGGAGGGGCAGGTCATGACCAGATGGGCGGCCAGATGACGGCAGGAACTCAGCAGGTGTTCGCAGGAGTCGAGCACGAGTACGGCGTCCGTGTCCGCCAGCCACTCGCAGAGGGCATCCAGCGGCATGGTCGCCGTGTGGTCGGCGAAGCCGGCTGCGTCAGCCACCGTGGCGATCAGAAGGCGTTCGTCCCACAGGGGCCACAGTTCCGCCCAGATCACCTTGCGGCGCTGGTTCCTCAGGGCCGCGTGCGCGGCGTGCAGAGCCAGTCGGCTCTTGCCGACACCGCCCACCCCGATGAGGGTGACAAGGCGCTCCCGCAACAACGCGTCGGAGAGGTGAGCCAGTTCGGGCTTGCGCCCGATGAACTCGTCGGAGATGTCAGGGAGGTTGCTCAACACGGAGGACAGTCTTGCCTCTTCACCGGCGCGAGACGGGTGCCCGTTCACTCGTCGGAGTGAGGGGCAATTGGGATGGGACCCGCGAACGGCCGGTCGTTCACCGACTTCCCTGCCTCCCCGCCTCCTCGGTTCACCAGTGGTGTGTGACGCCGACGGTGCGCCTCGTCAGTGCGGCAACAGCCCGACGGCGGTCGAGGCCGCGATCCGGTGCCAGCTTGCGCTGCGGCGGAGCATCGCGTGGTCGCCGCCCGGCATGAGGAGTACGTCGGCACGGGCCCCGGCCGCGCGGGCCCGGTGAACGAACGTCACCGAGTCGCGCGGGTCGGTGACGCGGTCACGGTCACCGTGGATCACTGAGACGTCCTTGTCCCGCAGGTGGGCCACCGGTTCGCCGTCCGGACACCAGGGCGCCAGTGCCAGCACGGCCCGGACCTGAGGCGCGTCCGCGGCGCGCAGGGCCGCACGACCTCCCATCGAGTGGCCCACGAGGACCACCGGGACATCTCCGACGAGGCGCGTGAGCTCCGCGAGTGCCCGCCGGACGTCCTGCAGGGCATCGGCGTCAGCGCCGTTCCAGCCGCGCACGCGGTAGCGAACCTCGCCCAGGAAGACCCCGTCGTCCGGCAGCGCCGCGGCCACGGCCCGTACGAACGGCTTCATCCGTACGGCTGCCAACTGCCACGGCCGGGACGGAGCCCGGCTGTCGGCCGTGCCGCCGTGCAGGAACAGGATGGCGGCACGCGCCGCACGAGGGGAGTGGCGCGGCACCAGCGCGGCGTGCGCACCTGCCCTTGCGGCTTGGTGCCCGTGAACCGTCATCCGTGTTCCTTACCATCATGTGGCTGTCTGCGCGCAGGTCCGTTCACTGATCATTCGTTGCCCACCGACGGAAGGCTTGGTCGGCCGGTGGCACGCCAGTTCGTCCGCTTCCACGACCCTCTTGCCCGTGCCGTCGGGTTTCACCTGCGATTTCATGGGCGTGGGACCAATCCGTGGCCGTCCGGGGATCGGATTACGTCCGGAGATGTCCCGACCATGAAGGACCACCGTGAAAGAAGCCGTGCACATCGGTAGAAATCCATCCGTCGAGCCGGATCTGCAGGAACTGGTGGGCCGGGTCGCCCTGGGCGAGGAAGCAGCCTTCGCCTCCGTGTACGACCGCGTGGTGAATTCGGTCCTCGGTGTCGTACGCGCCGTCCTGCGCGACCAGGCACAGTCCGAGGAGGTGGCCCAGGAGGTCCTCGTGGAGGTGTGGCGCACCGCTCCCCGCTACCGCCCGGACCGCGGCACGGCGATCAACTGGATCCTCACCCTGGCGCACCGCAGGGCGGTGGACCGTGTGCGCTCGGTTGAGGCCGCGAATGCCCGGGATCACAAGGCCGCGCTCCTGGATCACACGCCCGAGTACGACGAGGTGAGCGAGCAGGTGGAGGCGCGGCTGGAGCGGGAGCAGGTGCGGCGCTGTCTGCGCACCCTGACCGACATCCAGCGCCAGGCTGTCACGCTCGCCTACTACCGCGGACTTACCTACCGCCAGGTGGCAGAAGTACTGACGCTTCCGCTGGGAACCGTCAAGACCCGACTGCGCGACGGTCTCATCCGGCTGCGCGACTGCCTGGGGGTGACCGCATGACATCCGCCGACCTGCACACCCTCACCGGTGCCTACGCCCTGCACGCCCTGTCCGAAGAGGAGCGCGAAGAATTCCGACGCCACCTCGCGGCCTGCGACCCCTGCGCCGAGGAGACCGCCGAGCTGGCTGCCACCGCCGCCCGCCTGGGTCTTGCCGTCTCCCTCACACCCCGCCCCGCACTGCGCGGACAGGTACTGCGCAGGATCACCACCGTCCGCCAGGAGTCACCCCGAGAGCCAATCCTGCCCAGGGCAGCCCGTACGGCCCGGCGCGGGCGGATGCTGTCGCGGTGGGCGCTGGCAGCATGCCTGGCCGCGGCCGCCACCCTCGGCGGCACCGCTGTATGGCAGCACCAGCGTGCCGAGAACGCCCAGGAACAAGCCCAGCAGGCCGAACAGCGAACGGACCGGATCGCCGCCGTGCTCGCCGCACCGGACGCCAGGACCCGCGCCACCACACTGCCCGGTGGGGCCACCGGCACCGTCACCGTATCCGACCGCCAGGACAAGGCCGTCTTCGCCGTCTCCGGAATGGCGGACCCGCCCCGGGGCAAGGTCTACCAGCTGTGGTTCGACGACGACGGCACCATGCGCTCCGCCGGACTGATGGACCCCGGCCGCAGCGACCAGTCGGTCCTGATGCGCGGTGCTCTCGACGGCGCCTCAGGCATGGGCATCACCATCGAACCCACCGGCGGATCCGAACAACCCACCTCCACCCCCCTCGCGCTGATGAACTTCCCCGCCTGAGCTTGAAGGTCGGCAGGCTACGTCGTTCCTTGCTGAGGCGGCGCTACAAGAACCGGCGGATGGGCGTGACGGCGACCTCGCGCGCCCGTTGCAGTACGGAACGCCGCTTCCAGCGTCCCTCCCGGATCAGCGCGGCGGCCTTGAGATCGTTGTCGAAATGGCCGTCGAGAATGGCCGTGAACTCCGGGTCCAGCGCGGCGAGCATTATCTCCTCGTCGTGGTCGAGGGAGCGGCGGTTGAAGTTGGTGGAGCCGACCAGAGCGGCGACTCCGTCGACGGTGATGACCTTGGCGTGCAGCATCGTCGGCTGGTACTGGTAGATCTTCACGCCACAGGCTATGAGGTCCTCGTAGTGGTGCTGGCCGGCCAGTTGGCAGACCCTCTTGTCGGTGTGAGGGCCTGGCAGCAGGATCTCCACCTCGACCCCCCGCCGGGCCGTCGCGCACAGCAGGTCGATGAAGTAGGTGTCGGGTGAGAAGTAGGCGGTGGCCAGCCGGAAGCGGTCTTCGGCGGACTCCAGCACGACCCGGAGCAGGGTCTGCATGTCCTGCCAGCCGAAGCTGGCCGACCCGCGCACCACCTGCACCACCGCGCCACCCTGCGGACTGTGCGGGACGAACCGGTCGTGGTCGTCGAAGAGTTCGTCGTGGCACTCGGCCCAGTTCTGCGCGAAGGCGGCAGCCACACCGTTCACGGCCGGCCCGCGGACCTCGACGTGGGTGTCGCGCCATTCGTGCTCGTTGCGCGCGTCGCCGCACCACTCCTCGGCGATGCCGACCCCGCCGGTGAACGCCGTCTGTTCGTCCACGACGAGGACCTTGCGGTGACAGCGGTGGTTCTGCTTGAACGGTGACAGGGCCAGGGGCTTGCGGAACCAGGCCACTTGCACCCCGGTCTCCTTCATTTCCTCCAGCAGGTCCTTCTCGATCAGCCGACTGCCGAAGCCGTCGAGCAGCAGCCGCACCCGTACACCCGCCCGGGCCCGTTCGGCCAGCGCCTGCGCGAACTCGCGGGCGATGTCACCCCTCCAGTACACGAAGGTCATCATGTCCACGGTGTGCTCGGCGGACCGGATGGCCGCCAGCATCGCCGGGAAGATCTCGTCCCCGTTGCGCAGAGCGGTGAGCGTGTTGCCCTCGGTCGCCGCGATACCGATCAGCCGCTCAAGTCGGCGCCGTATTCGCGTGACGCGCTCCTGGGTCTTCGCCAGTGACTGCGTGTCGGAGCCGGGGACGGTCGGCTCGGGCTGGTCCCGCGTGTTACTGGCCATGGCATCACCTGGCCGGCACTCACAGGAGACAGGCGAGCCGCGCTGCCCGGACCGGCGCGGGACGCAGCGCACAGAATGTACCCCCGCATCACCCCGAGACGCGCGGGCAGCAGGAACCCGGCGTCCGTACCGTGCGATTTCGGACTCGGACACGATGAGGGGACCCTCGCAGACATGTGTACGGCCGGAGCGGGCAGGAGACACTCACCCTGCTTTCCACACAAGGCGGCATCGTGACATCCGTGAGCGCCCGCGCAACCACTGCCGTCACCACCGAAGCAGTCGACGAGACCGATGACCTGCCGTGGATCGAGGACGGCGGCAAGGTCGCCCCCAAGGACGCCCGCGTACTGTCCCGGCTGTTCCTGGGCCGGCTGCAGGTCCTGGAGGAGGGCACCCGGGAGTACCAGTACGCCCGCAACACGCTGATCGAGATGAACCTCTCCCTGGTGACCTTCGCGGCCCGTCGCTTCCGCAACCGGGGCAGCGGCGACATGGAGGACATCGTCCAGGTCGGCACCATCGGTCTGATCAAGGCCATCGACCGGTTCGACCTGTCACGCGAGGTCGAGTTCACCTCGTTCGCCATCCCCTACATCGTCGGCGAGATCAAGCGCTTCTTCCGCGACACCACCTGGGCCGTGCACGTCCCCAGGCGCCTGCAGGAACTGCGCGTCGAACTCGCGAAGACCAAGGAAGCCCTCGCCGCCACGCTCAACCGCACCCCGACGGTGAAGGAACTCGCCGCCCACCTCGGCCTCACCGAGGACGAGGTCATCGAGGGACTCGTGGCCGCCAACGGCTATGTCGCCGGCTCCATCGACACCCCGGGTAGCGACGATGAGACCGGCGACAGCGGGCTGAAGTACACGGACACCCTGGGTGAAGTCGATCCCGCGCTGGACCTGTTCGAAGACCTGCACGCGCTCGCGCCTCTGCTGCAGGAGCTCGACGAGCGGGAGCGGACCATCATCGAGATGCGTTTCGGCCAGGAGATGACGCAGGCGGAGATCGGCGGCGAACTGCATCTCTCGCAGATGCACATATCCCGCCTGCTCTCCCGCACCCTCACCAAGCTCCGCAAGGGCCTGCTCCCAGCCTGACCCGTTGCCACTGCCACCGAGCCGGTGCCGGACGTCCAACTCCGGGTGCCGGTACGGCTGATCGGCAGGACATTGCTATCGCCCTGCCGATCACCCTCGCTGGGTGCTTTCAGCGGAGATGCGGCCTGGGGTGCGAGCGCGTGCTGAAGCGTACGTGTGTGCGGACATCCGAGGGGGCGAGAGCTGTCTCCGTGTGGTTGGTGAGTGCGGTGAGTGCGGGCAGGACGTCGGCAGGGGCGACGGTCGGCTGAAGCCATACGCGCAGGCGTACGTGCAGATGCCCTGGCCGTGTCAGCACGCGGGTGCGGCAGCGGGCGACGCCACCGATCGCGACCGCCTGCCGGGTCATGGCATCCTCCAGGGCCCTGGTCCGCAGGGTGGTGCCGGGGGCGGGCAGAGCCATGAGCGGTCGGAAGCCGCTGCGCAGTTGCCGGGTGCACCAGAGGGCGAGCAGGACGGTCGCGGCGATCGAGCCCGCCGTGATCGTGGGTGTCCACCACCCCCGCGTGCGGACCGCGGCGAGTTCCTTCGCGTCGATGAGCGCGGTGTGGGGTCCGGGAGTCGGCCACCACACCGGCAGCCGCGGCGCCCACGACGCTTGGGTGACGGCGAGCCAGACGCCGCCGACGAGACACACCAGGCCGACGATGGCCAGGACGGCCCGGTTGATGACCATGCGGGGACGTGGCATCAGCGGTTCGCTCCTTCGAGAGCCCTGCCGTCGGCCGTGACTGCGATGGGGAGTCTCGCCCCTCCACCATCCTCTTCCGTCGCGGGATCCCAGGTGGCCTCGGGCCGGACACGGACGCGCAACCGCGGCAGTCGGCGCAGGCCGCAGGCGTCCAGTGCCCGCCCGGCCGCGCTCTCCACCCGCTGCCGAGCAACTACCCGGTCGCCGAAGGCCAGTTGGGCCCGGACCGCGACAGTGCGGCGTCGCACCCGTACCCGCACCTGACCGATGCCCTGGGTGTCGGACACGGCGTCCCGGACCAGGACCGCGACCGCCGCACGGTCCACGGCCGCCCGCAGGCGCGGAGAGGGCGAGGCGAGCGTGAGCAGGCCACGACGTCCGGGAGTGAGGGCCAGGGCAATCATCAGGAGGCCGAGGACGGCGAGCATGCCGGCGCCGATGACCACGGATGGCTCGCCGGGGCCGTGTCCAGACAGCCAGTTCAATGTGTGGGTGCGCCAGAGCGCTGCCGGGCGGTGAACGGTGTGCACCATGATCAGGTCGAACGCCAGGGCGCCGCAGGCCACGGTGGCCGCCAGGGTGAGGAGTGCCATCGGCAGCCGGCGCTGCGACCACCACCGCAGCGGCGTCCGCGAAACGACGACCGGCTCCGCGCCCGCCGGGCCGGGCTGGTTGCGCGGCGCCACGGACTCCGCCGCGGCCGGTACGGGGATCAGAGCGGTGACGGCGATGCGCACTGCGGCGATGTCGAGACCGGTCAACCGGTGCGTGCGGTCGGTGACATGCTTCTGAAGTGCTCGGACCGCGCCGGGCAGTGGTGTCGGGTAGCGCAGCGCCACATCGACCGCGACATCCGCCCGGCGCCCGCGCACGGTGGCCGAACCCTTGGCGGCTCCTGCGCCCGGAACCGACACCGACACGGCCTCGGCGGCCACCCGTTCGGCGATCTTGCGTACCGCCTTGTCCGAGACGGTCGTTGTGCCCCGCTGGGCGGCTGCCACGGTCATCGGCGGCTCCGCTCGTAGGCGTCGCGTACGTCCTGGACGCTGCCGCCGCCGTCGAACCAGTGGCCCGCCGCCCATCCCAGACCGCCCAGGGCGGCCACGAGCAGGAACGCCCCGAAGCCCCCGAAGTGTCCCGCGAAGGCCAGCGCCATCCCGGCGATCATCCCGACGAACGCCCTGCTCTGTGCCATGTCCAGTTCCCTTTCACCGGCTGTCGACCCTCTTGTGCGCGGCCGTGTGCTCACTCCACGCGGGAGTCCGTCGCTGCGTCGGTGTCGTCGTCGGGCAGGTGTACGTCGTTGATGGTGACGTTCACCTCCACCACGTCCAGCCCGGTGATGCGCTCCACCGCAGAGATCACGTTCTCGCGCACGTCGCGGGCCACGTCGGTGATCGGAACGCCGTACTCCACCACCAGGTCGAGATCGATGGCTGTCTGCCGCTCGCCGACCTCGACCTTGACGCCGCGCCCGACGTTCGGCCGGCCGCCCGGTACCCGGTCGCGCACGGCGCCGATGGTGCGCGACAGGCCGCCGCCCATGTCGTACACCCCCGGGATCTCCCGGGCCGCGATGCCCGCCACCTTCACGACGACGACATCGGCGATCGAGGTCCTGCCGCGGTCCGGGGCGGGCTGGTCCGCCCCGGTGGCACCACTGGCCACGGCTGTCATCGTCTGCGTCGACTTGCCGCCCTGCGAGACGGATACGTCCTTGCCGGCCGGCGCGGTCTGCGTGGTCATGGCATGTCCTTCTTCCTATGGACTGGTGAGTTGCTTGAGCTGCTCTCACTCCGTCAGACCCGCCCCGGCCACGTGTGTGACGCCGATGCCCGGAGAATTTGTTGTGTGAAGAGTTGAGTGAAAAGACGCGCCCTTGGCCCGGTTGTGAACGGGCAGGGACCGGGGCGGATCGCCCCGGTCCCTGCTTCTTTCTCCCCGTCACAGGAAGCGAGATTCCCGTCAGCTGGTGGGCATCAGGACGCTGTCGATGATGTAGACGTTGGCGTTGGCGGTCTTGACGTTGCCGCAGACCACCTTCGCGGAGTCGTTGAC